>DJDA01000127.1:0-52443 GCA_002430835.1 Brevundimonas sp. UBA5936
TCCGGCTGGGCGGCGGCGGCGCTGGGCTTCACGCTGGAGAACATCGCCCTGATCATCACCGGCGCCCTGGTCGGGTCGTCGGGCGCGATCCTCAGCTACATCATGTGTAAGGGGATGAACCGCAGCTTCGTCAGCGTCATCCTGGGCGGCTTCGGCGCCGAGGCGGGCGCGGCGGCGGGCGGCGGGGCGGTCGAGACGCGGCCGGTCAAACAGGGCTCGGCCGAGGACGCCGCCTTCATCATGAAGAACGCCTCCAAGGTCATCATCGTGCCCGGCTACGGCATGGCGGTGGCCCAGGCCCAGCACGCCCTTCGCGAAATGGCCGACACGCTGAAGGAAGAGGGCGTCGAGGTGAAATACGCCATCCACCCCGTCGCGGGCCGGATGCCGGGGCATATGAACGTCCTGCTGGCCGAGGCCAACGTGCCCTATGACGAGGTGTTCGAGCTGGAGGACATCAACAGCGAGTTCGCCTCGGCGGACGTGGCCTTCGTCATCGGCGCCAACGACGTGACCAATCCGGCGGCCAAGACCGATCCGCAATCGCCCATCTACGGCATGCCGGTGCTGGACGTGGAGAAGGCGGGCACGGTCCTGTTCATCAAGCGGTCGATGGGCAGCGGCTATGCGGGGGTCGAGAACGAGCTGTTCTTCCGCGACAACACCATGATGCTGTTCGCCGACGCCAAGAAGATGGTCGAAGGGATCGTGAAGGCCCTTTGACGTTCGTGCGCGAGAACCCTTCGCGCGGCGGTGCGTTGGCTTGCGACGCTCAACCTGAGCTGTGGAGAGATCATGACCGCATTCCAAGGACTGAAAACCGTCGCCGTGCTGGGCGTCCTGGCCGGACTGGCCGCTTGCGGTCAGGCGGAGAAGACGGCCGAGAAGGCTGACGCCCCCGCCGAGGCGACCCAGGCGGCGGCTGAGGCCGCGCCCGCAACGGGCGGCGCGCCGACCATCGACCAGATGATGGGCGTGCAGGTGGCCTATCTGGAATCCAAGCTGGGTCCGGCCCGCACGGTTCAGGACAAGGAACGCACCTATGAGATCGGCGGCTGCACGGTCCGCGTCCGCGCCGAGAGCGACGAGGTCGTCGGCTACGCCGTGCCGATGACGCCGGCCTGCTCGACCCAGGCGCTGGCGGCGCTGAAGGACTATAATCTGCCGCAGAAGATCGACCTGACCATGGGCGAGTTCGCCGCCGCGCGCGGCAACGCCGATTTCAAGGCCGACTGCCTGATGCTGTGCGGCAATGCGGCCGATCCCTGGCTCTATCTGGAAAGCGCCGGCCCGCGCGTCTCGCCGGGCATTCGCACCTCGGCCGTGATGGTCAGCGACGCCACGATCGACGCCTCCTTCCGCATCCGCGACGCTATCAAGGCGGCCAAGGGCGAGGACTATGTGATCGACACGACCTTTAACTGCAGCGCGGACTTCGACCAAATGGCGGTGCGCGAGCTGAAGGCCGTCCGCATCGACGAGATCGAGGTCGGCTACGTCCCCTACGGCCGCTGCTGAGGGCGACGCGATGAAGCGCGGCGCGGTTTGGCGCATCGGGGCGGCGCTGGGGACGGCGGCCGTCGTCCTGGCGGCGTGCTCGGCGATGATCCCGGTCAACATCAGCGGCGGGCTGGAACGGCCGGTCGCGACCTTCGGCGTCGATCCCGCCAAGCCCGAGAAGGCCTGCCTGGGCGGCATCGCCGTGCATGAGCGGTCGAACGCCATGATGCGCCCGGTCTGGTCGATCGAGGCGCGCGGCCGCGACTGCCGGGGCCTGAGGCAGGTGGTCTATGGCGAGACGCCCGAGGGGTTCGAAACGACGGTAGAGGCGGCGGCGCTGAAACCGGGCGTGCGATACGCGATCGTCGGCTACGGCCTGACCGGCGGGCCGTTGAGCCGCGTGCCCTGGCGCGGCGGGGATGAGGTGGTGTTCGAGAATGGTCAGTGGCGTCCGGCAGGCGGGCTGTCCGCTGCTGTCGGGCAGGAGCCGTAGGCCTCACTATACGGGCGATCGAAGCAGGCGACGAAGCCGTCGAGAACCTTGAGGTTGACCGGCCATTCCAGATCGAAGCCGTACTGTGCCTTGAAACGCGCTGCCGCCTGATCAAAATCGGGCGGCTTGGGCAGGGCGGCCAGCCGCTCTCTTGCGGCGATCAGGCCTGCGCGGTCCTGGTGAAGGAAGGCGATGGTCCCAAGCGCATAATCGGAAAAGCCACTGCGAGACATGTCAGGATTCACTCCGGCCATCATCAGCCGCGTCGCCGCCTGCGTCTGGCCCAGCCCCGCACGGAGCTGGCCCTCATGCCAGTAGTTGGTGTGGAGTTCGCTCGGCGTTAGGTCGCTCCAACGCGCCTTGCGATAGTCGGCCAGCAGGTCAGCGGCGACGGCTGCGCATTCGGGCTTTTCAGCCAAGGGGCGCCAGCCGCCCTGAATATCCTGGTCAAAGGCGGCGGGCGGCAGCGCGAGAAGCGCCGCCCGATCGTGAGAGCAGGTCTCGCTGACTGAAGAAGGCGCGGACTGTGCGATAGCCAGCGACATGAGAACGATCAGCATTGAGAGCCCCCTGAACGTCTGGTCATGAGAACGATGTTCTGTGTTTGAAATGTGGCTGTATTGCAGGGGGCATTGGCCTGACAGGCGAAGCGCGCCATCAAGCGCTTCGCGTTCGTGTCGAACCTCCGTGGCTGGCGAGGGGAAGTGGATTTCACTGTGGATGAGGTCGTCGAGAACCTGGGGCTGCGGCCGCTGGTCGAGGGCGGCTGGGGGCGGCCCATGGCGGGGGCGGACGCCGCCGCGCGCGGTGAGGCGGTCGGCGCCTATCGCCTGCTGACGCCCGAGGCGTCGGACGACTGGCGCGCCACCGAAGCCGAGGAGCTGTGGACCGCCTATATGGGCGCGGCGCTTCAGGTCGAGCTGGCCACGGAGACGGGCGTGCGGCGCGAGACCCTGGCGGCCGGATCGGGTCAGTGGGTCACGGTTCCCGCGGGCGGCTGGCTGAGAACGCGCGCGCTCGGCGGATGGTGTCTGGCGGGGCGGATCGGACAGGCGCAAGGTGGCGGCCTGTCCTGAGCGGGAGGCCGGGAATGAGCGAACCGAAGACCAAGCCCACCGACGCCTCGGTTGAGGATTTTCTGGCGGCGGTCGAACCGGCGCGGCGACGCGAGGAGGGGCGGACGCTCTGCGCCCTGATGCAGGCGGTTTCGGGCGAGGCGCCGGTGATGTGGGGGCCGTCCATCGTCGGCTTCGGCCGCTACGCCAACGTCACCGCCGACGGCAAGAGCGCCGACTGGCCGCGCATGGGCTTCTCGCCGCGCAAGGCGGCGCTGACCCTCTATCTCGCCTCGACGCCGCAGACGGAGGCGATGCTGGCGCGGCTGGGTCCGCACACGACCAGTGTGGCCTGCCTCTACATCAAGCGGCTGGATCAGGCGGACATGGGCGTGCTGCGCGCGCTCTGCGTCGCCAGTTGGGACGAGATGAAACGCCGCTATCCGTGATTGGCTTGCCGACGGCGGCGAACCGATTATAGCGGATTCATGCGCACCTTTCTGATCGCCGCCTCCGCCCTGCTGTCCGCCTGCGCCCTGGCGCCGCTGGCCGCCGCCGAAACGCCGGTCCAGCCGGTCGACCTGCTGCTGACCTCGGCCACGGTGGTTGATGTCGAGAAGGGGACGACGACGCCGGATCAGCTGGTCGCCGTGCGCGGCGGCGACATCGTGGCCGTGGGGCCTGAGGGCGAGGCGGGCCGCTATCGGGCCGCGCGGACCCAGGATCTGGGCGACCGCTACGTCATGCCGGGCCTGTGGGACATGCACGTTCACTTCGGCGGCGGCGAGACCCTGATCGAGGAGAACGCCGAGCTGATGCCGCTGTTCGTGGTCAACGGCGTGGTGGCGGTGCGCGACGCGGCGGGCGACCTGGCGCAGCAGGTGCTGGACTGGCGCGATACGCCGCCGACCGCCGATGCGCCGCGCATCTTCACCTCCGGCCCCAAGATCGAGGGCATCGCCCCCGTCTGGAAGGGTGTGATCGAGACCGGCAGCGAGGCGGACGTGGACGCCGCCCTGGACCGGCTTCAGGCCCTGCGCGTCGACTTCGTCAAGATCACCGACAACACCCTGACGCCCGAGCTCTTCCTCTACGCCGTGCGCGAGGCGAAGAAGCGGGGCATGAAGACCTCGGCCCACATTCCGGCCAGCATCACCGTGCTGACGGCGGCCGAGGCGGGCCTGTCGTCGATCGAACACCTCGACTACGCCATGAAGGCGGGATCGCGCGATGAAGCCGCCATCGCGGCCGACTATTTGGCGGGCAAATACACTTACGCCCAGACCATGCGCCGCTACGCCGACACCTTCGACGTTGAGACGGCGCGCCGGGTCTATGCGCGGCTGGCGGAGCTGGGCACGGCCGTGTCGCCGACCCTCTACGGCTCGACCACCCTGGCCAATCTGGACAAGGACGACCATTCGCACGACGACGGCCTGGCCTATGTCGGGCCGGGCATCCGGGCGACCTATGACTGGCGCGTCCAGCGCGCCGCCCAGGCTACGCCGCAGCAGGTCGAGGACCGCCACTTCGTCAAGGACGTCACCGCACGCACCCTGCCCATGCTGCGCGACGCGGGCGTGACCATTCTGACCGGGACGGACGCGGGCTTCCTCAACTCGTTCAACTATCCGGGCTTTTCGCTGCACGACGAGCTGGAGCTCTATGTGTCGCTGGGTCTGACGCCGCGCGAAGCCCTGGCGGGCTCGGTCGTGGACGGACCGCGCTTCCTGAACCAGGGCGAGCGTTACGGCGCGGTGGCGGCGGGCAAGTCGGCCGATCTGCTGGTGCTGGAAGCTGACCCGCTGGCTGACGTCAGCGCCACGCGCGACGCCGAGGCCGTGGTGCTGCGCGGCCGCCTGATCGACGCGGCTGAGCTGGAGCGGATGCGCGCCGAGATCCGCGCGCGGGTCGCGGCGCGCAACGCCAGCTTTACGCCTTCGCCAGCGTCCTGACCTTGAAGGCGACCCAGATCAGCAGCAGGCCGAACAGTACGGCCCAGGTCGCGATCAACCACAGCAGGCCGATGGCCCCGGCGCCGGGCATGAAGACCAGGATCAGGCCGAAGATCACCGACAGGGCGCCGGCGGCGCCCAGCGTCCACTCATTGGCGATCTCGTTACGCAGGCGGATGGCGCCGATGATCTCGAGCACGCCGCGCAGGATCGACCAGAAGCCGATCAGATAGACCAGGACCAGGGCCGTCAGACCCGGCCAGGCGAAGACGATGACGGCGGTCAGAATGCTGACCACGCCGCCCAGGGCCAGCCACCAGCGGGGGACCATGCCGCCGCCGCGGATCGCCGCGATCAAGGCCAGAATCCCGTCTGCCAGGGCGTAGATCCCATAGACCATGATCAGGGTCAGCAGGCTGATCTGCGGCCAGACGAAGGTCAGCACGCCGAAGGCCACGGCGGCGATCCCGCGCAACAACAACAGCCACCACGACCGATGCAGGGCGGATTTGACGAAGCCTTCCAGTGAAGGCGCGGCGTTGGACGACGTCATGAGTTCAGCTCCCCTTGGGCGTGGCGGCGATACGGCCACGCTGGGCCAACGCGGGCGCGTGGGGGAGGGTTCCTCAACCTGCTTTCCCGCTCAGGCCGCCGCGCGCCAGTCGGAGCGGGCGTTGAACGGCGGGGTGTGGAACTCGTCCCACAGGGCGTCTTCGTTGGTGTAGCGGCTGGTCGAGGCGCTGATGACGTCCACGACCTGTTCCTCCTGACGGTCCCAGATGACGGCCAGATCGCTCTCGGTTTCGCACGGCACGATCATGTAGCGGTCGGCGAAGGTCTTGCGGGCGGGCTTTTGAACCGTCGGGGTGCGGGCGAAGGCCATGTCGTGATCTCCTGAAGCGATTGCCTCTTGCTGATGATGAGAGGATGCGACAGCATTGCGCCAGTTTCGGACGTATCTCTGTGGAGAAGTCATTTGCGGCACGACAAGGCGGCCCTGGTCATCGATCTGGCGCGGGGCATGGCGGCCAGCGCCGAGGGGCTGACGCTGAACGAGATGGCGGCCCAGTTGAACGTCGGGCGCCGCACGGCCGAGCGGATGCGCGACGCCGTGCTGATGCTGTTCCCGCAGGTCGAGGAGGTGTCGGATCCGCCGACCAAGCGCTGGCGCATCCGGGGCGGGCTGTCGGCCTTTGAACAGGCGCCGACGGCGACCGAGATGCTGGAGCTGACCAAGGCGGCGGCGGCCCTGCGCGCGGCGGGCGAACCGGCGCGGGCGGCGGCGCTGGAAAGCCTTGAGCGCAAGGTGAAGGCGGCGATGCGTTCGACCACATTGAACCGTATGGCGCCCGATCTGGAGGCCCTGGTCCGGGCCGAGACCATCGCCGTCCAGGCTGGGCCGCGCCCCAGCGCCGATGAGACGGTGCTGGCCGAGATTCGCGGGGCGGTGCTGGCCGAGCGGCCGCTGAACTTCATCTACGCCCGGCCCGGCGCCGAGGCGCGCACACGCACCATGACGCCGTGCGGCCTGATGTTCGGGCGGGCCAACTATCTGGTGGCCGCCGACCGCGAGAGCGGGCGCATCCAGACCTTCCGTCTGGACCGGATGAGCGCGGTCGAGGCGGGCGAAGGGACGGCCCGCCCGCCCGCCGATTTCGATCTGGGGGCCTTCGCCAGCCAGTCCTTCGGCATCTATCAGGACGAGATCGAGGAGGTCGCCGTCCGTATCACGCCCGAGGGCGCGGATGAGGCGCGCGGCTGGCGCTGGCACCCGACCCAGACGATCGAGGATCAGGCCGACGGATCAGTCGTGGTGCGGTTCCGCGCCTCGGGCATGCGCGAACTGGCCTGGCACCTGTTCACCTGGGGCGAGCGGGCGACCATCCTGGGGCCCGAGCGGCTGAAGGCGGTGATGGCCGAGGAGCTTGCTGCGGCGGGCCGCGCCCTCGAACGGGCGTAAAGCTGAGCAAAGCGTAAGATGACGGGCGGCGAATGGAAGCGTTAGCTTATCCCCTCCGCCGTCATCCTCGGGCTTGACCCGAGGATCCATAAACACGCCGGTTCGCGTCTGGGCGCGACGGTTGAACGTCTTGCCGTCGAGGGTCTGGATCCTCGGGTCAAGCCCGAGGATGACGGCGGACTATACAGAACGGGAGCCGTGCGTGCGTCTGAAAGTCCTGTCCACGGCGGCCGTCGCGGCCGCCATCCTGCTGACCGCCTGCGCCGCGAGCCCTGCGCCCGGCCCCTGGAACGTCGAGGCGGCGCCGCAGGTGACGGTGACGCGCGAGGATGGGCGGTTGTCCGTCGACTATGTCTTCAATCGCGACGCCGTGGTCTGGGCCTTCATGGACTCGGCGCTGATTTCGGAGGTGCGCGAGCCGTGGCGGCCGCGTCAGTGGACGGTCGAGACGCCCGGCGTGGTGATGGAGCGACGCGGCCACTACGACATCATCCGCAGCATGGACGGCGGCCCGGTGCCGCGCCATGTCCGTTTCAGCGTGACGCCCAAGGCGGTCGAACTGGAGGCGGAATACAAGACCCTGGTCTTTTCGGACGGGGCGGTGGCCCTGCCGACGCGGCAGATGGACGTCTTCGCCCTCGGCTCGCCCGAGGCGGCGGAGGCGATGCCGGCGGATCTCAACGGCGTCAATCTGGACGGCGGGGCGTCGCGCGTGACTTGGCGCGACCTGGACGGGCCGGTGCTGTTCAACGGCGAGCGCCACGCGGAACTGACAACGACGGGCGAGCGGTCCTATGTCCTGCTGGGACAGGCCCGGGTGACGCCGGGCGAGGGGCTGACCACGGTCATGGACCCCAATCTGCCGCCCTGGATCGGCGAGAAGATCCGCGACTTCGCCCCGCGCGTGGGCCAGTTCTACCTGCAACGCCTGGGACGGCCCGGCTCGGGCGGCGACAATCCGGTGGTCATGGTGTCGTGGAACGGCCCGACCGAGCGGATGACCAGCATGGGCGGCAGCGTCCTGCCCGGCCTGATCGTCATGTCGTTCGAGGGGACCGGCGTGACCCGGCCGACGGCGGAGATGGAGCGGGTGTCCCGCTGGTTCATCGGCCATGAGAGCGCCCACTTCTGGCTGGGCCAGACCGTGAGGTACGAATTCGCCCGCGACGCCTGGATCACTGAGGGTGGGGCCGATCTGATGGCGGTGCGGGCGCTGAAGGCGCTGGACCCGGCCTATGACGACCGCAAGGCCCTGCAGGAAGAGGTCGACGACTGCGTGACCCTGAGCCAGGGACGCGGCGTGGCCGAGGCGGGCGAGCGCGGCGAGCACCGCGCCTATTACGCCTGCGGCGCGGTCTTCGCCATGACGGCTGAGGGGGCGCAGAAGCGGCGCGACGGCGGCGATTGGTTCGGCTTCCTGCGGCCTCTGCTGGACGCCAACCGCCGGGACGGGGTGTTGAGCCGCGCCGAATGGCTGAACGCCCTGACGCGCGTTTCGGGCGATCCGACGCTGGCGGCCGACATCGGGCGGATGCTGGATCAGGGCGCGGCCGATCCGTCCGCCGAGATCGCCGGCCTGTTCCGCCGCGCGGGCGTGCCGCACCGGGTCGAGGGCGGTCGCGTCATTCTGATGAACTGATCGGGCGAATTGATCCTGCTCAAGGCGCGGAACGGCGTTTGGCGCGTTGATGGGGCGTATCCTGAAACAGGAGGCCGCCATGCCCTGGACCAGTCTGATCGTCTATGTCGACGATGAAGCCGACAACCCCGCCCGCCTGACCGAAGCCTGCGCCTTGGCCAGCGCGCATGGGGCGCGGCTGATCGGGGTGTCGGGCTGCGCGCCCGAGACGCCGGTGGCCGACGCCTATGGGGCGGGCATACTGCTGGGCGAGGTGATGGCGGCCCAGCAGGCGCGCAACGAAACCACGCTGAAGTCGGCCGAGCAGCGGTTCCGCGGCGCGATTGAGGCGGCGGGCGTCGAGGGCGAGTGGCGCGGCGACGTCGGCGATCCGACGGGCCTGACGCTGGGCTGCCTGCGGGCGGCGGACGCGGCTCTGGTCGGGCGCGACGCGGGCGGGGCCAGCGCCTGGCGCGCGCCGCACCCGGCGGACCTGGCCATGCGCGCGGGACGGCCGGTGGTGGTGCTGCCACCCAACCCGATACGTTCGATGGTGGATGCGCCGGTGCTGCTGGCCTGGACCGACACGCGCGAGAGCCGCCTGGCGGCGCAGGCCGCCCTGCCCCTGTTGAAACGCGCCGACGGGGTGCGTGTGGTCGAGCTGTGCGACCCGGACGATACGGACGGCGCCCGCTTGCGGACGCAGGATGTCGCGCGCTGGCTGGCAGGGCACGGCGTCGCCGCCGAGCCGGACGCTCGCGCCCACGACGACCGCACGCACGGCCGTCGCCTGATCGGCTGCGCCGATGAGATGGGGGCGGGGCTCATGGTCTCCGGCGCTTGGGGGCATGCGCGGATGCGGCAATGGATCTTCGGCGGGGTGACGCAGACCTTGCTGAACGAAGCGCCCGTGGCGCTGATGCTGGCGCACTGACTTTCCTTCTCCCCTTTGTAGGAGAAGGAGAAATTAGGCGAACGGGTAGGGGCTGACCGACTTGGACCAGTCGTCAACCGTTAGGGCGCGGCCGACCGGCGGGGCGGCGCGTTCGGCGCAGGGGTGGCGCTCGCACAGGCGGCAGGCGGGGCCGATGGGGGTGACCTCGGGTTTCTGCAGGTCCAGGCCGCGCGCATAGATCAGGCGGTGGGCGTGTTTCAGTTCGCAGCCGAGGCCGATGGCGAGGTCATGCCCCTCGGTGAAGGCGTCCTGACCCTGGCGGTCGACGGTGCGGGCCAGGGTGAACCAGCGGCCGCCGTCGGGAGTCTCAATGATCTGGGTGACGATGCGGCCCGGCGTGCGGAAGGCCGAGTGCAGCCGCCAGCGCGGACAGGCGCCGCCGAAGCGCGAGAAGGGAAAGGCTCCGGAGGCGTAACGCTTGGACACATTGCCCGCCTGATCCACCCGCATCAGGAAGAAGGGCACGCCGCGCGCCGTCTGCCGCGACAGGGTGGTCAGCCGGTGGGCGGCCTGCTCGAAGCCGACGCCGAAGCGGGCCTGGAGCCGGGCCAAGTCGTAGCCGGTTTCCTCGGCCGTGCGCTGGAAGGCGGCGTAGGGCATCAGCACGGCGGCGGCCAGGGTGTTGGCCAGCGAGGCCTTCAGCAGGTTGCGCGTCGGGGCGTCGGGGGCGTTCGCTGCGTCTGTCAGGGTCTGAAGTTCGGCGCCGTGCTCCATCAGGGCCAGTTGGTTGGCGACGGCGAAGGCGCGCGACGACGGGCCGAGCGCATCGGACAGCAGCAGCCGCCCCCGGTGTGGGTCAAAGCGGCGGGTCCACTCGACCATGACCTCGGCGGGCAGGGTGCGGACCGTCAGGCCGTGGCGGGCGAACAGGCGCGCGCGAGTCAGGGCCTCGAAGCCTTCGTCGGGGGCGGGGGCTTCGGCGCGCAGGGCGTCGTGCAGGGCCTCGCCCAGGGCGTCGAGATCGGGGAAGTGGTTGTGGCGGGACTGGACGTATTCGCGCACCCATTCAGACGGGCTGTCGGTCGGGGCGGCGCCGCCGCCCGCCTCGACCTCAGCGCGGTCGCGCACGCGGCGGTCGGTGAAGGCGCGATAGAGGCGCAGCACGGCGTCGGCGGCGGCGGGCTGATCCTCGGCCAGTTGCATGATCTCGTGGCGGGGCACGGCCAGCCCCTGAAGCAGGGGGTCGGCGAAGACTTCGGCCAGTTCCGCCTCTGACGCCGGGCCGCCGGACTGGCCCAGATTGCGCAGGTCGACGTCATAGGTCTCGGCCAGCCGCAGCAGCAGCTGGGCCGAGACCGGCCGCTGGTTGCGCTCGATATGGTTCAGATAGGACGGCGAGACGCCCAGATCCGCCGCCATCGCCGTCTGTGACAGATCAAGGTCGCGCCGCAGCCGCTTGAGGCGGCCGCCCAGAAACAGCTTGCGATCAACGGCGGCGTTCATGGCGCGATCATGTCACATCATGACTTTCTGACAAGTGTCATGATGTGACTGTTTGACTTGAATAATGCGGCCGTCGCTGTGTCAATCGTGACGACGGCGTGTTCAGGTCTTCGGGACGGCGGCCCATTCTTCCTTCTTGGGGCCGCGCCTTATCGAGACCGAGACGAACATGACGACCTTCGCCGATCTGGTTCCTTCGCCCGCCGGCCGTTTCGACGGCATTGAGCGCCCTTATTCGCCGGAAGACGTCCTGCGTCTGCGCGGCTCGGTGCCGGTCACCCATACGCTGGCCGAGCGCGGCGCCAACCGCCTGTGGGAGCTGCTGCACAGCGAGCCCTATATCAACGCCCTGGGCGCCGTGACCGGCAATCAGGCGATGCAGATGGTCCGCGCGGGCCTGAAGGCGATCTATCTGTCGGGCTGGCAGGTCGCGGCCGACGCCAATACGGCCAGCGCCATGTATCCGGACCAGTCGCTGTATCCGGCCAACGCCGCGCCGGAACTGTGCCGCCGCATCAACCGCACCCTGCAGCGCGCCGATCAGATCGAGCACGCCGAGGGCGGCGCCAAGCGCGACTGGTTCGCCCCCATCGTCGCCGACGCCGAGGCCGGTTTCGGCGGACCGCTGAACAGCTTCGAGATCATGAAGGCCTTCATCGAGGCGGGCGCCGCGGGCGTCCACTTCGAGGACCAGCTGGCGTCCGAGAAGAAGTGCGGCCACCTGGGCGGCAAGGTGCTGATCCCGACCCAGGCGCATGAGCGCAACCTGATCGCGGCGCGCCTTGCGGCCGACGTCTGCGGCACGCCGACCCTGACGGTGGCGCGCACCGACGCCGAGTCGGCCCAGTTGATCACCTCGGACATCGACGAGAGGGACCACCCCTTCATCGACCGCGAGAACCGTACGCCCGAGGGCTTCTATCGTCTGAAGCCGGGCACGGGTCTGGATCACTGCATCGCACGCGGCCTGTCCTATGCGAAATACGCTGACCTGCTGTGGTGGGAGACGTCACACCCCGATCTGGACGACGCCAAGAAGTTCGCCGAGGCGGTCCAGAAGGAGCATCCGGGCAAGCTGATGGCCTACAACTGCTCGCCCTCGTTCAACTGGGAAGCCAAGCTGGACAAGGACACCATCGCCAAGTTCCAGCGCGAGCTGGGGGCCATGGGCTACAAGTTCCAGTTCGTGACGCTGGCAGGCTTCCACAGCCTGAACAACGGCATGTTTGAGCTGGCCTCGGGCTACCGCGATCGCGGTATGGCGGCCTATTCGGAGCTGCAACAGCGCGAGTTCGCCAACGAGGCGATCGGCTACACCGCCACGCGCCACCAGCGCGAGGTCGGCACCGGCTATTTCGACGATGTCGCCACGGTCATCTCCTCGGGCCAGTCCTCGACGACGGCCCTGAAAGACTCGACCGAAACCGCCCAGTTCCACGCCGCCTGAGTTCCACGCCTCACAGGAAAGGAAATGACATGGAGCCCATGACCCGTCCGCAAGCCATCATCGACTTCTGCCTGGCGCCGCTGGCGCTGGACGGAGCGAGCGAGGCCGAGCGCGAGGTGCGCCGCCGTCTGGAGCACGTGCTCAAGACCTTCGAGGCCAAGGCGGTCCGTCCGCTGAGCGTGGATTTCTCGACCATGCCCAGCCAGGTCATCAACGAGGCGGCGCACGGCTACGAGTGAGCCGCGTCGGCATTGAAAGAAGGAGACCTCAGGCCGCGAATTCCGCGGCCTGAGGCGTCTGTGCCGTCAGGTCCGAGACCATGGCCAGCAGGTCTTCGACGCTGAAGGGCTTGGCCATATGGCGGTCGGCGCCGGCGGCCAGGGCCTCGTCCAGATGCTGGGCCAGGGCGTTGGCGGTCAGCATGACCACGGGAACGTGCGGCAGGCCCATGACCGTCTCGTGCAGGCGGATTTCCCGCACGGCGGACAGGCCGTCCATGACCGGCATCTGCATGTCCATCAGCACCAGGTCGAAGGTCTGGGCGCGATAGGCCTCGACCGCCTGGGCGCCGTTTTCGACCGAGACGAGATCGAAGGCGGTGCTGTCCAGGATCAGCTCGACGACGCGGCGATTGGTCGGATGATCGTCGGCGGCCAGGATACGCAGGCGGCGCGGCGCGGCTTCTGCGGCCGGCGCGGCGGCGACCGCGTCCTTCGGGGCGGGGCGAAGGGGGACGGGCGGCGCCTGGGCCGGCTTGAGCGGCAGGCTGAGAATGAAGGCGGCGCCCGCGCCCGGCTCGCTCTCGCAACCCAGGTCGCCGCCCATCATGGCCGCCAGCTCGCGGCAGATCGCCAGTCCCAGGCCCGAACCGCCGTAGTGGCGGGTGATGTCGCCGTCGGCCTGTTCAAAGCGGTGGAACAGGCGGGGCTGTGTTTGGGGGTGGAAGCCGAACCCGGGGTCCTGGACCCCGAAGCGCAGGGGCTGGGGGGCCTCGGCGGGGACGGGGGCGCCGGTGAGGGTGAGGGGGGGGGGGGGGGGGAGAGTGGGGGGGNNTGATGTCGCCGTCGGCATGTTCAAAGCGGTTGAACAGGCGGGCCTGTGTTTGGGCGTCGAAGCCGATCCCGGTGTCCTGGACCACGAAGCGCAGGGTCTGGGGCGCCTCGGCCGGGACGGCGTCGACGGTCAGGCTGACGAAGCCGGAGGCGGTGAACTTGACGGCGTTGGAGACGAGGTTGGTCAGCACCTGCTTCAGGCGTACCGGATCGCCATAGGTCCAGACCTGGGCCTCGGGCGCGACCTCGACAATGAACTGCAGGCCCTTGTCCCTGGCGGCGGCGGCGTAGAGGAGGGCGGCTTCCTCCACCGTGCGGGCCAGGTCGAGCGGTTCCTCCTTCAGCTCCAGTCGACCGGATTCGACGCGGGCCAGATCCAGAATGTCGCTGAGGAGGGTCTGGAGAGTGCGGCTTGACGACTGTATCAGCTCGAGCATTTCCTGCTGGTGCTGCGACAGTTCGGTGCGCGTCAGCGCCTGGGCCACGCCGATCACGCCGTTCAGGGGCGTGCGGATTTCATGGCTCATATTGGCCAGGAAGCGGCTCTTGGCGCGATTGGCGGCGTCGGCGGCGTCGCGCGCCTCGGCCAGGGCGTCGGCGTTGCGCTTCAGGTCGCTGATGTCCGAGCAGACGGTGACGGCGCCGCCGCCGACGGTGGGGCGGTCCTGGACGCGCAACCAGCGGCCGGCGACTTGCATTTCGCGCGGCGCGAGGAGCGTTCGGCGGCTGGTCAAGCGCTCCGAGATCCAGGCTTCTTCGCGACCGATGGCGTCGGCGTAGACGCCGGCCCTGATGCCGACCTCGAGCACTTCGCGGAAGGAGACGCCGGGCCGCAGCACGGGGGCCAGATGCGGGTGAATCTCGCTGTAGCGCTGATTCCACATGACGAGGCGATCATCGGCGTCATAGACGCCGACGCCGTCGGGCATGGCCTGGACGGCTTCCAGAAGCTGCCCCAGGACGCTGCGTCGCGACCACCAGATCATGCCGGTGAAGAAGGCGGCCACGCTGAGGGTCAGAGCCACGCCGAGGGCGATCCACAAGGTGACGACGGCGGCGCTCGCCCCTTGGCTGAGAAGCACGCCTGGCGCGGGGGTTAGGCTTACCGCCGTCATGGCGACGAAGTGCAGCCAGGCGACGCCGCCGGAAGACAGGGCCGTGGCGGCGGCCAGACCGCGCCACTTGTTCATCGCAGGCAGCCAGGCGACCGCGCTGAACAGGACAAGCGCGCCCGCCACGGCCAGAACGACCCGCGGCGCGTTCCAGGTCAGGACCGCCCCGGACAGGCGCATCGCATCCATGCCGACGAAATGCATGGCGGCGACTCCGGCCGTGATGACGGCGCCGGCGGACAGGGCGGAGCGGCGCCGCCAGCCTGCCTCGGTCGCGCCGATCAGATGCAACTGCATGGCGACCCAGAAGGCGGCCGTGACGATCACCAGCGACAGGAAGGTCTGCAAGGGATCGTAGCGGATATCCACCCCAACGTCGTAGGCCAGCATGGCGATGAAGTGGGTCGTCCACACGCCCAGTCCGGCGACCAGCGGCGCCGACAGGGTGTAGGGACGACGCGCACGGGGCGACAGGCGACGGGCGCGTTCGGACAGAAGCAGGGCGATGCCGATGCTGAAGACGCAAGCCAGGATGGCCAGGGAGGCGATTCGCCAGTCGTGGCGTTCAACCAGACAGCTCAGAACGCCGCCCATCATGATGCTCCCTCAGCCCCTAGCCGTTCCGCCGTAAATCCGTGAAGAAACCAAGCTACACATCCCGTGCGTCGATCCGGCCGACTCAGCGGGCTGCCGACGAACCATAGGTCGTGCTGCTGAATAATGAGATAACGTCGGTCTAGATGCCTTACGATCACTCTCCGTCACCTGTCGCGCCTACGGCGTCGTCCCGGCTGTGGACCGCCGGCGCCAGCGGAGGCGTCGCCATCCTGGTGATGGCGGTCCTGGCGGTGATGAAGCCGGAGCTGGCGGGCTGGCTGGCGGCGGGGGCCGTCGCGGTCGCGCTGGCGACCTGGCTGGTGAACCGCAATCCGCCGGCGGCCGCCGATGAGATGGAATTCGAGCCGGGCGCGGTCGATCTGGGGCCTGATGCGGCCCTGCTGGGCGATGTGTTCGAGGCGCTGGACGATCCCTTGCTGATCATCAGCGGCGGCGAGGCGGACGACATCGCCGGACGCCGCATCGCCCTGGCCAATGCGGCGGCGCGCGAGTTGTTCAAGCTGAACGGGACGGGCGGGGGGTTGCTGGTCTCGGTGCTGCGCGAGCCGCGCGTGCTGGAGGCGGTGGACGAGGCTCTGTTCGAAGGCGTCGGCGCCGAGGTCGATTATGTCGGCGGCGGCGTTCAGGAGCGGCACTGGCGAGCCTTCGTGCGTCCTCTGCCGACGCGCGAGGCTTCGGCCTGGGGCGGCGGGGCGCTGACGCTGCTGGCGCTGCGCGACGAGACGGACGTGCGCCGCATGGAGAAGATGCGCGTCGACTTCCTGGCCAACGCCAGCCACGAACTGCGCACGCCGCTGGCGTCGCTGTCGGGGTTCATCGAGACGCTGAAGGGCCACGCCAAGGACGACCCCAAGGCGCGCGACAAATTCCTCGACATCATGGCGGTGCAGGCTGACCGGATGCGGCGGCTGGTCGCCGATCTGCTGTCGCTGAGCCGGATCGAGCTGAACGAACACATCGCGCCCCTGGGCCGGGTCAACCTGGCGCGGGCGACGGCCGATGTGGTCGATGCGGTCAGCGTCATCTCCAGCGAGCGGCAGGTGACGATCCGTGCGGAGCTGCCGCACGGCGGCGCGGCCGTGACCGGCGACCGGGACGAGATCGCCCAGGTGGTGCAGAACCTGATCGACAACGCTCTGAAATATTCCAGCGCAGGCGGGACCATCGAGGTCGGCATCGAGATCGACCGCACCCTGGACGAGGCCATGGCGGCGCGGATGAGCGAGGGCAACCGCCTGTCCCTGGCGACCCCCGACCGCGAGACGGGCCAGCGCTACGCCGTCGTCACCGTGCGCGACCACGGGCCGGGCATGGCGCGCGAGCACCTGCCGCGCCTGACGGAGCGATTCTATCGCGTCGAGGGCCAGAAGAGCGGCGATCGGCAGGGCACGGGCCTGGGCCTGGCCATCGTGCGCCACATCATCATCCGCCACCGGGGCGGCCTGTCCGTGGACAGCGCGCCGGGGCATGGGGCGATCTTCGCGGCCTGTTTCCCCCTGGCTCCGCCATCCGAAGCGTGAAGTCCGGGTTCGGACCGATCGTCATGGACCTGCGACATTGCGGCTGGGCGTCGTAACAGAACTGTCATCCAGTCGTCTTAATCCGCTGACGTATCGCAGGCAGTTTCCCGGCCGAAACGCACCGAACCCGGCGCGTTCCTGATTCCTGCGCTGATCGGACCGGATGATCTGGATTTTCCTGCTGCTGCTGATCGCCTTCGCCGTCCTGGCCTATGTGGCCGGGCGGGCCTTGGCCGTTCGCCGGAGCCAGGGGGCGAAGTCGCATTCGCGTCCTGGCCAACACGGGCTTTACGCCCTGATCTGGGTCGGGGTTCCGGCGCTGGCGATGCTGATCGCCGCCTCGGTCTTCTCGACCTCCATCGAGCAGCAGATGATGCGGGCGGGCGCGCCTGACAGCGTCACCCAGCTGGAGCCGTTCCGCCGTGAGGCCTTCTTCGCCGACGCCCGTCTGGTCGGGGCGGGGCAGGAGGCGCGCCAGATCTGGCCCGCGCCCTATGCCGAAGAGCTGCCGGCCGAGGGGCGTCGCGCCCACCGCATCGCCGCGGCCCTGAACTGGGGCGGGGGCGTCGCCGCCCTGATCGCCGCCGTGCTGGGCGGCCTGTTCGTCTTCACCCGCATCCGCCCGGACCTGCGCGCGCGCAACAAGGTCGAGGGCTGGATCACCGGCGTGCTGTTCGCCTGTTCGGCGGTGGCGGTGCTGACCACGGTCGGCATCATCTTCTCGCTGGTGATCGATTCCTTGCGCTTCTTCAGCATGGTGCCGATCACCGAGTTCCTGTTCGGGACCAAGTGGAGCCCGCAGATCGCCATCCGCGCGGATCAGGTCGGGTCGTCGGGCGCCTTCGGGGCCGTGCCGCTGTTCGCGGGCACCTTCCTGATCATGGCCATCGCCATGGCGGTGGCGGCGCCGATCGGCCTGTTCTCGGCGGTCTATCTGTCGGAGTATTCGGGCAAGAAGACCCGCGCCCTGGTCAAGCCGGCGCTGGAAGTCCTGGCGGGCGTGCCGACCGTGGTCTACGGCTTCTTCGCCGCCTTGACGGTGGGTCCGGCGCTGCGCGTCTTCTTCAACGGCATCGGCGACATGCTGATCGGCGGGCCGTTCAACGATCTGGGCCTCTATCTGTCGCTGGTCCAGAACCAGATGGCCCTGGTGGCGGGCGCGGTCATGGGGATCATGCTGATCCCCTTCGTCAGCTCCCTGTCGGACGACATTCTGAACGCCGTGCCGCAGTCGCTGCGCGACGGCTCCTACGCCATGGGCGCCACCAAGTCCGAGACGATCAAGAAGGTGCTGCTGCCCGCCGCCCTGCCGGGCGTCGCCGGGGCTCTGCTGCTGGCCGTGTCGCGCGCCATCGGCGAGACCATGATCGTGACCATGGCCGCCGGCCTGGCCGCCAAGCTGACCCTGAATCCGCTGGAGACGGTCACGACCGTCACCGTCCAGATCGTCACCCTGCTGACCGGCGACCAGGAGTTCAACAGTCCCAAGACCCTGGCCGCCTTCGGCCTGGGCCTGACGCTGTTCGTGGTCACGCTGATGCTGAACATCGTCGCCATGCGCATCGTGCAAGCCTATCGGGAACAGTATGACTGACGCCGCCTCTCCCTCGACCGGCGTCAGCCCGCGCACCCAGCGCCTGAAGAGCCGCCTGCGCGCCCGCTATGCGCGTGAGACCCGCTTCCGCTGGTACGGCCGCGCGGCCATCGGCGTGGCCCTGACCTTCCTGGTGATCCTGCTCGGCAGCATCGTCACCCAGGGCTACACCGCCTTCTACGCCCATACCGTGACCCTGCCGGTCTATATGGACCCGGCGCGGATCGACCGTTCCTATCCGCAGGGCGCCAATTTCGAGCAGATCGTCGCCGAGCAGCAGATCCGCCGCCTGGGAATCCAGGACGATGAACAGGGCGCCAAGGCCTCGGCCATGAAGGCCCTGCTGTCCTCGGAGCTGAAGTTCCAGGCCGCCAAGATGATCGCGCGCCAGCCCGGCCTGCTGGGCCAGACCGTTCCGGTCGCCGCGCCGCTGTCGGACGACGCCGAGATGTATCTGAAGGGCAAGATCACCCGCGATCAGCCCGAGGACCAACGCCGCGTCACCAATGAGCAGATGGACTGGCTGGACCGGATGAAGGCCTCGGGCGCGGTGCGCGCCCACTTCAACGCGGCCCTGTTCACCAAGGGCGACTCGACCCAGCCGGAGCTGGCGGGCCTGCTGGGCGCCGTGGTCGGTTCAGCCCTGATGCTGATGGTGACGGCTCTGATCGCCATTCCGGTCGGCGTCGGCGCCGCCGTCTGGCTGGAGGAGTATTCCCCCCGCAATCGCATCACGGCGATCATCGAGGTCAACATCAACAACCTGGCCGCCGTGCCGTCCATCGTCTACGGCCTGCTGGGTCTGGCGCTGTTCATCAACTTCATGCACCTGCCGCGCGCCAGTCCGCTGGTCGGGGGCCTGGTGCTGGCGCTGATGGCCCTGCCTACCATCATCATCGCCACCCGCTCGTCGCTGAAGGCGGTTCCGCCGTCGATCCGCGAGGCGGCCCTGGCCATGGGCGCCAGCCGCACCCAGACGGTGTTCGGCCACGTCCTGCCGCTGGCCATGCCCGGCGTGATGACCGGCGCCATCATCTCCATGGCCCACGCGCTCGGCGAGACGGCGCCCCTGCTGCTGATCGGCATGATCAGCTTCGTGCCGGGCGTGCCGCACGCCATAGACGAGCCTGTCGGCGCCCTGCCGTCGCTGATCTACATCTGGGAGAATGCGTCCGAGCGCGCCTTCCACGAACGGACGGCGGCCGCCATCCTTGTCCTTCTCGCCTTCATGATCGTCATGAACGCCGCCGCAGTCTTGCTGCGCCGTCGCTTCGAACGCCGGTGGTAAATCTTATGAAGTCCCGCATCTTCCGCGCTCCCGACGGCTCTTCGACCGGCGCTGCCTCCTCTGAAGCCGCCACCCTGTCGACCGCCCCGGCCGTCGGCGCCCACGCCTCGGCGCCGCTGGGCCCGATCAAGATCGCCGCGCGCGACGTCTGCGTCTTCTATGGCGAGAAGCAGGCCCTGTTCGACGTCTCGCTGGAGATTCCGGACAAGACGGTGACGGCGCTGATCGGTCCGTCGGGCTGCGGCAAGTCGACCTTCCTGCGGACCATGAACCGCATGAACGACACCATCCCCGGCACTCGCGTGACCGGCCGGATCGACATGGACGGCGCGGACATCAACGACAAGAAGATCGACCCGGTTCTGCTGCGCGCCCAGGTCGGCATGGTGTTCCAGAAGCCGAACCCCTTCCCCAAGTCGATCTATGAGAACGTGGCCTATGGGCCCAAGATCCACGGCCTGGCCTCGACCAAGGGCGAGATGGACGAGATCGTCCAGAAGTCTCTGAAGCGCGCCGGTCTGTGGGACGAGGTCGCCGACCGCCTGCACTCGCCGGGCACCGGTTTGTCGGGCGGCCAGCAGCAGCGTCTGGTCATCGCCCGCGCCATCGCGGTCGAACCCGAAGTCATCCTGATGGACGAGCCCTGCTCGGCGCTGGACCCGATCGCCACGGCCAAGATCGAGGAGCTGATCGACGAACTGCGCGAGCGCTACTGCATCGTCATCGTCACCCACTCGATGGCGCAGGCGGCGCGGGTGTCGCAGCGCACGGCCTTCTTCCACATGGGCAAGCTGGTCGAGACCGGCGACACCGAAGAGATCTTCACCAACCCGCGCGAAAAGCGCACGCTCGATTACATCACCGGCCGCTTCGGCTGAGGACGCGACGATGAACCAGCATACGGTCAAGGCTTACGGCGACGAGCTGAACCAGTTGACGGCCGAGGTGGTCCGCATGGGCGGCCTGGCCGAGGCGCAGGTGGCGGACGCCATCGAATCCGTCGCCCGCCGCGACGTGGCTCTGGCCAAGGCGGTGGTCGAGCGCGACAACCGCCTGGACGCCCTGCATCGCGACATCGAGAAGAAGGCCATCCGCCTGATCGCCCTGCGCCAGCCGGTCGCCAGCGACCTGCGCCGGACGCTGGGGGCGATGAAGCTGGCTTCGGACCTGGAGCGGACCGGCGATCTGGCCAAGAACATCGCCAAGCGGGCGCTGATCCTGGCCGAGGCCGAGCCGATGCAGCCGCTGACCCGCTCGATCGAGCGGATGGGGCGGCTGGTGTCGAACCGCCTGCGCGACGTGCTGGACGCCTATACGGCGTCGGAGATCGAGCGCGCCCTGTCGGTCTGGCAGACCGACGACGAGGTGGACGAGCACTACAACGCCCTGTTCCGCGAACTGCTCACCTATATGATGGGCGACCCGCGCACGATCACGGCCTGCACCCACCTGCTGTTCATGGCCAAGAACCTGGAGCGGATCGGCGACCACGCGACCAATATCGCCGAGACGGTCCACTATGAGATCACGGGCGAGGACATGCTGGGCGAGCGGCCGAAGGCCGTGCCTGGTCCCGGCGAAGAGCCGACGCCGACCCCGCATCTGCCTGCGTCGCCCGACGCGGCGGACGACTGACACCCTACATCGCTGACGACTTCGACGAACCGGAGAGGCTGACGTGCAACCCTATATCCTGGTGATGGAAGACGAGGACGCCCTGGCCACCCTGCTCCAGTACAATCTGGAGAAGGAAGGCTATGACGTGGCCGTCGCCGCCGACGGCGAGGAGGGGATGCTGCAGATCGACGAGCGCACCCCCGACCTGATCCTGCTGGACTGGATGCTGCCCAAGCTGTCGGGCATCGAGGTGTGCCGTCGCGTGCGCGGCCGGGCCGAGACGCGTAACCTGCCGATCATCATGCTGACCGCGCGCGGCGAGGAGACGGACCGCGTGCGCGGTCTGGACACCGGCGCCGACGACTATATGACCAAGCCCTTCTCGATGACGGAGCTGACCGCGCGCATCCGCGCCGTGCTGCGCCGTATCCGTCCGGGTCTGGCCGACGATCGGGTCAATCACGCCGACATCATCATGGACCGCGTCGCCCACCGCGTCAGCCGCGCGGGCCGCGAGGTGCATCTGGGCCCGACGGAGTTCCGCCTGCTGGACCACTTCCTGAAGCATCCGGGCCGGGTGTTCAGCCGTGAACAGCTGCTGGACGCGGTCTGGGGCTCGGACGTCTATGTCGAGGCCCGCACGGTGGACGTCCACGTCGGCCGCCTGCGCAAGGCGCTGAACGTCGAAGGCACGGTCAACCCGATCCGCACCGTGCGTTCGGCGGGCTATTCGCTGGACCTGAATAACTAGGCGGTGACTCCTGCGGCGCGGGCCACGCCGCTCTACGACGCACCACGGCTCCCCATCCCCTGCCGTCATCCTCGGGCTTGACCCGAGGATCCAGCCTTCCGCCTGCACGGCGTTGAACGGGTGAGCGCGCCGTTGCCCTGAATCTTCGGGTCAAGCCCGAAGATGACGGCGTGTAGAGGCGGGAAACGGCGCGGATGGGGCGAAGCCCGGGCGTGTGGCGGCGGGGAGCAGGAGCTTAACTTTTCTTCATCTGCATCCGCTCGCCCCTGCCGCCGCCTCTGAACGACGACGTCGCATCGGGGGAGGGAAGTCATGCCGGACGCAGTGATCGCCATGTTGGGCTGGGTCGGCGCCGTCGCGCTGGCGGCTGGGGCGGCGGCCGTGCTGTCGCGCGGCAAGGTGCGCTGGGGCTGGCTGGTCGCGGGCCTGTTGCTGATGGCGGTCTATGACGTCGTGCTGACGCGCGGCTATGGCCATATCCCGCTGGATTTCGGACTCTCGCGCTGGAACTGGGAGGGCAAGACGCTGGCCGTGCTGCTGTCGCTGGCGGTCGCCAGCCTGCCTGTCGTCGGATGGCGACGCAGCGGCCTGACCCTGCATCAGGACCGGCAGGGGCTGAAGGGGGCGCTGATCCTGTCGGGTCTTCTGGTCCTGCTGTTCCTCGGTCTGGCGATCTGGGCGCCGGGTGAAGTGTTCGACGCCGACAGCCTGGCCTTCCAGCTGACCATGCCGGGGCTGGACGAGGAGATATTCTATCGCGGGGTGCTACTGCTGATCCTGAACGAGGCGTTCGGGCGGCCGGTCCGCGTGCTGGGCGCGCCAATGGGCTGGGGCGCGGTTCTAACGGCGCTGGCGTTCGGCCTGACCCACGCGCTGGGCTATCAGGACGGGGGCTTCACCTTCGACTGGGCGCCGATGGCGACGACGGGGCTGGCGGGCCTGTTGCTGGTCTGGCTGCGTGAGAAGACCGGCAGCGTGCTGCTGCCGGTTCTGCTGCATAACTACGGCAACGCCGTCTTCATGCTGATCTGAGGTATCAGGCCTCGGCCGTCTCCAGCTCGGCCGGGTCGATCTCATAGGCGGTCGAGCAGTATTCGCAGGTCACGCGGATCTTGCCGTCGTCCTCGACCATTTCGGCGCGTTCTTCCGCCGGGAAGGACTGCAGCACACCGGCGATGCGGTCCTTCGAGCAGCGGCAGACGGCGGCCAGGGTCTTGGCGCCTTCCAGCCGCACGCCGTCTTCGTGGAACAGGCGATACAGCAGGGTCTCGGCGCTGATGGTCGGGTCGATCAGCTCGTCGTCGCCCAGGGTGGCGAACAGGGCGCGGGTGCGCTCCCACACCTCTTCAGTCGAGCCGCGCGACTCGTCGCCGGCGATGACCTGGATCATCGCCCCGCCGGCGCGCCAGGTGCGGCCCGCGTCGGTCTCGACCTCGCCGACGGCCAGGCGCACCTTGGTCGGCACCTGTTCGGACTGGGAGAAGTAGTGTTCGGCGCACAGCGACAGGCTCTCGCCCTCGATGGGGGTCACGCCCTGGGTGCGTTCAAAGTCGGCGCCGCGGTCCACCGTCATGATGAAGACGCCGCCGCCCAGCAGGGTCTTGGCGCCGGGGCGGGCGAAGCCTTCGGACGCCTTGGCCACTTCTTCCGGGTCGAAGCGGCAGAAGCCGCGCAGATGGCCGTCCGTGCCGTAGTCGGCGACGACATAGCGCACCGGGCCGTCGCCCTGAGCCTGGACGATCAGGCGACCGTCGAACTTCAGCGCCGAACCGACGATGGCGGCCAGGACGCAGGCCTCGCCCAGCAGGGCGGCGACCGGCTCGGGATAGGCGTGGGCCGACAGGATCTTGTCGACCGCTTCGCCCAGGCGGACCAGGCGGCCGCGCACCGGCCAGCCTTCGATCTGGAAGGCGGCGGCGAAGTCGTCCGTCGGGGCGGCGATGGGGGCGTCGGGCGCGTGATCGGTCACGGCGTGAAATCCTAAAAACTGTCGGAAGCGGCGCAACATAGGGAGCCGAAGCCCGCTTGGTAAGGGGAGGGCGTGTCGCCCGCGCCACGGCCCCGTGCGGTTTAACGTGCGGTTCGGCAAGCTTGACCGGACGCAGGGAACTCTTTGTGCTGAAGCTCGCTCCCTTAGGAACCGAAACCGCTTCCTTCCCCAAGAGGTCTGACATGATGGATCGTGAGTTCAACGTCGTGGACGAGGTCCGCAAACACCCCGGAATCACTGCGGGCGTCGTGGCCGTTCTGGCGGGCGTGGGCCTGGCGACCATCCTGCTGAACCAGCGCTCTGGCCCGACCCGCTATGAACGGATCAAGACGCGCATCGACCCGCGCGGCTGGTTCGACGCCGAGGCCCTGCGCCACCGCTTTGACGACATCGCGCGCGGCGTGCGTGAAGGGGCGGACGATCTGACCCACCGCGCGGCCGATCTGGGCGACTACGCCCAGGAGCGCGCCGGTCGCTTCGGCGCCGAGACGCGCGATCGGGCTGACGAATGGTATCGCCGCACCAAGAAGAAATCGCGCCGTCCGATGCGCCGCTACACCAAGCAGGCGCGCCGCTATGCCGAGGACGCCGGCGACTTCGCCCGCGATCACGCCAAGGAGGGCGGCGCCCTTCTGGCCGTGGCCACCGTCGCCGCAATGATCGGCGCGGCGGCCCTGGAAAGCCGCCGTCGGGGCGGAAACGGCGGCCGCTGAGCCGGTTTTCAGCGGCAAATAGAAAAATCATGCGGAAAGGGGTGCTGCGGCGCCCCTTTTCATTGCTGCGAATGCGAAGAGGGTCTAGAGCCCGCGCATGATCTCGCCTGTCTTCATCTTCGACTTCGATTCCACCCTGGTTCGCATCGAGACGCTGGAGGCGCTGGCCGACCTGGCGCTGAAAGACGCGCCCGACGCCGCCGAGCGCAAGGCCCGGATCGCGGCCTTGACCGACGACGCCATGAACGGCCGCATCGGCTTCGGCGAGGCGCTGAAACAGCGGCTGGATCTGCTGGCGCTGCGCCGTGAACACGTCGAGGCGCTGACCGACCGAATTCTGGACGAGGCGACGGTCTCCATCCGCCGCAACGTCGACTTCTTCCAGCGTAACGCCGAGCGTATCTACATCCTGTCGGGCGGCTTCCGCGAAGTGATCGCCCCCCTGGCCGAACGGCTGGGCGTGGCGGCCGATCATGTCCTGGCCAATGATCTGATCTATGACGACGAAGGCCGCGTGACGGGCGTGGATACGGCCAACCCCCTGTCGCGCGAAAACGGCAAGCCCGAGGTGATCCGCGCGCTGAACCTGGGCGGCCCCGTGGTCATGGTCGGCGACGGCTGGACCGACGCCGAGGTCAAGATCCAGGGCGCGGCCGACCGCTTCTACGCCTTCACCGAGATCGTCAGCCGCGCCAAGGTGATCGAGGCCGCCGACGCCGTCGCCGCCTCTCTGGACGAGGTGCTCTACGCTGAGGGCGTGGCCGGGCGCTGGTCCTATCCGCGCAACCGCATCCGCATGCTGCTGCTGGAGAACGTCCACCCCGCCGCCGTCGAGCGGCTGGAGGAGGCGGGCTATAGCGTCGAGACGATGAAGGGCGCGCTGGACGAGGACGACCTGATCGAGGCGATCAAAGGCGTGCACGTTCTGGGCATCCGCTCCAAGACCAATGTCAGCCGCAAGGTGCTGGACGCGGCGGACCGGCTGATGGCCGTGGCGGCCTTCTGCATCGGCACCAATCAGGTCGATCTGGACGCGGCGGCGGACAAGGGCGTGGCCGTGTTCAACGCTCCTTATTCCAACACCCGCTCGGTGGTCGAACTGGCCATCGGCATGATGATCGTCCTGATGCGAGACGTGGCGGACAAGTCGCGCGAGATGCACAAGGGCGTGTGGAACAAGTCGGCCACGGGATCGCGCGAAGTGCGCGGCAAGACGTTGGGCATCGTCGGCTATGGCGCGATCGGCAGCCAACTGTCGGTTCTGGCCGAGAACCTGGGCATGCGGGTGCTGTTCTACGATCTGTCCGAGCGGCTGGCGCTGGGCAATGCGCGGCGGATGCGCTCGCTGGACGCCCTGCTGGCCGAGGCGGACGTGGTGACGCTGCATGTCGACGGCCGCAAGGAAAACACCGCCATTATCGGCGCCGACCAGTTCGCCAGGATGAAGCCGGGCGCCCTGTTCCTGAACCTGTCGCGCGGCCATGTGGTCGATGTGGACGCGATGGCGGCGGCGCTGAAGTCCGGTCGTCTGGGCGGGGCGGCGGTTGACGTCTTCCCCGAGGAGCCGCGCACCAACGCCGACCCGTTCGACAGCCCTCTGGTCGGTCTGGATAAGACCATCCTGACCCCGCACATCGGCGGCTCGACCGAAGAGGCGCAGGAGGCCATCGCCGAGTTCGCGGCCGAGCGTCTGTTGGGCTATCTGAACCGGGGCGACACCACCTTCTGCGTCAACCTGCCGAACGTGCAACTGGCCGAGGTGACGCGCGCGCACCGCCTGCTGCATATCCACCGCAACCAGCCGGGCGTGCTGGCCGAGCTGAACCGCGCGCTGTCGGATGCGGGCCTGAACATCCTGGGCCAGCACCTGAAGACGGACGAGCGGACGGGCTATGTCATCACCGACGTGGACCGCGACTATGACCGCGAGGCGCTGACGGCGCTGAAGCAACTTCCCGGCACGATCCGCTTCCGCCGGCTGCACTGATCGTCGATCACCTTCCGTCGCGTCATCTTGCGTCCTGCGAAAAGCGGCGCAGAGTGCGGGGTAACGACCGCATACGGACGGTCGATGGGAGGGAAATCGATGTCTCGTCTTCTTCGCGGAGCGGCGCTGGCCGCTCTGAGCCTGGCCGCCGTATCCGCCGCCGGGGCCGCCTCGGCCCAGAGCTACAACCGTCTGGTGGTGTTCGGCGACAGCCTGTCGGACAACGGCAACCTGTATCTGGCGACGGGCGGAACCACGCCGACCTCGCCCCCCTATGGCGCGGGGCGATTCTCCAACGGACCTGTGTTCACTGAGAGGCTGGGCTTCACCGCCGCCAACTTCATGGGGCCGGTGACGGGCAGCATCAACTACGCCTTCGGCGGGGCGCGCACCGACAGCCAGACGGCGCCGCTGGGGATGCGGCTGCAACTGGGTCAGTATCTGCAGCGCGGCGGCAAGTTCGGCGCGGGCGATCTGGTCAGCGTGCTGGGCGGAGCGAACAACATCTTCCAGGGCCTCCCGGCGGCGGGGGCTTCGCCCAACCCGACCGGCTCCATCGCCCCTGTGGCGCAGAGCGCGGCGGCGGACATCAACTTCATCGTCAACGGCATCGCCGAGGCCGGGGCGGGGACCGTGCTGGTCACCAACCTGCCCAAGCTGAGCCTGACGCCGCAGTTCAGAGGCACGCCCGCCGCGCCGCTGGCCGACTACGCCGTCACGACGTTCAACGGCGCCCTGCTGACCGGGCTGAACACGACGGCGGCGGCGCGGCCGGGGACGAACATCATCCTGATGGACCTGTTCAAGGTCGGGGACGTGATTTCGGCCAACCCCAGCGCCTTCGGCGTGTCGAACGTGACCCAGGCCTGCTTCAACGGCGTGACGCTGTGCTCCAACCCGGACGACTACTTCTATTTCGACGGGGTTCACCCGACGGCCAAGGGGCATGCGGTGATCGCGCGCCTGGCGAACGACTATCTCTACTACGGCGATCTGGGCAGCCAGACGGCGGTGCTGGGCGAGACGGCCTGGCGGCACCGCGAGGACGCGCTGGACAACTCGACCGCCGCCCTGTCGGGGCGTGAGGCGTGGACGGGCGGAACCTCGATCTCGGTCGAGGGGCTGGCCGACAAGACCGAGACCGACGCGCGCGGCGCCATCGGCGAGGCGACCTCCGACGGCTACGGCGTGCGCATTGCGCTGGAAAGCGGAACGGAGAGCCTGCGCTTCGGCCTGGCCGGCTCTTACCGCAACGCAGACGTGGACGCGGGCGCCCTGCGCGCCGACGTCGACAGCTTCGGGCTGGACGTCTACGGCGGCTGGCGCTCGGGCGACCTGTTCGTCAATGCGGCGGCGGGCGTGGCCCAGGACGACTTCAACGACGTCAACCGCCTGACCAGCCTGGCGCCGATCGTCCACAGCGGTTCGACGCGCGGCGTCTCGACGGGCGCGCGCCTGCAGGGCGGCATGTGGTTCGATCTGGGCGGTTTCGCCCTGTCGCCGCGCGCGGCGGTGGCCTGGATCAACGCTGACGTGGACGGCTTCAACGAGCAGGGACCGGCGGCGCAATACGCCTATGCCGACCGCTCGGTGCAGGCGACGACGGCCGAGATCGCCCTGCGCGCCGAGGGCGGGACCGAGCGGATACGTTTCTACGCCGAGGGCGGCTATCGCGACAGCCTGAGCGACGACAGCGACGACGTGCGCACGGGCATCTTGGGCAATCCCGCCCAGGTTCTGGCCCGCGATGTCGACCTGCCGTTCGGCGGGCAGGTGTTGGCCGCCGCCGGGATCGAGGGCACGGTCATGGAGCAGCTGAAGGTGTCGATCGGCTACAAGGGCCGCTTCGGCGATCATGCCGACAGCCATATGGCGGCGGTGAAGCTGAGCCTGCCGCTGTAGGTCTGGAAAACGAAGGTTTCCGAGGTGCGACCCCGTGTCGCCCTCGGAGCGCCCCATTCATGTCCCGGTGAAATTGCAAAAGACGGTCAATTCCGGCCGTCGGCGACGTTGAGTTTCGCCATCCGTGCGCGTGTTTCGCGCCTTCCTGACGGCTCCTCCGCGCTGACCAAGCGCTCAGAATGAGTCGTTAGAGTATGCGTTTAGTTCCTCCGGCCGTGCGGCCGCATGTGATCCGTTTCGGCCAGACGGGCGTCCTGGCCGGTCTGGCGGTTCTGGCTATGGCGGCCGCGCCAGTGGGCATGATTTCCGGCGCGCCCGAGAAGGTCGTCGACATCTCGGCCCCCATCGCCCCGCCGGTGAAGGCGGTGGCTGAACCCGCCGGTCCTGTCACCCGCAAGATCGTCTTCGAGGCCCCGCTGAAGGGCTATCGCATCAACTCGCCCTTCGGCCTGCGCAAGCTGGCGATCGAGGCCAAGGCGCGGGCGCACAAGGGCGTGGATATCGCCGCCCCGACCGGCACCGGCGTCTTCGCCACGACCGAGGGCAAGGTGCTGCGCGCCGGCTATCAGGCGGGCGGCTACGGCAACTTCATCGAGATGCAGCACCCCAACGGCATGACCAGCCTGTACGGCCATCTCAGCCGCATCGACGTGCATACGGGCAAGGTGGTGGCGGCCGGCGAGCGCATCGGCCTGGTCGGCTCGACGGGCTATTCGACCGGCCCGCACCTCCACTTTGAGGTGCGCCGCAACGGCGGCCAGATCGACCCCGCCAAGATCGTCGGCCAGAGCTTCGACATCCGGGTGAAGGCCCCGGCCTGACCGCGTCAGGCGGCGCGGCATCATGACCAAACCGTAATGTAAAATACCCTTTCCATTATCTGCGCGCTGTCGTTAGATTCGATCCTTGGGCTTTTTGCAGGGGGACCGAATGGTCGCGGCGCTGACGCTGGACGGAATCAGCAAGAGATATGGCGGCTTTCAGGCCGTCTCCGACCTGAGCTTCCAGGTGGAGAAGGGCTCGATCTGCGGCTTCCTGGGGCCGAACGGGGCGGGCAAGACCTCGACCCTGCGGATGATTCTGGGGCTGCAGCCGGCCACCAGCGGCCACATCGACATTCTGGGCGCCGACGACGGGCGCAAGGTGCGCGACCGGATCGGCTTCCTGCCCGAGGAGCGGGGCCTCTATAAGAAGATGACGCCGGTGGACGCCATCGCCTTCTTCGGCGGGCTGAAGGGCCTGCCCCTGCCCGAAGGCCGCCGTCGCGGCCGCGAGATGCTGGAGCAGATGGGCCTGGGCGAGGCCAGCAAGAAGAAGATGAAGGAGCTGTCCAAGGGGATGGCCCAGAAGGTCCAGCTGATCGCCTCGGTGGTGCATCAGCCGGAGTTCGTGATCCTGGACGAGCCGTTCTCGGGCCTCGATCCGATGAACCAGCAGGGGCTGGAGGCCATGATCCGCGCCCTGGCCGACAATGGAGCGACGGTGCTGTTCTCGACCCACGTCATGCAGCACGCCGAGCGCCTGTGCGACAAGGTGGTGCTGTTGGCCCGCGGCCGTAAGGCGTTCGAGGGCACGGTGGACGAGGCGCGGGCGACCTCGCCGCGCTTTCTGGAGTTGGAAGGGGCGCTGGACCGGAACGCGGTCGCCGCCCTGCCGGGCGTCGGCGGCATCGAGATTCTGGCTGAGGATGGCCCCGTCAGCACCCTGCGCGTCGGCCTGACGCCGGGGGCGGAGGCGCAAAGCGCCCTGCGCGCCGCCTTCCTGGGCGGGCTGGACGTGCGGCGCTTCCAGATGAAGGAGCCGACCCTGCACGACGCCTTCATCGCCCTGACCGGCGACCACCCGGACGAAGATCAGTCCGTCTCCAAGACCGACAAAGCGGGAGCCGCCTGATGAACCGGATTCTTCTGATCGCGCGCCGCGAGTTCCTGGCCTACGCCAAGACGGTCGGCTTCTGGCTGTCGCTGCTGGCCTTTCCGCTGTTCGCCGTGCTGGGCGGGGCGATTCCTGCCTTGATGAACCACGCCGAGCCGGTCCGCGAGGCCGTCATCATTGACGAGACCCCGGCCGGGTCCGGCCTGGCCGCCGCCGTGCGTCAGGCGCTGGAGATGGAGCGCGGACGCGCCGACATCGCCGCCCTGCGCATGGCCGCCGTGCCTGAGGCTGGAACGGCGGGCGGCGACCGCGTACGCGAAGCTGCCGAGAAGGGTGGTTTCGACGCCGGGCTGGAGGCGCTGAAGAAGGAGGCCCCGCGCGCCGCCGTAGGCTTCAAGACGCCCAAGCGCGCCTTTGAACTGGTCGAGGCGCCCGCCGCCCTGACCGCCGCTGCGCCGGGCGAGGCCCGCGACGCCCTGGCCCGCCGCTATGTCGACAAGGACGCGCCCGAGGGCGAGAAGCTGAACGCCGTGGTCTTCCTGACCGAGGCCGAGGGCAAGCCGGGCGCCCGCGTCTGGACCGGCCGCGCTACCGACGACGTGGTCGAGGACGCCATTCGCGACGCCCTGAAGTCCGCCAACCGCAGCCGCGTCTTCGTCGCCAGCGGCATCGATCCGGCGGTGGTGTCGGACACGGAGAAGTTCCGGCCGGAAGTCTCGGTCTTCTCGCCGCGCGCGGCGTCGGGGGGCGAGGTGTCGTTTCGCGATAAGCTGCCGGTGATCGTCGGCCTGGCGGTGGGCTTCATCCTGTGGTCGCTGATCATCACCGGCGCGTCCATCCTGCTGAACAGCGTGATGGAGGAGAAGTCGAACAAGATCCTGGAGGTGCTGCTGTCCTCGGCCTCGGCGACCGAGATCCTGGCGGGCAAGGTGCTGGGCGTGGCCCTGCTGACCCTGGCCGTGCTGGGCGCCTGGGGCGGCATCGGCGCCATCGGCCTGATCGCCACCGTGCCCGATGTGGCGCGGGATATCGGCTCGGTGCTGCTGACCGACGGTCTGTTCGTCTACTTCCTGTTGTTCCTGGTCGGCGGCTATCTGATGTACGCGGTGCTGTTCGCGGCCATCGGCGCCTTCTGCGACACGCCGCGCGACGCCCAGACTCTGATGGGCCCGATCATGATGGTGCTGGTCGTGCCGATCCTGGTCATGCAGATGGCCATCCGCACCCCCGACGCCATGGTGGTGAAGGTGATCAGCCTGATCCCGCCCTTCACTCCCTTCGTCATGGCCGCGCGCGCGCCCAGCGGGCCGCCCCTGATCGAGATCATTGGCGGCCTGATCGGCATGTTCCTGTTCGCGGCCCTGATGATCTGGGCGGCGGGCCGCGCGTTCCGCGCCGGCGCCCTGTCGGACGTGAAGCTGAGCTGGAAGAGCTTCATGGGGGCCGTGACGGGCCGGTGAGGCTAAGGGGAGGGAGGCGCGTGCGTGCCTCTCTCCCGCTCATCCCGGCGGAAGCCAGGATCCAGTGCCTTGGCTTCAACGCGCTGCGATCAATGTAGGCCTCAGACAGGCGCTCTCACTGGGCCCCGGCTTCCGCCGGGGTGAGCGGAGACAAAATGCACAAAGAAAAAGGCCGCCCCGGCGATCCGGGGCGGCCTTTGATCTTTCAGGCGTCAGCGGGTCTTAGCGACCGCGACCCTTCGGGGCCGGCAGCAGGCCTTCGCGCTGGGCGCGCTTGCGGGCCAGCTTGCGGGCGCGACGGACGGCTTCAGCCTTTTGGCGAGCGCGCTTTTCCGACGGCTTTTCAAAGTGCACGTGACGCTTCATTTCGCGGAAGCTGCCTTCGCGCTGCATCTTCTTCTTCAGGGCTTTCAGCGCCTGATCGACATTGTTGTCGCGGACAAAAATCTGAACCAGGGGTCTCTCTCCTTTGGCCGCCCGCCGCGTCCTTTCCAAGGGAGACGGGCAGACAAAACAAAACCACGCTCGAGAGGAGGCCTCCCAAGTGAAGGCGCGCTGATACATGATCGGGGGGGGCGTGTCCAGATCGTCGCGCCTAATCGTGATGGCTCGAAACGCCCGCCGGATGGGCGTATCGTATGGCCCATGACCGAGACAGCCGACACCGCTCCGAAAGGCGATTGGGCCGACCGCACAGAACAGGCCGTTCTGGACGCAGCCATAGAACGCGCGCCCGCGCTGGGCTGGAACGCGCGCCTGACGCGCGCCGCGTGCGAGGCCTGCGGCCTGTCGCTGGGCGATCAGGAACTGCTGCTGCCCAACGGCGCGCGCGATCTGGCGGTCCTGCTGTCGCGTCGTCATGACGCGCGCGCGCTGAAGGCGCTGGAAGCCACGCCCGCGTCCACGATGAAGATTCGCGAGCGAATCGCCGCCGCCGTCTCGGCGCGGATGGAGGCGGGGGCTGAGGACATCGAGGCGGCCAAGCGCTGCGCGGGCTTCCTCAGCCTGCCGACCAACGTCGACCTGGGCTTCAAGCTGGCCTGGGAGACGGCGGACCATCTGTGGCGCTGGGCCGGAGATACGGCGACGGACCAGAATCACTACTCCAAGCGGGCGATTCTGGGGGGCATCCTGATTCCCGCTCTGACCATGCGCTGGTTCGACGGGCGCGAAGCGGCGGAAGGCTTTGTCGCCCGCCGCATCGACAACGTCATGGCCTTCGAGAAGTGGAAGGCGGGCAAGGACTTCGACGCCCCGGTGCGGACGATCACCGACGTGCTGGGCCGGCTGCGGTACGGCGCCAAGGCATAGGAAACCCTCTCCCGATGGGAGAGGGCTTGAGCCTCCAAGAGCGCAGCGATTGGCAAGGCGAAAGGGTGAGGGTTCCCGGCTTGCCGTTCCCTCTCGCGGCTCGCACAGTCCCTTTATGACATCCTCACGAACCGACCGTGCGCGTGGGTTGCGCCAGACGTCCGGGCGTGCGGAGGAGCGCGTCTGGGCGGTTCTGCGCGGGGCGAAGGTCGAAGGCCATAAGTTTCGTCGTCAGCACCCTGCCGGGCCGTATTTTGCGGACTTCGCCTGCGACCGGCTGCGTCTGATAATCGAGATCGACGGCGGGGTGCATTGGCTGGACGAAGTGGCGGCGCGCGATGTTCAGCGGCAGCAGGCGCTTGAGGCGCTGGGCTGGACCGTGATCCGGGTGACGAACGATCAGGTCTTTGAGGCGCCGGAGTTCTTGGTTGAAGCGGTGAAGACGCATGCGCAGCGTCTGAACGGCTGAACGCCGACCCTCACCCTTTCGCGCAAGAACGATCGCTGCGCTCTCGTGCGCTCAAGCCCTCTCCCATCGGGAGAGGGTTAAAGGATGCGGTTGATGTGGGCCATCTTACGGCCCGGCCGGGCGTCGTGCTTGCCGTAGAGGTGCAGGCGGGCGTCGGGCTGAGCGGCCAGCGCGCGCCAGTCCTCGACCTCGGCGCCCAGCAGATTGGTCATCTCGATGCGGGCGTGGGCATTCGTCGGGCCGAGCGGCCAGCCGACGACGGCGCGGACGTGCTGCTCGAACTGGTCGCAGACGCAGCCGTCCTGGGTCCAGTGGCCGGTGTTGTGGACGCGCGGGGCGACCTCGTTCACCAGCAATTCGCCCTCTCCCATGTCGAACAGTTCGATGCCCATGACGCCGATGTAGTCGAGGCCGTCCAGCACCGCGGCGGCGATCTGTTCGGCGCGGCCTTGCGTGGCGGGGTCGACGGCGGCGGGAGCGGTGGTCGTCTTCAGCACGCCGTTCTTGTGGACGTTCTCGCCCAGGGGATAGACGGCGACCGCGCCGTCGCGGCCACGTGCGGCGATGACCGACAGCTCGCGCTGGAAGACGGCGGCGGCCTCCAGCACGGCGGGGCGGCGGCCGATGGCGTCGAAGGCGGCCTCGGCCTCGGCGGCGTCGCGGATCCAGACCTGGCCCTTGCCGTCATAGCCCTCGCGCCGGGTTTTCAGCAGGGCGGGCAGGCCAAGCGCGGCGATGGCGGCGGTCAGGTCATCCAGCGTCGTCACGGCGGCGAAGGCCACGGTCGGGGCGCCGACGGCGTTGAGATAGGTCTTCTCGTCCACCCGGTCCTGGGCCACGGCCAGCGCCGTCGGTCCCGGCGCGACCAGGGCGCCCGCTTCGGCCAGGGTCTCGACCGAGGCGGCGGGGACGTTCTCGAACTCGAAGGTGACGACGTCGCACAGGCGGCCCAGCGCCTGCAGCGCATCGGGGTCGTCATAGGGCGCGGTGATCTGGGCGCGCGAGACGCGGGCGGCGGGGCTGTCGGGCTGGGGATCGAGGATGACCACGTCGAAGCCCAGGCGCGAGGCGGCCTGGCTCAGCATCCGGCCCAACTGGCCCCCGCCGAGAATGCCGAGGGTCGAACCGGGGGGCAGGGGAAGATCGGGCATCAGTCCTCGACGCTTTCGGCGACGGATTCGGTCTGGGCGGCGCGGAAGGCCGACAGGCGCTCGGCCAGGGCGGGATCGGACAAGGCCAGGATCTGCGCCGCCAGGATGCCGGCGTTCGCGGCGCCCGCCTCGCCGATGGCCAGGGTGGCGACGGGCACGCCGCCGGGCATCTGGACGATGGACAGCAGGGAATCGAGGCCCTTCAGCGCCTTGGACTGGACCGGCACGCCCAGCACCGGAAGATCGGTCATGGACGCGGCCATGCCGGGCAGGTGAGCCGCGCCGCCGGCGCCGGCGATGATGACCTTGAAGCCGTTCGCCTTGGCCGTGGTGGCGAAGTCATAGAGGCGCTGGGGCGTGCGGTGCGCGCTGACGACCTTGGCCTCCCAGGCGACGCCCAGCTGATCCAGGCGGTCGGCGGCCAGCTTCATCGTGGGCCAGTCGGAGCGGCTGCCCATGATGATGGCGACAGGAGGCGTCGTGGCCGGCGGCGTGGAGGCGGTCATGCGCAAAGGCTCCCCAAGCGGAAAGCGGCCCGTTACAGCACCCGCGTTGCGCCCGCAACCGAGGACGCTAGACTCCGGCGCGTCGCGGGGCCTTGAGTCGGCCGGAATGCGACGTCGGAGCCCGCCTTGAACCACCTGGCCGAACAGACGACCGCTGCGGGCGACGATGCGGAACTGCGCGCCGAGATCGCGCGCCTGCGCGCCGAGGTGGCGGCCCTGACCGAACGGGCGGAGCGGGCCGAGGCCCTGGCGGACCACGACGTGCTGACGCCCGCGCTGAATCGGCGCGGCTTCATGACGGTGCTGACGCGCAACCTGGCCTATTGCCGCCGCCACGGGGTCGAGGCGGCGCTGCTGTATCTCGATCTGGACGGGTTCAAGGGAATCAACGACGGCCTGGGCCATGCGGCGGGCGATGCAGCCCTGATCGCGGTGGCCGAGCTGCTGCTGGCGAACGTGCGCGAATCCGACGCCGTCGGCCGCATGGGCGGAGACGAGTTCACCGTGGTGCTGATGAACGCCGGCGCCGAGGAAGGGCGCGAGAAGGCGCGGCGGCTGAGCGAGGCGCTGCAGAGCGAAGGATTCATCTGGGATGAGACGCGGGTGGCGCTGGGCGGTTCGTTCGGCGTGCGCGCCTATGCGGCTCAGACGGACGCGGAGGTCTGGCTGTCCGAGGCGGACGCGGCCATGTGGCTGAGGAAGAAGGCGCGGCCGGAGGCGACGCGCTGAAGAATTGAAAAGGGCGCCGAGGTCATCCTCGGCGCCCTTTGTTTTAGCTGTTCAGCAGGCTGTTGCGGCGGCTGTACAGCAGATAGACCGCCACCCCGATCACGTTCCAGATGACGAAGTTGATCTGGGTCGAGGCGGGCAGGCTGAAGAACAGATAGACGCAGCCGGCGATGGCTACGGGTCCGACCAGCCACCACACCGGGGCGCGGAAGACGCGCGGACGGTCCGGCTCACGACGGCGCAGCACGATCAGGCACAGGCCGACCGAGGCGAAGGCCACCAGCGTCCCGGCGTTGGCCAGGGCGGCCAGGTCGCCCAGTGGAATGAATCCGGCGATGATCGCCATCAGCACGGCCGTGCCCGCCGTCACGCGCACCGGGCCGCCCGAACGCTCGGACACATGGGCCAGGCTGCGCGGCAGCAGGCCGTCGCGGGCCATGACGAAGAAGATGCGGCTCTGGCCGAACATGAAGGCCAGGATGACGGTGGGCAGGGCGACGACCGCCGCGCCCGCGATCAGGGTGGCCCACAGGTCGGACCCGACCGTGCGGATGATGTGGGACAGGGGCTCGGGCGACTTCATGAAGTCGGTGAAGGGCATGGCGCCCAGGGCGGCGATGGCCACGGCCATGTAGATGATGACGCAGGCCACCATCGAACCGATGATGCCGATGGTCAGGTCGCGGGCGGGATTGCGGGTCTCTTCGGCCGCCGTGGCCACGGCGTCGAAGCCGTAGAAGGCGAAGAAGATGATGGCCGCCGCCGCCATGACGCCCATCTCGGCGCCGATGCCGTGCGAGAAGCCGTAGGGCATGAAGGGCTTGAGGTTGGCCGGGTTGAAGTGGGGCAGGGCGATCGCCACGAAGGCGATCAGGGCGGCGATCTTGACCACCACCAGCACGGCGTTGATCGAGGCGCTTTCCTTGGTGCCGGCGACCAGCAGACCCGCCACGGCGGCGACGATGATGACGGCGGGCAGGTTGACGATGCCGCCCTGCGACGGGGCCGAGGTCAGCATGGCGGGCAGGCCCATGCCGATCCCTTCCATCATGCCCGAGAAATAGCCCGCCCAGCCCACGGCCACGGCCGAACAGACGACGGTGTATTCCAGGATCAGGCTCCAGCCGACCATCCAGGCCGCGCCCTCGCCCAGGGTGGTGTAGGAATAGGTGTAGGCCGAGCCCGACTCCGGGATCATGGTCGCCAGTTCGGCGTAGGCCAGGGCGGCGCAGACGCAGACGATCCCGGCGATGACGAAGGCCAGCATGACCGCCGGTCCGGCCCGCTCGGCCCCCACGCCGATCAGGGTGTAGATGCCGGTGCCGACAATGGCGCCGACGCCCAGGGCGACCAGATGCGGCCAGGACAGGGTGGGTTTCAGCCCATGAGCCTTGGGCGGCCCTCCCAGCGCAGGCAGGGCCTTGCGGCGTGTCACGAAACTCATGCGTCTTCCCCCAGGCGGCCCTTGACGGCGAATGTAAATATATTCGGAATAACAGTGTTTTTCCGTAGCATTGTTGGCGCAGGCTTGGGGCCGTCAAGCTATGCCGCAACAGAAAAAACGACCCTGAAAGGCCGCTTCATATCCTGATCATTGGATCATAAATTCAGATTTGCCGCAGAAACAACGCTTCGTTCCTGCATTTGGCCCCAAAATGCGTATTTCGAAGATGGCTCAGTTTTTCGACGTTCGTGTGAATTATATTTCGTCGTACCGGCAATATCCGAAGCTCATGCTTCCTTCCGGGTGCTAGCGATTCAAGGGTCGGTCAAACGCCGGACAAGCGCTTGCAGGGGCTTCGGCCCTCAATCTTGGGAGGGATTGCAGCTTGCGGACAACGCTAGGGGTGAAGGCTGTCCTTATGGGGGCGGGGGCTGTCTGTGCGGCGGCGCTGTTATTGGCGACGGGAGCGCCGAGCGCGGCTGTGGCTCAAACGCCCCAGAACCAGGCGCAGGCGGCTCAGGCGCGCGCCACGCTCAACCCTGCGCCGCCGCGACGCGCCGACGAGGGGTTCGGCCCATATCCGCTGATGGTGGTGCGCGGCGCCATGCTGATCGACGGCACGGGCGCGCCGCCCATGGGGCCGGTCGACATCGTCATCGAGAACGACAAGATCACCGACGTCATCCAGGCCGGATGGCCGGGGATGCCGGAGCAGGAGAACCGCCGGCCGCTGAACGCCGCGCATGAGATCGACGCGCGCGGCATGTACGTCATGCCCGGCTTCGTCGACGCCCACGCCCACGGCGGCAGCCCGCAGAAGGCGCCGGACCTGGAGTATGTCTACAAGCTGTGGCTGGCGCACGGCGTGACGACCGTGCGCGGCGTCAGCCTGGCGCCGCACGACATCGCCGTGTCGGAGAAGGCTCGTTCGGCGCGCGGCGAGATCGTCGCGCCGCGTATCTACAACTACCAGACCCTCGGCTCGGGCTGGTCGCGCGGCCGTATCCGCAACCCGGAAATGGCGCGCGAATGGGTGCGCTGGGGCGCGGCCAACGGCGTGGACGGGATCAAATTCTTCCTGCGCGGCGACGAGACGCCCGAGGTGGTCCTGGCCGCCATCGACGAGGCCAAGAAGAACCACATGGGCACGGTCGCCCACATCGCCCAGCCGGGCGTGGCCCAGTTGAACGCCGAACAGCTGGCGGCGGCGGGTCTGGGGACCATCACCCACTTCTACGGCCACTTCGAGTCGCTGTTGGGCGGGCGGACGATCCAGGACTATCCGACCGACTACAACTTCTACGACGAGCAGAAGCGCTTCGGCGAAGCGGCCGAGATCTGGGACGAGGTCGAGCCGGGTTCGGCGCAATGGTACGCCTATCTGGAAGCGCAGAAGAAGACGGGCGTCGTCTTCGATCCGACGATGACCATCTATGCGGCGTCGCGCGACCTGATGCGGGCGCGCAACGCGCCCTGGCACCAGACCTATACGCTGCCGGCGCTGGCGGACTATTTCCAGTCCACGCGCGACAATCACGGCAGCTACTTCTTCGATTGGACGACCTCGAACGAGGTGGCGTGGCGCCGCTTCTACGAGCGGTTCATGCGCCTGGTGAACGACTACAAGAAGGTCGGCGGCCGGGTGACGGTGGGCTCGGACTCGGGCTTCATCTGGAAGCTGTACGGCTTCGGCTACATCGAGGAGCTGGAGCTGCTGCAGGAGGCGGGCTTCCACCCGCTGGAGATCGTGCGCGCCGCGACGATGGACGGGGCGACGACCCTGGCTGAGCCGACCGGCAAGGCGCCGACCTTCGGCGTCGTGCGGCCGGGCATGAGCGCGGATCTGGTCATCACGACCGAGAATCCGCTGGCGAATTTCAAGACCTTGTACGGCACCGGACATGAGCGCCTGAGCCCCGAGAACCGCATCGAGACGGTCGGCGGCGTGCGTTGGACGGTGGCGCGCGGGGTCGCCTACGACGCGCCGGCCTTGTTGGCCGACGTGCGGGCGATGGTCGATCGGCAAAAAGCCGAACGAGGGGAGGCGCAAGGAGGGCGCTGATCCAAAACAGTGACGCAGGCGACGCCGAATGGGGACGGCCCGCCTGGGTTTCAGATCAAAAACGAGGGGTGATCGAATGAGACTGTCTGCGTACCTGAAGACCGGCACGATTATCGCCGGTCTGGCCGTCACGGCCGCCGCCGCCGCCCAGCCTGCCTGGGCCCAATCCGAAACGCCGGCCTCCGATCCGGAAGCCAGCGCCGTCGCCGACATCGTCGTGACGGGTTCGCGTATCCGCCGTCCGAACGTCGAGGCGGCGACGCCCGTCAACGTCGTCGACGCCCAGGAGATCGAGAACACCGGCGTCACCAACCTGATCGACGCCATGTCGCGCCAGCCGCAGGTCGGCCTGGGCTCCTCGGCGTCCAGCACGACCAACTCGGTCGCGGGGCAAGGGCTGGCCACGCTGAACCTGCGTAACCTCGGATCGAGCCGCACCCTGGTGCTGGTCAACGGTCGTCGTCACGTCGCCGGCACGGCGGGCACCAGCGCGGTGGACGTGAACTCCATCTCGAAGACGACGATCGCGCGCATCGACACGGTGACGGGCGGCTCTTCGGCGGTCTATGGCGCGGACGCCGTGGCCGGGGTGGTCAACTTCATCACCAAGCAGGACTTCGACGGCATCGCCATCCAGACGCAGTATGGCTCGGCCGATGGTCCGAACACCTACTACGGCTCGGTCGCCGTGGGTCGGAACTTCAATGACGACCGGACCAACATCATGGGCGCGCTGACCTATGACAAGTCCGAGGGGCTGTTCCGCCACGAGCGCGACTACGCCATGAGCTCCCTGGCCGAGATCCCGAACCCGAACAAGAAGAGCGCCAACGACGGCCTGCCGTCCTTCATCATGGCGCGGGATGTCTACACCAACACCCAGAACGACTTCTTCACGCCGGTCATCGTCACGCCGATCGGCGCCAACAAGGCCTTCGCCCTGACCTTCACGCCGGACGGCAAGCTGGTCCCGTTCGACCGTGGCCAGATCCTGTACGACGGCGCCGGACGCGAGCAGAAGCTGTCGATCGGCGGCGACGGCTTCAAGCTGCGCGACGACATGCTGCGCACCCCGGTCGAGCGTTTCGGCGGCGAGTTGCAGCTGCGCCACCAGTTCCAGCCCTCGGGCGACTTCATCAGCGAACTGAACCTGTTCGCTGAAGCCAAATACTTCCACATGGAGGCCAGCAGCCAGGCGCGGAACGGCACCTTCGCCGACAGTTCGCCGGGCATGTCGACGGGCAACGCCTATCGCATCCAGGCGGACAACGCCTTCCTGCCCGATGAACTGAAGACCATGCTGGCGCAGGCCAATATGACGTTCTTCGACATCAGCCGGATCGATACCGACATCGGCATCCGCACCACGGAAAGCGTCTACGACACCACGCGGTTCGTGACCGGGGTGGACGGCGCCTTCAGCAACGGCTGGCGGTTCGAGGCCTACGTCAACTACGGCCAGACGGAATCGGAGTTCACCAACTTCGACCGCCTGCAGAAGGAGTTCTATGAGTCGATCGACGCCTGGCGCGATCCGTCGACGAACCAGATCGTCTGCCGCAGCGCGGATGCGCGGGCGCGGGGCTGTCAGCCGCTGAACCTGTTCGGGGCCTATCTCGGTTCTCAGGAGGCGATCGACTACTCCTATATCTACACCACCCGCAACGACCGCATCCGTCAGTGGAACGCGGTGGCCAGCGTCAACGGCGAACTGTTCTCCTATCCGTCGCTGTTCAGCGGCACCAGCCTGCCGGTCGCCTTCGCGGCGGGCGTGGAATGGCGCAAGGAAGCAAGCACCTCCGTGCCGGACATTCGTTCGCAAAAGGCGCTGATCTTCCAGAACACCCAGGCGAGAACCGAGGGCGCCTATGAGTCGAAGGAAATCTTCGGCGAGGTGAATCTGCCGCTGATGGCCGACGTGCCCTTCATCCAGTACCTGGACCTGACGGCGGCCTATCGCTTCCAGGACTACACCACCACGGGCGGCGACAGCAGCTATGGCCTGGGCATGGAGTGGACGGTCGACCGCAACATCCGGTTCCGGGCCAACTACGCCAAGGCTGTGCGTGCGCCGAACATCAGCGAACTGTTCGACGGCGGCAGTGAAGGCTTCGCCCTGTTCGACGATCCCTGCGACGCGACGCGGTTGAACCTGGGCAACTATCCCGCCAACCGTAAGGCGAACTGCGCGGCCTTGGGTCTGTCGCCGGAGTTCACCCAGTCGATCGCGACCAAGCCGTCCGTCAGCAAGGGCAACCCGGACCTGAACCCGGAAGAAGGCGAAACCCTGACCCTGGGCGTCGTCCTGACGCCGACCTTCCTGCCGGGCCTGGCGGTCACCGTCGACCACTACGACATCAAGATCAGCGACGTCATCGCCTCCTTCGGCGCACGTACGATCATCAACAACTGCGTCGACAGCCCGACCCTGGACAATCCGTTCTGCGGCAATGTCATGCGCGGCGCCGACGGCAACATCAGCCGCGTCATCAACCAGGTGATGAACGTCGCCGAATACACCAACTCGGGCTGGGACGTGACGGCGTCGTACCGCACGGACCTGGAAGCGCTGGGCCTGCCGCCCTACGGCTCGCTGTCGTTCAACGTGGCGGCGGGCTTCCTGGACGAGCTGACCTATGATCCGGTTCCGGGCGACGCCAGCGTGCGTGACGAACAGGCTGGCGAGGCGCCCAATCCCAAGCGCCGGGTCAACTTCCGCGTGTCGTGGGACTACGACAAGCTGTCGCTGTCCTACGCCAACCGGTACCTGAGCAGCGTCGTGCGCAGCAATCAGGACTCTGTCGGCTCGTATGAAGTGTGGAAGGCTCCGTCGTGGACGACCCACGACCTTCGCGCCGAGTATCGGTTCGACCGCTTCTCTGTCTTCGGCGGCGTCAACAACTTCACCGATGAGGATCCGCCGCAGACGCCGTTCACCTGGACTGGAACGTCGTTATATAACGGCTTCAACGCCAGCATCTATAACAACCTTGGCCGTTACGTGTACATTGGCGTGAACGCCCAGTTCTAATCCAGAATGGGAAGCCGTCCGGTCTCGGGCGGCTTCTCACCTTGGAGACGCCCTGGGGCGTCTGACTTCATTTTTGGGGGAGAGACGATGAAGACCCTGACCGCATACAGCGCTATCGCCGCCGCCGTCGGCCTGATGGCCTTCACCGCCGCCCCGACGCCGACCTTCGCCCTCACGGCGAGCGCCGTTTCAGCCGCTGCGCCGTCGGCGCTGGACGCCCAGTTCGAAGCCATCGCCGCCGAGGAATGGGCCTGGCGCCAGAAGGAGATGCCCTCGCGCGCCTCCAAGCCCAGCACCCTGCCGGACGTCAGCGCCGCCACCCAGCAGCGTCGTCTGGAATATTGGACCGCCATTCAGCGTCGTCTTGAAGCCATTTCGCCCGAGCAGTTGTCGCCGAACCAGCACACCAACTACGCCGTCTACAAGCATCAGATCGACAACTTCGTCGATGACGGGCGCCACCGCCTGTATGAGATGCCGTTCAACTCGGACAGCGCCTTCTGGTCGTCGTTGACGGGCATGGGCAATGCGACCTTCACTTCGGTCGAGGACTATGAGCGCTATCTGTCCCAGATGCGGGACGTGCCGCGCTATTTCGACCAGCAGATCACCAATATGCGCGCCGGCCTGGCGCGCGGCTTCACCCAGCCCAAGGCCTCGCTGGTCGGTCGGGACGTGTCGATCCTGGCGGTGACGGAACCGACGGACGTCACCCAGAACCCCTTTTACAAGCCCTTCCTGACCATGCCCGCGACCATGGCCGAGGCGGACAAGCAGCGCCTGCAAGCTGCGGCTGTTCAGACGATCCAGCAGCAGGTCGTGCCGGCGCACCGCACCCTGCTGAGCTTCATCCGCGACGAATACATGCCGGGCGCGCGCGAGACCCTGGGCGCCAACCGCCTGCCGGACGGGGACGACTTCTATCAGACGCAGATTCGCCAATACACCAGCGTCAACCTGACCCCGGATCAGATCCACGCCATCGGCCGCAGCGAAGTCGCGCGCATTCGCGCCGAGATGGAAACGGTGATGCGCAGCACGGGCTGGACCGGCACCTTCGCCGAGTTCATCCACTTCCTGAAGACCGACCCGCAGTTCCACTATGAGAAGCCCGAGCACCTGTTGTGGCACGGCGCCTGGGTCATCAAGAAGGTCGACGGCAAGATCGGTCAGTATTTCAACCTGAAGCCGCGCGACACCTTCAGCCTGATCCCCGTGCCGGACGCGATCGCGCCCTTCTATACGGCTGGACGAGGCGGCAACGGCGTCTGCCTGCTGAACACCTATGATCTGCCGTCGCGGCCGCGCTACAACATCCCGGCGCTGACGGTGCACGAGTGCAACCCCGGCCACGCCTGGCAGGGCAATCTGCGCCGCGAGCATGAGCCCATGCCCGACTATCGCGCCCAGACCTACATCTCGGCTTTCGGCGAGGGCTGGGCCCTCTACACCGAGAAGCTGGCGGTCGAGATGGGCATCTATGAAGACGCCTATGAGGACTTCGGCCGCCTGACCTATGAGATGTGGCGGGCGGCGCGTCTGGTCATCGACACGGGCGTCCACTCGCAGGGTTGGACGCGCGAGCAGGCCGTGGCCTTCCTGAGCGAGAACACCGCCCTGTCGGACCATGAAGTCGGCACCGAGATCGACCGCTACATCACCTGGCCGGGGCAGGCCCTGTCCTACAAGCTGGGCGAGATCGAGATCGTGCGCCTGCGTCGTCTGGCCGAGGCGGAGCTCGGGGCTGACTTCGACATCAAGGCCTTCCACGATCACCTGCTGGCCATCGGGGTCGCCACCATTCCGGCCATGACCGCCGAGATGGAAGCCTTCATCTCCCAGAGCAAGCAAGCCGCCGCGGCGAAGCGATCTGGGCAGTAATTGACACCGGGCCGACGTCGGAGGGCGTCGGCCTTCCATCGCTGACAGACGCGCGTTGCAGATCGCCGACGGCTTTGTCAGTGTCGGGATTCTGTAAAGCGTATAGGGGGAAGAGCGCATGAGCGCTGGGGAATACAAGCTGGACGACGCCGACCGCCGCATCCTGAGGGTGCTGCAGCAGGACGGGCGGATCACCAATCAGGATCTGGCGGCCGCCTGCAACATGTCGGCGTCATCCTGTTTCGAGCGCGTGCGGCGATTGCGTGAGCGAGGGGTGATCACCGGCTACACCGCCCTGATCGATCCGAAGTTCGCCGAGCGTGAGCTGCTGATCTTCATCGAAGTGCTGCTGGACCGCACGACCTCGGACATCTTCGACCAGTTCGCCGAGCGCATCCGTCGTTCGCCCGAGGTGCTGGAGTGCCACATGGTGGCGGGCGGCTTCGACTATCTGGTCAAGGTGCGGATGAAGGACATGGCGGCCTACCGCATCTTCCTGGCCGACACCCTGATCGTCATGCCGGGCGTGCGCGAGACCCGTACCTACGCGGTGATGGAAGAGGTCAAGGACACCTCCGTCCTGCCGCTGTAGGGAAGAGGTTGCGGAGGCGGCCTTGCGCCGCCCCCGCAGCAGGTTCACCAGTAACCGCCGGGGCAGCTGCCGACCGCCTCTAGCGTGTAGTAGGGCGAGGTGGTCCCGTGAACCGGCGCCGCGACGACGCGGCCGTTCGCGCAGCGGTCGATATACCAGCCCACCTGAACCGTCAGTGTGGCGTCGCTGTAGAAGGTGCGATGGTACATGACGCCGGGGGACTGCGCTCCGGCTCCGACGGACAGCAATGACGTCGCCGCCGCCACGGACGCCAGAAGCACGGCATTACGAATCTTACGCAAACGCATCGGTTCTCTCCTGCCAGTGGGTGACGATGTCATCTCCACCGTTAACGACACAAGAGTCAATGACCGACGTTATGTGATTATGCGATGATGTCGGGCAGGATGCGATCCTGCAGCTTCACGATGTCATCACGCAGGGCCAGTTTCTTGCGTTTCAGGCGGGCGATCATGAGTTGATCGGGCGCGGGCAGCAGGGCCAGGGCCTCTATGGAGGCGTCCAGGTCCGCGTGCTCCTGCAACAGCAGGGAGAGCTGCGCACGCAGCGCCTTGTCTTCTTCGGACAGGTAAGGTTCGTCGTCGTTCATCGTCAGGCCCCGCAGCGGTGACGTTATAGCTGAGCTGGCGTCAGGCCGGAAGCAGGTCGGCCAGGGTTCGCAGTGCTGGACGAGGCACCACGCGGTCCCACAGGCGGGCGGCGGCGGCCATGGCGTCGATGGGCGGGTGCGGCGTCCCGGCAGATTCCGGAGACAGGGCCTGAAGCCCTTCCAGCAGATGACGCTCAGCGGCCAGTTCGGCGGCCTTCACCTGTTCGCGCACGGCCAGGCGGGCGTCGGTCTCCAGGTCCGGCACGGGCGTCTTCAGCGTGCGGCGCACGGCGCGCAGGGGGGCGATGGTCGTGGTTTGCCAGGCGCGGGCGGTGTCGCAGGCGGCCTCGATCGTTTCTTCGTCCGGGCGGCGGCCAGTGGCGGCGGTCCAGGCGGCCCAGAGCAGCAGGGGCACGTTCTGCTCGTGATAGTCCTGCAGCGACAGGCAGGCGTCAGCCACGCCCGGCGCGGCGTAGGCGGCGCAGGCCCAGGTCCACAGATCGTCGCTCATGCCTCAGCTCCGCCCTTCAGGCCTTCCCAGCGGCGCACGGCGGACCAGTCCAGGCCGAAGACGTCCAGCGCCCGCCCGACCGATTGGTCGATCATTTGCTCGAGACTATCGGGTTTGGCGTAGAAGGCGGGCAGGGGCGGGGCGATGACGGCGCCCATCTCGGCAAGCGCCGTCATGGTGCGCAGGTGGCCCAGGTGCAGCGGCGTCTCGCGCACCATCAGCACCAGGGGGCGGCGCTCTTTCAGCGTCACATCGGCGGCGCGGGTCAGCAGGGTCGAGGTCACGCCGGTGGCGATCTCGCTCATGGTCCGCACCGAGCAGGGCGCGACGATCATGCCCAGGGTGCGGAAGGAGCCGGAGGATATGGTCGCCCCCACGTCGTTCAGCCGATGGACCACATCCGCCTTGGCCGTCAGGTCGTCAGGGGTGAGATTCGTCTCCTGCGACAAAGTAAGCAGGGCGGCGCGGGTGACGACCAGGTGGCTCTCAACCCCCAGTTCGCGCAGGGCGTCCAGCACGCGCGCGCCATAGACGACGCCCGAAGCGCCAGAGATTCCAACGACTAGCCGAAGGGGCGCCGGCGCCCGAACGGTCGTGTTCACAACATCGGCCAAATTCGTCTCCAACCTGTCCGTGTCCGGAGCGGCGCGGGGTCACTGCAATGTGATTCCACACCCCGCCGAACCGGGCGCTCAGTGTAGTGGTCCCTTAGACATGGAGGCGCAAGCCATGACCATCGAGGCTCGTATTCGCGAACTGGGTAATCGGCATCGGTCGCTGGATGACACTATCCAGCAGGAGATGCGACGCCCCACCGCGGACCCGACACACCTCAGGGAGCTGAAGCAGCGAAAACTGCGACTTAAGGAAGAGATCAACAGTCTGGAAGCCCGAAGCCACTGACGGTTTCCCACCTGAAATAACGACGGCCCCGGAAGAGCAATCTTCCGGGGCCGTTTTGTCTCTAGGCGCTGGCTGGGATCAGTCGCGCGAGCCGAACACCGACTCGGCGGTGGGTTCGGCGCCCAGGCCGTATTCTTCCTCGGGCTCTTCCACGGCGACTTCCGGTTCGGCCTCGGGCTCGATGGGTTGCAGGACGCCGTTCTTGGCGTCGTCCTTGGCCTTCTTGTCGGCGGCCTTGCGCACCACTTCGTCCAGCTGCAGCTGGCCGGTCAGGCCCAGGGTCACCGGGTCGACCGGCTTGATGTTGGCCGAGTTCCAGTGGGTGCGGTTGCGCACGCTCTCGATGGTGGCCTTGGTGGTGCCCAGCAGCTTGGCGATCTGGGCGTCGGTCACTTCGGGGTGGTTGCGGACGAACCACATGATGGCGTCAGGGCGGTCCTGACGACGCGAGACCGGCGTGTATTTCGGGCCCGACTTGGCGGGCTTCAGCAGTTCGGCGTGGCGGCTGACCACGGCCTTCATGCGGTAGTTCTCGTCGTTCTGGGCCTTGTCCAGCTCTTCGCGGGTCAGCTGGCCGTTGACGATGGGATCGGCGCCGCGGATGTCGCGCGCCACGTCGCCGTCGGCGATGCCGCGCACCTCAAGCGGGTGCAGGCCGCAGAAGTCGGCGATCTGCTCGAACGAGAGCGAGGTGTTGTCCACCAGCCAGACCGCGGTGGCCTTGGGCATCAGGATGTCGGTCATGGGCATGGATCCCGGCGGTTGCGGCCCGAAAAACGGGCGTTTGAATCGACGGCGCCCGACCTTTTCGGCCGGGCGCGAGAAGGCCTTTATAGGTGATCTTGGCCGAAATGAAAACGTCGTCTGTCGTTGTCATACAGCGAAGGTTCATCTGTCGTGATGAACATTGGGGGCCAGGGCGCGTTGTGCGCCGAGAGAAACCTCGAAGGAGACCGTTTCATGAAGAAGTTCGTGATTGCAGCGGCAGGATTGGCCATGACGGCGGGGGGCTTCTCCGTCATCAACGTGAGCACGGCGGAAGCGCAGGTGATGCAGCGTGGCGCGCCGCGTGGGTCGTATGCGCAGAGCTGCACTGGGTCGTATGTGAACCAGGGGCGCCTTTATGCCGATTGCCGCGACATGCGGGGCAATATGCGCGAAACCTCGATTGAACTGGCGCGCTGCTCCAGCGAAGAAATCGCCAACCGCGACGGACGCCTGGTCTGCGGCCGTTTCCAGGGCGATTTCGAGAACGGCGGCCGTCCCGGCCGTCCGGGCGGCGGCTGGGATGACGGTCGTCCGGGTCGCCCCGGCGGCGGTTGGGATGATGGCCGTCCCGGCAACGGCGGCTGGGGTCAGTCCTCGATCACCGTTTATCGCGACGCCGATTACCGCGGTCAGTCGATGAGCTTCCGTAGCGAGGTGCCGAACCTGCGCAACGTCGGCATGAACGACGCGATCAGCTCGATCCGCCTGTCGCGCGGAACCTGGGAAGTCTGCGAGGACGCCAACTATCGCGGCCGTTGCGAGATCGTGCGCGGCGATATGCGGAACCTGGCCAGCACGGGTATGAACGACCGGATTTCGTCCCTGCGCCCGGCGCGCGGCGGCGGTCGCTGGTAAAACACCGGCCTGTTCGGAAGGTGAGGGCGGGAGGCTGCGGCTTCCCGCCCTTTTCTTTTAGGGCAGCAGAACGACCTTGCCGACGTGGGCGCCCGCTTCCAGATGGGCGTGGGCGGCGGCGGCTTCGGCCAGGGGGAAGGTCGCCTCGACCTGAGCTTTGACGGCGCCGGACGCGACCCAGGGCCAGACCGTCGCCTCGACCGCCGCGGCCAGGCGGGCCTTTTCGTCGGCCGGGCGGCTGCGCAGGGTCGAGCCGGTCAGGATGATCCGCTTCAGCATGATCCGCATCAGATCGACCTCGGCCTTGGCTCCGGTCAGGGTCGCGATCACCACCCAGCGCCCGCCAGGCTTCAGGGCGTTGAGGTTCAGTTCGGCATAGGCCGCGCCGACCATGTCCAGCACCACGTCGGCGCCGCCCGCTTCCTGGATGGCGGCGGCCAGATCGTGTTCGGTCGCGTCCAGGCTGACGTCGGCGCCCAGGGCGCGGGCGGCCTCGGCCTTGGCGGCGCCGCGTGAGGTGGCGATGACGCGGGCGCCCGCCGCCTTGGCCATCTGTATGGCCATGACGCCGATGCCGCTGGTGGCGCCGTGGATCAGCAGGGTCTCGCCCGCCTTCAGCCCGCCGCCCTCGAAGACGTTGGCGAAGACGGTGAAGGCGGTCTCGGGCAGGGCGGCGGCCTGGGTGAAGTCGAGGCCGTCGGGGATCGGCAAGGCGGGGCGATCGTCGACCACGGCGTACTCTGCGTATCCTCCGCCGCCCAACAGGGCGCAGACCTGGTCGCCGACGGCCCAGCGTGCCACGCCATCGCCTACGGCGTCGACCTCGCCCGCGACCTCTAGTCCCAGGATGTCCGAAGCGCCCGGCGGGGGCGGATAGCGCCCCTCGCGCTGGACGATGTCGGGACGGTTCACGCCCGCCGCCCGCACGCGGATGCGGATCTCGCCGGGCCCAGGCGCGGGCAGGGGGCGTGTCGCCAGGCGCAGGGCGTCGGCGGGGCCGCGCCCGTTCTCGATCTCAATGGCCTTCATGGTTGCGGACACGGCGGCTCCCCTGGCTTGCATTCCGGATCAATGCGGCGTTCACATAGGGGTTCATGCTCGAAATGGCCAAGGAGGCGAGGATGAGTTTCGAAGATCTGGAGCCCCGGCCGCAGCGCGGCGAGGCCCTCTCCGCCCTGGGGCGCGAAGACCTGGACCTCTACGCCGTGGACGAACTGCAGGAGCGGATCGCCGCCCTGGAGGCCGAGATCGCCCGGTCCCGCGCGGCGATCGACGGCAAGTCCTCGCAGCGCAGCGCGGCCGACGCGCTGTTCAACTTCCGCTGAGGGGCGGACGGTTGGGGACGGTTTCGACGGCCCTCTCCCGCAGAATCAGCTTCCGTGGCATGACGATTGCACCCAGCGGATGCATGAGATGCATGGATAGACGCCCGTGACAGCCATCGAAGCCGATCTGACCCCGACGCGCCTCGCCAGCGCCGAAGTGCTGGACTTCGCACGCTCGGAGCTGTTCGAGCGCACCTTCCGCGAAGGCATGGAGCTGGTCGAGGAGACCGCCGCCTATCTGGACGGCGACGGGCGGCAGGATTCGCGCCTGCTGTCGCGCGCGGCCGCCCTGTCCTATGCGGGCGAGAGCATGAAGCTGACGACGCGGCTGATGCAGATCGCGTCCTGGCTTCTGGTCCAGCGCGCCGTGCGCGAGCAGGACATGAGCGCCGAGGCGGCGGGCGACCCCCGCTATCGCCTGGCCGATCGCCGCATGGACGCCGAGCCGCGTCGCGGCGACCTGCCGATCGCCCTGATCGAATACGCCGTGCGGGCGGAGAAGCTGTACGACCGTGTGCTGCATCTGGACCGCCAGATGTACGTCGAGCCCGCCGAGGCGCCCACCAATCCCGTCCTGAACCAGATGGACCTGCTGCGCGCCGCTTTCGGCTGAGTTCCACCTCCCCATTTCATGGGGAGGAGAAGGCAGGGCGCCCTACGGCGTCACTTCATCCGGATCGATCGGCGCGTCGGCGATGACTTGGGGCAGGTTGACGGCGATGCCCAGGGCGTCGGCCAGCTTGGCGTCGCGCTTGTAGACGTCCTCGCGGAAGGCGACGCGGCCCTGACCGTCGACGAAGGCGGTCCAGTACAGCAGGCGCACGCCGATGTTGCGGCCGGTGGTCACGCGCTTGGTCTCGCCGCTGGCCTGGGCCGCATCGAACAGGGCCAGACGCTCGGGATCGGGCGACAGCAGCAGGCGGGCGAAGCCGATGGCGTCCTGCACCCGCACGCAGCCGTGGCTGCGCTGGCGCACCGACAGGTTGAAGGCGCCGCGCGCCGGCGTGTCGTGCAGGAAGATGGCGTAGCTGTCCTGCAGTTCGAACTTCACATTGCCCAGCGACGACTTCGGCCCGGCGCGTTGCACCACCCAGCCGTCGGCGTTGACGTACATGTCGTTGGCGGCCAGGTAGCCGGGGCCCTTCGGCAGGATTTCGCGGCGCGCGATGCCCATGGGCACGGTCCACGGCGGGTTGGCTACGACCGAGGCGAAGGGCTTTTCAAGGCTGGGGGTCTGGTTGGCGGCGGTGCCGACGACCACGCGGTTGGAGTGAACCGGCTTGCCGTCCTTCCAGTAGACCATGATGGCGGCGGCGGTGTTGACCTCGATCCGCTCGGGATTCAGGTCGCGCTTCAGCCAGCGACGGCGCTCCAGGTTCAGGGCGATCTGACGGGCGCGATCCTCGGCCGTGGCGGTCAGCGAGCGCTGGGTGGCGCCGCCGATGCGGCCGTCGGCGCCCAGGCCGTGACGGGTCTGGAAGCTGCGGACCGCCTGCTCGAGGTCCGGGCCGTAGGACAGGTTGCCCTTCAGGCGTTCGGCGGCGGCGGCGCTCAGGTCGCCCTCGGCGGCCAGGCGGGCGGTCAGGGCCGGGATGCGCGGGTCGCTGGTTCCCGGCTCGATGGTGCCGCCGATACGGAAGGCGGGCCAGCCGCCCTGACGGGCGATGCGGCGATAGCGGGCGTAACCGGCCGACAGATTGGTGTAGCCCAGGTCCGTCGGGGGCAGGGCGTCGAACCACTGGCTCAGCTTGTTGGCGGCCACGGCGTCGACCAGGCCGCGCGGCAGGTCGACGCTGTTCTTCTGCATCTCCCACAGCTCTTCGACCGTCTCGGGCCGGACGCGGCCCTCGGACAGAACCTTGGCGTAGGCCAGGGCGGCGGCGGTGGTGCGGATTTCAGCCGTCTCGCGGTCGGCGGCCAGGCCGACGAAGTCGAAGAAGTCCCCGCCGGGCAGGCCGTGGCGCTCGGCGCCGGCGGCGACCTCCTGCAGCACGCGAAGGCGGTCGGCGGTCCAGATCGGCTTGCCGCCGGTCAGTTGATAGACAGCGCGGACATCGGCCTGCTGGGCCGCGGGCAGGCGCCCGGCCTGGGCGTCGAAGCCGGCGATGAAGATTTGCGGGTCCGTGGTGCGCGTCTGGGCCAGCGCCCCGTTCGCGGCTGCCAGCGTCAGGCTCGTCGTGGCGACGCCAAGGCCCAATTCCCGTCGGTTCATCGTCTGTAACTCTTGTGGTCCGATATCGGCCCGGACCCAACGTCCACGCCCCAAGTAATCGAACGCGCCCATGTTAACGGTGTTCCGGGCAACAAAAAAGCGCCGGTCCTGGGACCGGCGCTTTTGTGGCGAACTTGTCGCACCAAGCGTGGCTTACTTCTTGATGAAGCCGCCGAAC
>DJDA01000127.1:52458-61183 GCA_002430835.1 Brevundimonas sp. UBA5936
CCGCCGGTCCAGGCCGGGTGAGACGTCGGATCGATGTCCAGGTTCAGCGTGGCGCCTTCCTTCCCGTAGGTCGAACGGGTCTGGTAGGTGGTGCCGTCGGTCATCACAACAGTGATGAAGTGGTAGTCGGGGTGCGTGTCCGCTTTCATCGATCTTGTCCGTCTCTGCGCGACGACGATGCCGACCGTCACTGCGCGTAAATAGAGAATCCCGCCGCAGAGCGCGACGGGAGCGAGGGGCGGCGTTTACACCGGGGTGCGTTCCGGGGCAAGAGCGCGACCATGACCCAAGCTGAACCTCAACGTCATGCCCAGCCGACCGGCCGCCCCGGCGCCGGCGCCGTTCTGGCCGAACAGATGGACGAGGCGGGCGGCAAGCGCGCCAAGAGCCGCAACATCCGCCCCCTGGGACGGCTGCTGCCCTTCCTGGCCCGGCACAAGATGGACGCGGCCATCGCCACGGTCTGGCTGATCGGATCGACGGTCGCCTCCCTGGCGCTGACGGCGACGGCGCGCGGCGCCATCGACCAGGGGTTCGAGAACGGCGGCGCCAATATCGACAAATGGTTCCTGATCCTGGGCCTCAACGCCGTGATCCTGGGGCTGGCGACGGCGCTGCGCTATTTCTACGTCACCAAGACGGGCGAGCGGATGATCGCCGACCTGCGCACGGCGCTGTTCCAGCGCATCCTGACGCTGGACCCGGTCTTCTTCGCCCATATGCGGACGGGCGAGGTGCTGTCGCGCCTGACCACGGACATCCAGTTGGTGGATACGCTGCTGACCACTTCGATCAGCTATGCGCTGCGCAACTTCCTGACCCTGATCGGCGGGGTGATCCTGCTGTTCTTCGTCAGCCCCAAGTTGACGGGCTTCGTCCTGTTGATCGTGCCGGTGCTGATCGTGCCCCTGTTCCTGTTCGGCCGGGTGGTGCGCCGCCTGACGGTGCAGTCGCAGGACACCTTCGCCGGAGCCGTGGGCTTCGCCGGGGAAAGCGTAGACGCCATCGAGACGGTGCAGGCCTTCGGCCGCGAAAAGAGCGCCATCGGCCGCTTCGGCGCGGCGGTGGAAGAGGCGTTCGGCGTCTCGCTGAAGCGGATGCGGGCGCGCGGCGTGATGACGGCCATGATCATCATGGTGATGTTCGGCGGCGTGACGCTGGTGCTGTGGCTGGGGGCGCAGGACGTGATCGCCGGGACCATGACGCCGGGCGCCCTGCTGCAGTTCGTGCTTCTGTCGGTGTTCGCGGCGGGCGCCGTCGGCGCGCTGGGCGAAAGCTGGGGCGACGTGCAGAAGGCCGCGGGGGCCATGGAGCGGATCGACGAACTGATGCGGGCGACCCCCGCCATCGCGCCGCCCGCCAGCCCGGTCGCGCTGCCTCAGCCGCCGCGCGGCGAGGTGTCGATGTCGGCGGTGGACTTCGCCTATCCGGGCCGCCCGGACCTGCCCGCGCTGAAGGGCTTCAGCCTGACCGTGCGGCCGGGCGAGACGGTGGCTCTGGTCGGGCCGTCGGGGGCGGGCAAGTCGACGGTCTTCCGCCTGTTGCTGCGCTTCTATGACCCGCAGTCGGGCCTGGTGTCGGTGGACGGGGTGGACGTGCGCGCGGCTGATCCGGTCGACGTGCGCAACCGCTTCGCCTGGGTGTCGCAGGAGGCGCCGTTGTTCTCGGGCTCGGCGCTGGAGAACATCCGCTTCGGTCGCGAGGCCGCCACGCTGGACGAAGCCCGCGCCGTCGCCGCCGAGGCGCAGGCGCTGGGCTTCATCGACGCCCTGCCGGAAGGTTTCGACACGCCGCTGGGCGAGCGCGGCAAGAGCTTGTCGGGCGGCCAGCGTCAGCGTCTGGCCATCGCGCGGGCTCTGGTGCGCGAGGCGCCGATCCTGCTGCTGGACGAGGCGACCAGCGCGCTCGACGCCGAGAACGAGCGCCTGGTGCAAGCCGCGCTGGATCAGGCGATGGAGGCGCGCACCACCCTGGTCATCGCCCACCGCCTGGCGACCGTGCTGCGCGCCGACCGCATCGTGGTGATGGACGGCGGCCAGGTGGTCGAGGAAGGCACGCACGCGGAGCTGTCAGCCAAGGGCGGCCTCTATGCACGGCTTGCCAAGCTGCAGTTTCAGGGAACGTGAGCAAGACCCTCTCCCGGCGGGAGAGGGGCTAGCGCGCGTTGACGGCGGCGGCGGGAAAATCGCTGAACACGGCGTCGACGCCCAGCGCATAGATCGCCTTCAGCCAGCCTGCCAGATCGCCGTGGTCGGCCGGCGCTTCGCCGATGCGGTATTGGGCGGGCAGGAACAGGTTCTCCGCTCGGAAGGTCCAGACCACGACCTTCAGGCCCGCCGCGTGGGCGTCGCTTGTCAGGTTCGACGCCTCCAGCGCTCGGCCGGCATCGTCACGGGGAACGACCATCAAATCCTGCACCCCGACCGCCTCGGCGTAGCGGGCGATCTCCGCCAGGCCCTGCGGCGTGGCCATCTTGGCATAGGTCGCGCCTGGTCGGTCGGCGGGGCCGCCGCCGGCCTGCATCAGTTGTAGCAGGGGGGCGTCGATGCGCGCCTTCAACCGCTCCAGCGTCCCGACCTCGAAGCACTGGATCAGGATGGGGGCGTCGGCGCCGGTCAGGGCATGGCGCTCCAGCGCGGCGACGAAGGCGTCCTCCATCGGCAAGCCAAGGGCGGCGAAATGGCTGGGGTGCTTCAGTTCGGGCGCGACGCCGATGACGCGGACGGTGCGGGCGCTGGCCTCACGCGCGATCTCGACCACGGCGTCGAAGGTCAAGATCGGCTCCTGACCGTCATAGGCGGCCGAGGCGGGGCGCAGGGCGGGCAGGCGCTCGCGGGCGCGCAGGGTCTTTAGCTCGGCCAGGGTGAAGTCTTCGGTGAACCAGCCGCTGATGGGCACGCCGTCCACCTCGCGCGTGGTGCGGCGTGCGGCGAACTCGGGACGGTCGGCGATGTCGGTGGTCTCGCCGATCTCGTTCTCGTGGCGGACGACCAGATGACCATCGCGGGTCATGACCAGATCGGGCTCGATGAAGTCGGCGCCCTGTTCAATCGCCAGCTCATAGGCGGCGCGGGTGTGCTCGGGCCGTTCGCCAGAGGCGCCCCGGTGGGCGATGACGATGGGCTTGGCGGGAGGAGCGGACATGGCCGGTTGGCTCGACGACAGGAGGACGGCGGTCAGGATGGCGGCGATCATGGCCGAAGGGTAGGGGCCGGACGTGACAGGCGCGTGATCGCGTGACCAACTCCCGGCGGGAGAGGGCTTGAGCGCGCGGCGGCGCAGCCGTCGCCCTCGCGCGCAAGGGTGAGGGGCTAAGGTATCCGTTCGAGCGCTGAGTGACGGCTAACGCCGACTTCACCCGTGAACCCTCACCCTTTCGCCTTGCCAATCGCTTCGCTCTTGGAGGCTCAAGCCCTCTCCCATCGGGAGTGGGTGACGTCAGGCCTCGCGCAGGATCTTGCGCAGCTTGGCTTGTATCTCCGGGTTGCCCGCGACGATCTGCTTGCCGTTCATCGGGTCGCCGTCCTGGTCGATGGCGGTGACGACGCCGCCGGCCTCAGTGACCAGCAGGATGCCCGCCGCCACGTCCCACGGCTGAAGGTTGCGCTCGAAATAGGCGTCGTAGCGGCCCGCGGCGACCCAGGCGAAGTCCAGCGAGGCCGCGCCCAGGCGGCGGATGCCCGCGACCCGCTGGCCGACGGCGTGGATGTCCTTGATGGCCTGGCCGTGGCCCGTCTTGCCGATGAAGGGCAGGCCCGTGGCGATCAGGCATTCGGCCATGTCGACGCGTCCGGCGATGCGGATGCGCGTGTCGTTCAGATAGCAGCCCTTGCCCTTTTCGGCCCAGAACATCTCGTTCATGACCGGGTTGTAGGTGACGCAGGCCACGATCTCGGACGTGCCGTCGGGATGCTTGCGCTCCAGGCCCACCGTGATGGCGAAGTGGGGCATGGCGTGCATGAAATTGGTGGTGCCGTCGATCGGGTCGACGATCCAGGTGTGGGTCTTGTCGGTGCCCTCGACCATGCCGCGCTCTTCGCCCAGGAAGCCGTAGCCGGGACGGGCCTTCAGCAGCAGCTCGAACAGGGTCTGTTCGGCCTTGACGTCGGCGGCGGTGACGAAGTCGCCGGGGCCTTTGCGGGACACCTGCAGCTGGGACACCTCGCCGAAATCCCGGAGCATCGGGCGGGCGGTCTTGCGGACGGCGTCCATCATGACCTGGAGCAGGGCGGAAGCGAGGGCCATAGGCGGTTCTCCTGATCCGTCGATCCTCAAAAGCCAGCGGCCCGGATGGACGGAGAAGCAAAAGGGGCGCGGACCATCCGCGCCCCTGTAGTCTTTACAGCGCCCGGCCTTGGCCGGGAATGACGGCGTTTGTTAGTCCGCGCGGCGGACGTATTCGCCGGTCGAGGTGTCGACGATGATCTTCTCGCCCGTCGACATGAAGGGCGGGATCATGACGCGGATGCCGTTCGAGGCCTTGGCGGGCTTGTAGGACGACGAGGCGGTCTGACCCTTCACGGTCGGCTCGGTCTCGACGACTTCCAGCACGACCTGTTCCGGCAGTTCCAGGCCGATCGGGCGCTCTTCGTGCGACTCGATGATGACCTTCATGCCTTCCTGCAGGTAGGGGATGCGGTCTTCGCCGACCCAGCCCTTTTGCAGTTCGATCTGCTCATAGGACTCGTCGTCCATGAAGACGAGGGTTTCGCCGTTGTCGAACAGATAGGAGTAGTCGCGCTGTTCCAGCGTGACGCGCTCGACCTTGTCTTCCGAGCGGAAGCGTTCGTTCAGCTTGTTGCCGGTTTCGAGGTTCTTGGCCTCGACGTTGGCGAAGGCGCCGCCCTTGCCGGGCTTGACGTGGCTGGCCTTGGTGACGACCCACAGGGCGCCGTTGTGTTGCAGGACCATGCCGGGCTTGATGGTGTTGGCGTTGATTTTCATGAGAACCGTAGGGCTCGTTGCTGGGGGGCGGCAGGCGCCGACCGCCAGAGCGTGGCGCGCCAAATCGCGGCGAGCCCTAGAGGATAAGGCGAAAAAGGGCAATGGCGCGTGCGATTGCCCCTATGCCGTCATCATCGCGCTAGGCCCGACGATGACGGCAGGGAGAGGAGGCTTTAGTTCCCCGTGGCGGCGCCGTCGGTGACGATTTCCTTCATGGCCGACTGCAGATAGTTCTGCGCGCCCATCAGCTTGATCAGGCTGTGCTGGTTTTCGAGGAAGTCGACGTGCTCCTCGGTGTCGGCCAGGATCTTCATCAGCAGGTCGCGGCTGACGTAGTCGCGGGCTTCCTCGCACTGGGTGACGGCGTCGCGGGTCGCGGCGCGGCTGTCGATCTCCAGTTGCAGGTCGGCGCCCAGGCATTCGATCGGGTCTTCGCCGACCTTCAGCTTGTGCAGATCCTGCAGGTTGGGCAGGCCGTCCAGGAAGAGGATGCGCTTGATCAGCATGTCGGCGTGCTTCATCTCGCCGATCGATTCTTCGTAGATGACGTTGCCGAGATGGGTCAGACCCCAGCTCTCGAACATGCGGGCGTGCAGGAAGTACTGGTTCACCGCCGTCAGTTCGTTGGTCAGCACCGCATTGAGGGTGCGGATGATCGCGGGATCGCCCTTCATGGTCGTCGTCCTTGTTCAGCGGCGGCGAAAGCGACGTCAGCGCGACGACAGGGCCTCTCGGCCGCCCGTAAGGACTTCATAGCACGGCTGAAACGCCGTGGATTATTTGCGAGTTTTTATCACTGCATTGATAATGCGAGTGAAATCCGCTTTCAAAAAGCGGCGGCTCTTGCGCTAGGCTCTACTCGGCCGCGATGGCGAAGGCGGCCTGGGTTTCCTGGATCATCTGACGCATTTCGCACACGCATTTGGCGCACTGGGGCGCGCACTGGTGGCTGGCGAAGATGTCCTTCGGACGGTTGGCGCCCGCCTCGATGGCGAGGGCGACGTCACGCTGGCGAAGACCGTTACAGTTGCAGACGTACAAGGCGGGGCACCCGGAACACTGAGAATGGCTCGCTATAGCATTTATTAAGGCGGGTGCAAATCATTCGCATGCACATGCGACATTGACGACGACGGCGACGACGGGCAGGGCTCGGCCATGGCTCGTCAACCGCAAATTCCCGCTCGCCCGGCCTGCCGGCTGTACCTGATCACGCCGGTCGCCATCCCGGACCTGGAGGCCTTCGCCGCAGAGCTGGAGACCGCCCTGTCGGCCGGGGACTGCGCCGCCTTGCAGATCCGTCTGAAGGAAGCTTCGGACGAGGCGATCCGCGCCGCTGTCGCCCGGCTGAAGCCGATCTGCCAGGCGCACGAAGTGGCTCTGATCCTGAATGATCGGCCGGATCTGGCGCGCGCCACGGGCTGCGACGGGGTGCATGTGGGCCAGGAGGACGCTTCCCTGGCCGAGGCGCGGCGCATCATGGGCCCGGACGCCATGATCGGCGTCACCTGCCACGACAGCCGCCACCTGGCGATGGAGGCGGCCGAGGGCGGGGCCGACTATGTCGCCTTCGGCGCCTTCTTCCCGACCGAAACCAAGGACGTCGTTCATCACGCCGAGCCCGACATCCTGACCATCTGGCAGGAGACGATGGAGGTTCCCTGCGTGGCCATCGGCGGCGTTACGGCCGAAAACGCGGCCGGCCTGGCGGCGGCGGGGGCGGACTTCGTGGCTGTCAGCGCCGGGGTCTGGGCGCATCCGCAAGGACCGGCGGCGGCGATGCGAGCCTTTGATGCGGCCCTGGCGGGCGCAGCTTCCTGACTTCAGAGGATGTTTAGGAAGCTCGGGCAGGGTGAGGCCTTAGTGTCGCCCCGTGGACCCGATCATGACGATGAGCCGCGCGCTCGAAAGACCTGAAGCTGTTGTGGAGCCGTCGGGCATGACGCCCCGCACGCTCCCGTCATCACAAGCCAACGCCGCCTTCTTCCGTCAGCCTCTGCTGCCGATCCTGACCGCCGTGGGCGTGACCGTCCTGGTGGTGCTGGCGGTCAGCTTTGCGCGCGCCAACGGCGTGGTGGCCGCCCTGTGGGGAGCGAGCGGTCTGGCCCTGGCCCTGTGGCTGCGCGGCGGGCGCGGGCTGGCCTATGATTGCGGCTTCGTGGTGCTGATTGCGGCGGGGGTGCTGGCGGGCGAGTTCCTGAGCGGGAACGGACCGGCGCTGGCGCTGCTGTTCACCGTGGCCAATCTGCTGGAGATCGCCCTGGCGGTGGTGCTGACGCGCCGACTGGTGACGGGGCTGCATGTCGACAGCGTCGAAGGGCTGGCGCGGTTTCTGACCGTTTGCGCCATCGCTCCGCTTCCGTCCGCTGTGTTCAGCGCGGTGGCGCTGAACATGATGATCGGCGCCGACCTGCTGGATTCCTTGCGGATCTGGTGGAGCGCCCACGCCCTGGGTTTCGCTGTTCTAGGCGTGTTTGGTCTGACCTTGCGCCGGTCGCATCTGAATATTCTGCGCGAGCCCGTGCGACTGGCTGAGGGCGTCGCGTTGAGCGGCCTGATCCTGAGCGCCTGCTACGCCATCTTCTCGCAGTTGAGCCTGCCTTACGGCTTTCTGCTGTTGCCGCTGCTGGTTCTCATGGCGGTGCGCTTTCGCGTCGTCGGCATCGCCTGGGCCCTGATGATCGTCTCGGTCATGGCCATCGGCGGGACCATGGCCGGAAACGGCCCCTATCACGACTTCAACGCCGAGCAGCGGGCCATGCTGGGGCAACTTCTGGTGCTGCTGGGCTATATGCCGATCGTCATGGTCGCGGCCTTGCTGGAAGAGCGGGACCGCCTGACCGAACGCGCGCGTGAGGGACGCGCGCGAGCCGAGCGCGCCTCGGCGGCCAAGTCGCGGCTGCTGGCCAATGTGGCCCATGAGATCAAGAGTCCGATTGGCGGCGTCATCGGCATCGGCGAGCTGTGGGCCGGCGGGCACCTGGGCGCCGTCACGCCCAATCAGGTCGAGATGGCGCAGATGCTGGTCAAGACGGCGCGTCAGGTCGAGGCTCTGACCCACGACCTGCTTGATGTGGCGCGGGCCGAGGCGGGCGCGGTCAAGGTCGATCTGCGCCCGACCGACGTCGCCGGCGTGCTGGAGGATGTGCGCCGTAGCCTGCTGCTGAATCCCGAAACGGCGGCGGTGAAGATCGATGTGGTCGCGGCCGGCGATCACCTGGTGGCGCGGGCCGATTCCCAGCGTCTGACGCAGGTGGTGGGCAACCTGGCCAACAACGCCGTCAAATACGGCGCCTCGGGCGGGCTGGTCGTCCTGCGCGCGGCCTGGAGCGGCGATCGCGTCCGCATCGAGGTGGTCGACCGCGGACCTGGCCTGTCGGAAGAGAAGCAGGCGCAACTGTTCGAGCCTTTCAACCGTCTGGGTCTGGAGCGTTCGGCCATCGAGGGGCATGGGGTCGGCCTGACCCTGGCCAAACGGCTGGTCGAGTTGCAGGGCGGCGAGATCGGCGTGATCTCGGCGTCGGGGCAGGGCGCGACCTTCTGGGTGGAGTTGCCGGGCGCTTGATCCGGCGGGCGCGATGGCCGCTTGACCCGGTGCGGCCCCGGCCGTCAATGTCATTGTCATGAAAGCCGTATTCGTCGCCGCCCTGTCGCTCGCCGCCCCTCTGGCCCTGTCCGCGACGCCCGCCGCCGCGCAGCAAGATCCGGCCGAGCGCGCCCGCATCGAAGAGTTGACGCGCCGCCTGAACGGCGCGCCGCCCGCGCCGCAAAGGGCGGCGCC
>DJDA01000128.1:0-350 GCA_002430835.1 Brevundimonas sp. UBA5936
GCCGGTCAGGATCACCCCGGTCAGGCCGACGCCGTAGGCGTCCGCCGCGCTTTCGAACAGCACGTCTATGGAGGGGCGGGAGTAGTTGACGGCTTCGTCGGAGGACAGGGCCATATCACCGTTGCTCTCGACCAGGAGGTGGTAGTCCGAGGGGGCGAAATAGACCACGCCGGGACGGGCGGTCTCCTTGTCTTCGGCCTCCTTGACCTCGACCCGGCATTTGGCCTCGAACAGAGGAGCCAGCACGTTGCTGCGATCGGCCGGGACGTGCAGGACGATGAAGATCGGCCAGGGGAAGTCCGCCGGCAGCGACGGGAGGAGGGCGAGCAGGGCCTGCACCCCTCCGGCGG
>DJDA01000128.1:506-36368 GCA_002430835.1 Brevundimonas sp. UBA5936
GTCGAAATAGATCATGACGTTGCGGCAGGAGATGAGTTGCATCTCGGCGAAGACGGCGTCCGTGACAAGGCTGTGGTCAGAGAAGACGACATTGGCGCGCAGCGACTTGTCGAAGACCGCCCGACCGTAGTCGGCCGTATAGTAGTCGGACAGGGACGAGCGGCCGCCCGACTTCTGGTGGTTTTCGGTGAATTTGCGAATTCGATCGAGGGGATAGACCCCCGCTTCCGCGGCGCGCAGGGCGTCGGGATTGATGTCGGTGGCGTAGAAAAGCGTGCGGTCGAACAGACCTTCCTCGCGGAACAGAATGGCCATGGAATACAGCTCTTCTCCGGCGCTGCATCCCGCGATCCACACCTTGAGCGAGGGATAGGTGCGCAGATGGGGCAGCACCTGCTCGCGCAGGGCGCGAAAGTAGCCGGGGTCGCGGAACATCTCGCTGACCTGAACCGTCAGGAAGGCGAGCAGACGAGGCAGCATTTCGGGATCGTGCAGGACCCGTTCCTGCAGGGCCGTCAGGCTCGGCATGCCGAAATGGCTGCGCGCCTGAATCAGGCGGCGCTTGATCGACGCCCGTGCGTACTGGCGGAAGTCGTAATGGTAGCGCTGGTACAGAGCCTCCAGCAGCAGACCGATCTCGATATCCTCGATCTCGTTCGTCATGGCGGACTCAGCGGGGCATCCAGACGCGGACCAGGGACAGCAGCTTGTCCACGTCCAGCGGCTTGGCCATGTAGTCGTTCGCCCCGGCCGCCATGCAGCGCTCCTGGTCGTCCGGCATGGCCTTGGCGGTCAGCATCAGCACCGGCAGAGTCTTCCAGCGCGGATCCTTTCTCATTTCACGCGTCGCCGTCAGGCCGTCCATGACCGGCATCATCACGTCCATCAGCACAAGGTCGACAGCCTTCGAAGGATCGGTCGAGGCCTGCTCCAGCGCCTCGAGCGCTTCCCTGCCGTTGCGGGCGATCTCCACCACCGCGCCGCGCGGTTCAAGGACATTGGTCAGGGAGTAGACGTTGCGGACGTCGTCCTCGACGACCAGAATCCGGCGCCCTTCCAGCACGGCGTCGCGATTGCGCGCCTTGCGGATCATCTTCTGCTGCTCGGGCGGAAGCTCGGACACCACCTGATGGAGGAAGAGGGAGACCTCGTCGAGCAGCCGCTCCGGCGACTTGGCGCCCTTGATGATGATGGAGCTCGAATAGCGGCGCAGCTGCTGCTCGTGATCGGGCGACAGATCGCGCCCCGTATAGACGATCACGGGCGGGAAGCCATGGCCGCCCTCGCGGCTGAGGGTCTCCAGCAGGGAGAAGCCCGACGCGTCAGGCAGGGTGAGATCCAGCACCATGCAGTCGAAGGTCTGGGTTCTGAGTTGCTCCAGGCATTCGGCGGCGGTGCCCACGCCTACGGTTTCTACGTCGCCGGAGGCCAGCAGGCGGCTCACCGCGTCGCGCTGGACCAGATCGTCTTCCACGATGAGCACGCGACGCACGGTGCGGGTCAGCGTGTCCTCGAGGGTGCGCAGAACCTCGGCGAGATCCTCGCGCTTCACCGGCTTGACCAGATAGCCGATGGCGCCCAGCGACAGGGCGGTCTGGCTGTGATCCTCGGCCGAGACGACGTGGATGGGGATGTGGCGGGTGTCATCGTCGCGCTTCAGCACGTCGAGAACGGTCAGCCCCGACTGATCGGGCAGGCCCACGTCCAGCACGACCGCGCTGGGACGATGGCGCTTGGCCAGCTTGAGAGCCTCCTGGGCCGTGCCCGCCACGATGCACTGGAAGCCCAGCTCGCGGGACAGGTCGCGGACGATGGCGGCGAAGCGGTCGTCGTCCTCGACAACCAGCAGCAGGCGGCGCGTTCCGGCCAGATGGTCGCGGTCGTCCTCGATGCTCGCAGACACTGACTGACGCCGCTCGGGAGGCGGTTCCGACTGGGGCGAAACATGCGGGGCAGGGGCAGGCGTCTCGCGCGGAGCGACCTGCGCAGCGTCATAGGCGCGCGGCAGGGTCAGAGTGAAGACGCTCCCTTCGCCCACTCGGCTTTCCAGCGTGATCCGTCCGCCGAGCAGGCGCGCCAGTTCGCGCGAGATCGACAGGCCCAGGCCCGTGCCGCCGTATCTGCGGCTAATGGTTCCGTCGGCCTGCTGGAAGGCCTCGAAAACCCCCTTCTGCTGCTCGGGGGATATGCCGATACCGGTATCCGACACGGCGAAGGCGATCCTGTCGCCGGACTGGGCCGATATACCGAGCTTCACACCGCCGCTTTCGGTAAATTTGAAGGCGTTCGACAGCAGGTTCTTGAGGATCTGCTCCAGCCGCTGGCGATCCGTCTCCATCAGATCGGCTCCAGCGTCCAGCTCGATCTCGAAGACCAGACCGCGGTCGTCCGCCACCGGCTGGAAGAGTTGCCGGACGTCCTCGGTCAACCGTTGCATCGACACCGCCTCGGGACGCGCCTGAATGTGGCCTGCCTCGATCTTGGACAGGTCGAGGATGTCGTTGATCAGGGCCAGGAGATCATTGCCTGACGACTGAATCGTGCGGGCGTAGTTGACCTGCTCCTCCGACAGCGTTCCCTCTGGGTTGTCGGCCAGGAGCTTGGACAGGATCAGCAGGGAGTTGAGCGGGGTCCGCAGCTCATGGGACATATTGGCCAGGAAGTCGGACTTATACTGGCTGGCCTGCTCCAGTTCGCGCGCCTTCAGCGTTAGGGCCGAGGCGCCGCGCTCCAGATCGTCGCGCTGGGTTTCCAGCAACTGGGCCTGCTCCTCCAGTTGGCTATTGGTCTGCTCCAGCTCCGCCTGCTGCTGCTCCAGGCGCGCCTGGGATTCCTTCAGCGCCCGACCCTGTTCCTCCAGCTCTTCGTTGGAGACGCGCAACTCCTCGCTCTGAACCTGGAGCTCCTCGGCCTGGCGCTGGGTTTCCTCCAGCATGTTCTGCAGCTGGGCGCGGTAGCGGGCCGAGCGCAAGGCTGTGCCGATGGCGGGCCCGGTTTCTTCCAGCAGGGCCATAAGCCGTTCGTCCGGCGTGTGCAGAAAGCCGAGTTCCAGAACCGCATTGACCGCGCCGTCCGCCCGGGCGGGGGCGATCACCAGGTGCCTCGGCTTGTCGCGGCCGAGGGCCGAACCGATCGTCAGATAGCCCTCAGGCACGTCGGACAGCGTCAGAACCTGTCCTTCCGCAGCCACCTGCCCGAGCAGCCCCTCGCGCGGGCCGAAGCGTTCAGCGACGGGCGCGTCCGACGGGACGCCGAGCGCGGCGATGCGCCGATAAAAGCCGCCTTCGCCTTTGAACAGGGCGGCCGCCTGGACGCCGGCGTACCGTCCCAGATAGGCGAGAATGCTGTCTCCCAGCTGTTCCAGCGACTGATCGCCCATCATGGCGACGCCGAGGCCCACCTGGCCTTCATGCAGCCATTCCTGGCGTGCGCGCGCCCTGGCGCTGCGACGGACCAGCATGAAGACCGCGATCGTCAGGACGGCTCCGAGCACGCCCGAAAGCACGCCGCTAATCAGCGCCGTGCGATAGGCGGCGTTCATTTCCGTCAGTCGCTGCTGACGCACGCTCTGCTCTTCCTGACGCATGAGGGCGACCTGGGCCCGGATCGCGTCCATCTCCTGCTTGCCCTGATCCGTGGCCATCCGCGCAAGCGCGGCCTGCATGCCCTCGGCGCGGCGCGCCTGTAGGGCCGCGTCCAGCTCGGCCAGTTTGGCGTCGAGGCGAGCGCGCAGCTGATTCAGGTGACCTTGTTGGACAGGGTTGTCGCGGGTGAGCTCCGCGATATCGCCCAGCCGTCGGTTGAGATCCCGGGTCGCCGTCTCATAGGGCTGCAGATAGGAGACGTTGCCCGTCAGCAGATAGCCGCGCTGGCCCGTCTCGGCGTCCTGAGCGGCGGACAACAGTTCATCAACCGCGACGATCACCTCGTGCGTATGGATGATCTGCTGGTTGTTGGCGCGCAGAACTTCGACATTCCTCCAGGCGACAAGCCCGGTGGCGAGGAAGAAGGAAAGAACCAGGGCCAACCCCAGAACCGCCCAGGCCTCCATCTTCGAGCCCGCAGACGGACGACGTGACGATTTCATCAAGTTGTGAACCCTGGACGAGGAGCGAGAGCGCCCTGCCTAAGGACGCGTGCAGACCTTGCAATAACCTATGCTGGATTCGCCGCACAGACTTGCTGATGAACGATGCGGCTGATCGCCCCGTGGCCTCGCTGCGGCTCTCACGAGAAAGGCGCGGCCAGCTCCAGAATCTAACGAAGCGGCGGAAAAGCCCGGCGTCGCAGCGCCTGCTGCAGCTTCATTCCGGATGAAGCACCACCTTCGTCCATTCGTTCTGGTTCTCTTTGAAGTTGCGGTAGGCCTCGGGGGCCTGCTCGAGCGGCAGGCGGTGGCTGATCAGATCAGTGGTGTCGATGCGGCCGTCCAGGATCATCTCGAGCAGGGCGGGGAGGTAGCGCTGGACATGTGTCTGGCCGGTTTTGAGGGTCAGGCCTTTCTGCATGAAGGCGCCGACCGGCACCTTGTCCGCGAAGCCGCCGTAGACGCCAGGCACCGACACCGTGCCGCCCTTGCGCACCGCCATGATGGTTTCGCGCAACACGTGGGCGCGGTCTGTCCCCATGCGGGTCGAGGTCTTTACGGCGTCGACGATGTTGTCGGGCGAGAAGCCGTGGCTTTCCATGCCCACTGCGTCGATGCAGCTGTCGGGCCCGAGGCCCGCCGTCATTTCCTGGAGCGCCTCGCGCACCCTGACCTCGTGGTAGTTGAGGACCTCGGCGCCGTTGGCCTTGGCCAGGGCCAGGCGGTTGGGATGGTGATCGATGGCGATGACGCGGCCAGCGCCCTGAAGGAAGGCGCATTTGATCGCGAACAGACCCACCGGCCCGCAGCCCCAAACGGCGACGGTGTCGCCGCGCTCGATCTGGCAGTTCTCGGCGGCCATCCAGCCCGTGGGGAAGATGTCGGACAGAAAGAGCACCTTCTCGTCCTCGACGCCGTCCGGGATCTTGATCGGCCCGTAGTCGGAATAGGGCACCCGCGCGTACTCGGCCTGTCCTCCGGCGTAGCCGCCGGTCAGGTGCGAATAGCCGAAGGCGCCGGTCATCACCTGGCCGAAGGCGATCTCCGATGCGTCGGCCTTATCCGCCGGATTGGAATTGTCGCAGGCGGCGGGAAGGGACTTCTGGCAGAAGAAACATTGGCCGCAGGCGATGACGAAGGGCACCACGACCCGGTCCCCCTTCTTCAGGCTGGTGTTGCCGCGCCCGACGTCCACGACTTCGCCCATGAATTCATGGCCGAGGATGTCGCCGTTCGACATTCCGGGGATGTAGCTATCGTACAGATGCAGATCCGAGCCGCAGATGGCCGTGGCCGTGATCCTGATGATGGCGTCGCGAGGGTTGATGATCTCCGGGTCGGGAACCGTGTCCATCTGGACGTTATGCTTGCCGTGCCAGGTGAGGGCGCGCATGGGCGATCCTTTCTGCTGCGATCAGAGGCGGCGGGAGCCGCGCGGCGCTGCATCCGGCGCCTTTGAGGTCGAAATCTCGCCCGTCTCCATGAGCTGCTTGAAGCGCCGCAGTTCGCGCCGCGCCTGCAGACGCGGCTCGCGCTGCATGACCTTGGCGATCGCCTTGCCCACGGCCCCGCCGGGCGGATCGTAGCTGATGAAGAGCCGCACCTCCGTGCCGCGCCCGAAAGGATGGTCCCGGAACTCGATCCAACCCTCATGGTCGACGTCGGAGCCTTCGGTCGAGGTCCAGGCGATGCGACGGTCCGCCAAGTCCTCTGTGATCACGGAGGTCAACGCGACGTCCTTTCCGCCCGGTCCTTCGACGACCCATCGGGAATGCGTCGCGTCCAGAACTTCGACAGACTTCACCGTCTCCGAGAAGACGAGCAGGTTCAAAAGATCGCGCCAATAGTTGTAGAGGGCCGATCGGGGCCGTCGGATCAGCATGGCGCGCAAGGTGTCGGCCGCGTGGCGCCCTTCGTGAAGGTCGCTGTCGCGGAAGGCCGAGGAATCCACATCGGCGTCAGTCGAAATCGGACGATCGGTCATGTCTGGCTCCGGTGCGTGAAGAGCCAATGGACCGACAGCGGGTTCGTTGCAGAGGTCGATGAAGTGACGGGTATCCGACAGCCGGACCCCTCATCCGCTCCGCCGGTTTGCCAGAGACCCGCAAACCGAAGGAGATCGACATGATCAACAACGACGACGTCTGGCGCGACGTGTTCGTGACTGGCCTGAAGAACGCCCATGCCGTGGAGCATCAGGCCCTGGCCTTGATGGATCGGCAGATCGACCGCGCCAGAAATTTCATGGAGGTGGCGGAGAAGCTGAAGGCGCACCGGCTTGAAACCGAGCAGCAGATTTCGCGGCTTGAGCAGATTCTCTCGGGCCTGGACGAGAGTCCGTCAGGTCTGAAGGACGCCGCCATGTCCATGAGCGGCAACATGGCAGCCCTGGGTCACACCTTCGCCGAGGACGAAATTCTCAAGAACGCCTTCGCCAACTTCGCCTTCGAGAACTATGAGGTCGCGGCCTACAAGGGACTGATCGTCCTGGCCGAGCACGGCGGCTACTCTGTCGCCCTGGATCCGCTGAACGCCTCGCTGGATGAAGAAGCGCGCATGGCGGCCTGGGTGGACCAGAGCCTGCCGGCCCTCACCGAGAAATTCCTGATGCTGAAGCGCGCGGGCGAGAACCCCAGCCGCTGATCGCTGTCGCAAGGAGACGCGAGATGTTCATGCACAACAAGAAGCTGATGTACACGGTGCGGGTTTCAGAACCCAATCCGGCCCTGGCGACCCTGATGCTGGAGCAGTTCGGCGGGCCGCAGGGCGAACTGGCGGCGGCGATGCGCTACTTTACGCAGGGTCTGGCGGACGAGGACGTCGCCCGCCGCGACATGCTGATGGACATCGCGACCGAGGAGCTCAGCCACCTCGAGATCATCGGTTCGATCGTCGCCATGCTGAACCGCGGCGCCAAGGGGCGCCTGGCCGAGGCGGCGGAGGAGGAGGCCGACCTCTACGCCAGCATGACCTCGGGGGGCGAAAGTCACACCACGTCCATCCTCTATGGAGGCGGCGCGGCCCTGATCAATTCGGCGGGCGTGCCCTGGACGGCGGCCTATGTGGACTCGATCGGGGATCCGGCCTGCGACCTACGCTCCAACATCGCGGCGGAGTCGCGGGCGAAGATCGTCTATGAGCGGCTGATCAACGTCACCGACGACCCGGGAATCAAGGACGCCCTGACCTTTCTGATGACGCGTGAGGTCGCCCACCAGAAGTCGTTCGAGAAGGCCCTCTACGCCATCCCCGCCAACTTCCCGCCGGGCAAGCTGCCGGGCCATCCGGACTTCGCGGACAAATACTACAACATGTCCCAGGGCGAGGGCGACGCATCCGGACCGTGGAACACGGGCGAGCAGTGGGACACCGTCGACGAGCGCGAAGCTCAAATGGCTGTCGACGGCGGGGACGGCCGCGCCGAGGTGGCGCTTTCGGCCGACGAAGAAAAGGCGGTGGAGACATTCGCCGCTCGCACGCGTTCCGATCCCGAATCCGATCCGTTGACCGGCGCGGACCTCGGGGCCGGCCCAGGCGCGGGGCGAACTCGGCCGGTCCCATCCGTTCCGCCGGGCTAGGGAGCGGTCGTTTCACATCAAGAAGGGGAGGCGGGGGTTGCGGACGGACGATGCGAAACATCGTCGCATTCGCGGAGCGGCCGGCGCGTCAGGCGTCGGCCGTATCCATATCCGCATTGAGGCTCGGGTTCGGCCTTTGCCACGCGAGGAGAAAACATGCGCCACGAAATCATCATCGTCGGCGGAGGCGCGGGCGGCCTGGAGCTCGCCGCCCGGCTGGGGCGCGCGTTGGGCCGCAATGAAGGTCCGCGACGCGTGCTGCTGATCGACCGGACCATCTTTCACCTGTGGAAGCCCTCCCTGCACGAGGTTGCCGCCGGCTCGCTTGATTCGCATCAGGAAGGCCTGGCGTATCCGCTGCTGGCCCGGCGCAATCACTTCAGTTTCGCCTTCGGAGACCTGGAGGGACTGGACGTTGCTGAAAAGAGCCTAAGCCTGGCCGAAGTGCGGGACGACGACGGCCGGGTTCTGATTCCGCCGCGAACGCTGGCCTATGACCGGTTGGTGCTGGCGATGGGCAGCGGCTCCAATCTGTTCAATACGCCGGGGGCCGCCGAGCACGCCCACCTGCTGGAGGACGTGGCGGACGCCGAAGCCTTCAACCGGCGCCTGACCGGCGCCTTCCTGGCCTCGGCCTATGCGCCCGGCCAAAGGCTGGACATCGCCATCGTCGGAGCGGGCGCCACGGGGGTCGAGCTGTCGACCGAGTTGATCGAAGGCCACCGGGCCCTTTCAGCCGGTCTGGGGGCCCATCAGAAGTTCGATCTGGGGGTGACAGTGGTCGAGGCGGGGCCGCGCATCCTCGGCGGTCTGCCCGAAACCGTGGCCGCCAAGGCGGCGCAGGAACTGGAGCGCCGGGGCGTGACCCTCGCCGTGGACGCCAGGGTTGAGCAGGTTGCGGCGGACGGACTGCAGACCAGCCGGGGCTGGATTCGATCGGATCTGACCGTATGGGCGGCGGGCGTTCTGGCGTCGCCCCGCAATCGCGATTTCGGACTTGAGACCGGGCGTCTCAATCAGTTCTTGACGGACGATCGTCTGAGGACGTCCGCCCCGGACGTCTACGCCATGGGAGACTGCGCCCAGACTCCGCATGGCGCCGGCTTCGTCCCGGCACGCGCTCAGGCGGCGGCCCAGCAGGCCAAGTATCTGGCTCGCGCGCTGCTTAAGGGAGGCGATCCAGACCCATATGTCTATCGCGACCGCGGCTCCTTAGTGTCCCTGGGCCGCGAAGGCGGCGTGGGGGCGCTGATGGGCGGTCTGGTCGGGCCGAACTTCCTGATCGAGGGCTGGCTGGCGCGGCAGGCCTATATGAGCCTTCACCTTGACCACTATCGTGCGGTGATCGGCCTGCGGCGCACGGCGCTTCTGGCCCTGTCCCGCCTGCTGATGCGCCGCGTGTCCGGGCGGCTCAAGCTGCACTGAGGGAGCCCGGATGAAAGTCTGAATCCAGACGCTCCGGAACGGCGTCCGGGGACGGCGATTGCAGGGAGGCGGCAAGGGAGGCCGCCCCCAATGAATCCTCACGATCCGACGCGCGCCCCGCCTCCCGCCTCGCCGCCGCGATTTCAGGGCCGGGTCGCAGTGGTCACCGGCGGCGCGCGCGGCATAGGACGCGCCATCGCCCTGGCTCTGGCGCGCGAGGGCTGCGATCTCGTCATCGGCGATGTTCTGGAAGGCCTGCCCGACGGAACTCCCTATCCCAAGGCGACCCAGGCGGACCTGGACCAGACGGTCGCGGCGGCCGACGCCAGCGGCGTGCGCTGCATCGGCCTGCGCATGGATGTGCGCGAGACGAGCGAAGGCGAGGCTCTGATCGAGGCGGCGCGAGCCTCTTTCGGACGGCTGGATTTCCTGATCGCGAACGCGGCCGTGACCCTGGAAGGACGGCTGACGGACCTGGCGCCCGATCAGTTCGACGCCGTGGTGCGGACCAATCTGCACGGCGTCTTCAACGTAATGGCGCCGGCCCTGCGCCTGATGACTGAAGCCGGGCGCGGCCGCGTCGTCGCCATCGGCAGCGGCGCGGGCAAGCATGCGGAGGCGGAGGCGGGACCCTACGTCGCCTCGAAATTCGGCCTGATCGGCCTGTGCAAGACGGCGGCGCTGGAGGTCGCCGAACACGGAGTGACGGTCAATGCGGTCCTGCCGGGGCCGACGGATACCCCCATGATGTCGAGCCCTCAGCGGTTTCGTCAGGCGGTTCCCGACAAGCCCGACCCGACCCGCGACGACTATCTGGAGGCCCGTAAGGACGCCACCCCCATGGGCCTGGCTTGGATCAAGCCCGAGGACGTGGCCGCCGTCGTCCTGTTCCTGCTCAGTGATGAGGCGCGTTTCGTCAGCGGCGAAACCATCAGCGTCGACGCCGCCGACTGCGCCAACTGGACATGAGCGGCCGTCCCGTCGCCGCCTGGCCTGGACCCGACGGCGAGGCCCCGCCGGTTCTCGTCGGCGTGACTCCGGCCGCCGCGTCGGGCCTGACCATACTGATGGTGGTCGGGGCCGTCGGGCTTTTCGCCCTGGCGGACGTTTTCGCCAAGCTGCTGACCCACGACACGCCCTCGGCCCAGGTCGTCTGGGTGCGCCATGTCGCCATGCTGGCCCTGGGACTGGCCGTCGCCTCAGATCGCGGCCGGGCGGCGTGGCGCGTACGGCGGCCGCTCTTGCAGGGACTGCGGGGTCTGGCGGTGCTGGCGTCCGGCGGACTGTTCATCCTGGGACTCGGCCATTTGCCGCTGCCGGAGGCGACGGCTGTCTCCTTCGTGACCCCGACCTTCGCCACCCTGATGGCCATTCTCCTCCTTCGCGAAGCCGTGGCGAGACGGCGCTGGACGGCCTTGCTGGTCGGTCTGGCCGGGATTCTGATTCTGTTGCGGCCCGGCGGCGCGCTGTTCAGCCCGGCGGCGCTTTTTCCGCTCGGATCCGCCTTCTTCGGCGCGACCGCCATTATCCTGACGCGTCGCATCGGCGGCGAGGACGCGCCGGCTGCGACCCTGCTCTGTTCCGCTCTCGTCGGCTTTGTCCTGCTCAGCGCGACGGCGCCGCTGTGGTTTGCCCCGATGGCCCCGGTCGCCCTGGCGGCGGCTGCCGCGATGGGCTTGTGCTACGCAGTCGGCCAGCTTCTGTTGATCGCCGCCTATGGGCGCGGCGAGGCCTCCCTGCTGGCGCCCTTCTCCTACGCCCAGGTGATCTTCGCCGCCTTGCTGGGCGCGCTCGTCTTCGGCTGGACGCCGGACGGGCCGGCAGCCCTGGGCATGGGGTTGGTGGCAGCGAGCGGGGTCTACATCCTGCATCGCGAAGGGGTGCTGGCCCGGCTTCGCTTCAAAGGAATGTCAGTTCGGCGCGCTCGGCGCCGTGCCGCGCAGTAAGGCGTGCGGGGCGCCCGCGGACCCACAGCCGTTCGATCCTGATTTCCCTCCAGCCTTCCGGGAGAACGACAGGGCGCCGCGCCCAGGCTTCGGGCGGCCCGTCGTCGATCTGCAAGCCCGTCAGGCCATAGGTCAGGCCCATCAACAGCCCGCCCAGATTGGCGAAGAAAGGGCCCGCCGCCGTGCCTTCGGCCTGATCCAACCGATACTCGAGACATTGGTGGAAACGGGGCTGATCGTAGGCGGCGTAGCCTTCCTCGAACAGCTTGAGCGCCAGCTTCCGGTCGCCCGCCATCGTCGCCCAGACGCAGTAGAGGGCCGGCAGCATGGGCGCGCCCACATAATCGGGCCAGAGCTTCAGGTAGAAATCCAGCGTCCTGCGTCTCTGGGCGGCGGAGGCGGGATAGTCATAGGGAAACAGACCCGCCAGCGGCGAAGGCGTCGCCCCCTTGGGTTCGCGAACGGTGAAGTCGTCGTGCGCGGCGATCACCCCGTCCGATCGAACGGGCAGATAGAGGTTCGCCGCCACCTCGCCCCATGCGGCCGGGGCCGGCTCGCCCAGGCGCTCGGCGGCGCGCCCCGCGCGTCGAAGGATGTCCGCCCCGGCCATCAGGGTGAAGGCGTCGTTGTCGGGCGGCTGCGGCACCTCGGCCGGTCCCATGGCGCACGGCAGTTCAAAGCCGCGGGACGTCCGCTGGACCCGGCTGACGAACCAGTCGGCCACCCCGCTCAACACCGGCCAGGCGTCCTCTCTCAGGAAGCGCTCGTCCCCGGTCGCGTCGGCGTACAGCGAAAAGGCCCGCGCCACGTGGAGGGAGACATGATCCTCGTGCTGGGCGGCGTCGCCGGCGCCCGGCGCGGCTTCCTGCCCGGTCGTCGGCGCGGCCTGCCAGGGGAACTGCAGGCCCCGGCGGCTGGACAGGCGGGCGTTGGTCCCCGCCGCCGCCCGGCCCCGCGTGCGAAAGGACAGCAGCGCCTGCGCGGCGTCGGGCTGCATCAGCAGGAGAGGCGGCAGGCAGAAGGCGTCCACGTCCCACATCACATGGCCGTAGTAGTAGTGATAGTCGTGCCAGGTCGCGAGGCCGAAGATGGAGGTCGACGACGGCGAGGCCGGGTGCGCCGAGGCGTTGAGATAGTAGAAGGCGGCGTCGATCAGCGCCTGATGATGCGGGGCGGCGCCGGCCACGACGATGCGGCCGCGCCACAGATCCGACCACGCCTCGCGATTGCAGCGTCGCAGGTCATCGAAGCCGGTGCGCCCGGCTCGCGCCACGCGCCGCACGGCTTCCTCGTCAGGCCGTTCATGCTGAACCGACGGGATGAGGGCGGCGAGCTGGCGGAAACGTACGGGACGCCCCGCTGACAGACGCAACTGATGTTCGGTGCACAGCGGCCCTTGCGGATGCGCCATCACCTGACGTCGGGCGCCGTCCGGGCCTTCGGTCAGCAGGGCGACGCCGCAGCGACCCAGGCCGCCTTCGGTCTCCCATAACAGGCTGCCGTCGCACGCGGGCTCGGGCTCGCCGGGCGTGTCCGTACGTCGCCGAAGCATCCGCCCATGCACGCCGTCGACATCGACCAGGGCGCGGAAGGTCAGGTCGCAGGCCGCGTCGGCGGTCAGTCGGACTTCCTGGGCCACGGCGGCGGGCGCCGTGCGGCTGGCGAAGGTCAGCACCTCGACCGAGAGCGTCCGTTCCGCGGCGGTGAAGCGGAACTGCGAGGACAACTCGCCAGAGGCGAAATCATAGCTCTGGCGCAGGTCGCTGATCGCCCAGGGCTGATCGCTCATCCAGACGCCGTTCAGCGCCAGATCGCCCGCCAGGGGATAGGGCGCGGCGGCGGCGGCCTCGATCTGGCGTTCCGGATGCTCGCCCGCCAGGCCGCTGACCAGCACTATGCCGGCGATCAGGGGAACCTCTCGCACGCGAAGGCCGATCAGGCCATTGCTGACATAGGCGGGCAGGTCGCCGTCGCGCGGACCTTCGGCCACGGGCGGGGTGATGACGTCAGGCACGGCGCTCAGGCGCCGCCGTGCGGCTTCGCGCCGGAAGGGCGTGCGGTCGGCGTCTTCTTGAAGGTGTCGCCGATCTCGCGCGCGTCAGGGCCGTCCGGACCTGCGCGACGGCGGGATTCGCGTCCGACCCGACGCACGGCCTCATCTGGCGTGTCGGCGTCGGGCTTGCCGCCGGGGATGGCGGCGTTTCGCTCTCGACCCTCGGACTGCTTCTGTTGGCCCATCGGACTCTCCCGTCATGGCTTTGCACTGAGGAGAGGACGGGGCCTGAAATTGTTCCCGTCGGCGACGGGGCGAGCGCCTTCTGTCGGGTGACGGTCAATGGCAGGCGAAGGGTGAACCCTGCGAAGGAGGGTGGGTTGGAAGGGAGCCCCTCGGGGCGATCAGTGAAAACAAGGGAGTGAACAATGGCTGAGAACCAGCAACAGGGTCAGCAACAGCAAGGCTCGTCGTCGTCCAATCGCGGCTTCGCCGCCATGGACGAGGACAAACAGCGCGAGATCGCCAGCAAGGGCGGGTCCAGCGTCGATCCGGAAGATCGCAGCTTCTCCAAGGACCATGAACTGGCGGCGGAAGCGGGTCGGAAGGGCGGGCAGGCCACGCATGGAGGGGGAGGTGCCTCCGCCTCGCGTCGGGGCGACGACAGCGACGGTTCGGGGCGCGGCGGCAATTTCGCCGACGATCCCGAACGCGCTGCGGAGGCGGGACGAAAGGGCGGGGAACGCTGATCCCTTTTGCCCGGGTGTAAAGGAGGCCGCTGCGGCGGCCTCCTTTTTCACATCTGGAGGAACTGTGCCGGATGTGGGGGCTTACGATGGTTGGAACGCGTTCGTTCGTCGCTGTTGGCTAAGCGCCAACGCCCCTGACTGGATCAAATCATGACTGGATTTCACGCCGATGTCGGGGGCGGGCGCTCGTCCGCGCGCGCCAGGACGAGGCTGGAGGACCATCCCGTCTACGTGGTCCTGCCGCCGAAGGTTCAGGCTGTCCTGACAGAAACCGCGCGGCGCCTTCCGCTGGGTGCGGGAGAGTCTCCCCCAGGCGACGCCCTCTATTTCGTTTTGAACGGCGCCCTGGGCTTCTTTCCGTCCGGGCGGCGAATTTGCGTGGGCGTGATCCCTCCCGGCGGCGTTCTGGGCTGGGAGGCCGCCATCGGCGCGACCCTCCATGCTCATGAAACGCGAGCCGTCCTGCCGACCGAGGGCTATGTCGCGCCGTTGAAGCCAGTCCACGCCGTGTTGAAGGACGCCTGGATTCACCAGTTTCTCGCCGCCTATGCCGCGTCGCGCGCGCGCGCGCTCGGCGTCGAGGCCGCCTGCAACGCCCGGCATACGGCACTGCAGCGCCTGGCGAAATGGATCGCGCGTCTCAACAACGCCGCCGGGGAGGAGAGGGGGATTTCAATCACCCAGGGCGAACTGGCGAACCTGCTCGGCCTGCAGCGCACCAGCGTCAACGCAGCGTGCCGCCATCTGCAGGACTGGGGCGCCGTCCGGATTCGTCGCGCGCGACTGGTCGTCGTCGATCGGGACGCGCTTTCGGAAGCGGCCTGCGATTGCGACGCCGGACAGGCGGACGGCGCTTTGGAACGGCGCCTTCGCAACCGGTCGAACTGAGGAGCCGCAGCCATGCTGGAGCCGAAACCGGACGGCGGCGTTGCTTGGGCATGACCACGATCCAGGACACCGCGCGGGCGGACGACAGCGGCTATATCCGCGATCTGGGCCGAGCCTTCGGCGGCGCGCTGCTGTTCAGCCTGCCCCTGCTGATGACGATGGAGATGTGGGCGCTCGGCTTCGCTGCGGAGCCGGAGCGGCGTCTCGTCTTTCTGCTGGCGGCGCTGCCGGTGCTGTTCGGGTTGGCGCATTACGCCGGGTTTTCGGCTCGCCGGGGTCTGGTCAACAATGCGCTGGACACCCTGGTCGCCCTGGCCGTGGGTTTCGTCACCGCCGCTGCGCTTCTGCTGGTCTTCAATGTGCTGGATCTGAGTTCGCCGGCGTCCGCCGTGGGGCAGATGTCCCTGCAGGCGGTGCCCGCCGCGCTGGGCGCTCTGGCGGCGCGACGCCAGTTGTCGGGCGATCCGGACGAGGGAGACGAGGATGAGGCCTCCTATCCGGGCGAGTTGTTCCTGATGCTGGCCGGGGCCCTCTACTTCGCCATGAACCTGGCTCCGACCGAGGAGATGCGGCTGATCGCCTATATGACCACGCCGCTGGGCGCGTTGGGCGTGCTCGTTCTGTCGGTGATCCTGCTGCACCTGATCGTCTTCGAGGCGGGTTTCGCTGGGCAGGAAGAGGCGGAAACGCCGGTTCGGGCCTTCTTCGACTTCACCCTGCCGGGCTACGCCCTGTGCCTGCTGGCCAGCCTCGCCATGCTGTGGGTGTTCGGCGGAGCGGACGGCCATGGGCTCCAGGCGCTCATGGCCAATGTCGTGATCCTGGCCTTTCCGGCGGCGATCGGGGCCGCGGCCGCGCGGCTTCTGGTGTAGCCGTGACGGACAAGGAGAAACAGAAAGCAGGGAAGAAGGGCGTATCGCGGCTGCAGTGCGCCTGCGCCCTGATTGGCCTCGTCATCACGCTCGGGGCGGCGGGCGTGCTGGCGCGAGCGGCCTTCTCGGTTCCGTCGCCGGCGGCGCTGACGATCAGAAGCGAGGCGGTTCGACCTTCGCCCGGCGGATGGGTGGTCGACGTCGTGGTCTCCAACCACGGCGACCTGGCCGCCGCCGCCGTGGATATCGAGGGCCAGGTCGGCGGCGAACGCTCCGGCGCCTCGCTCGACTATGTTCCCGGGCGGGGAGAGAGGAAGGTTAGCCTGGTCTTCTCGCAGGCGGACAAGCCGGATCCGGCCTTGCGCGTGCTGGGCTGGTCGGAGCCGTAACGGCTTGAGACCACGACCGGTCAGAGCGGTCTTGTCTGGAACAGCCCGTCTGACCTTCCGTTGTCGAGCGGGGTGCAATCGACGGAGAAACGACATGAAGAAGATGCTCGCAGCCGGCGCCTTGGGCGTCCTGATCCTTGGCGGCGTAGCGGTGGCCCAGACCACCGGCGCGCAGAATAACCAGCCTGACTCCAGCATGCAGACGCGATCCTCCGACCAGATGTCCAATCAGGATACGGCGACGCCCTATAATCAGAGCTCCACCATGGGGTCGCAGAACGCCATGCAAGACGGTTCGGCCTCGCAATGGGCCGGCGAACGGGGCTGAGCCCTCGCAAGACGCGACCGACTAAACCAGGAGCGGGGCAGGGTGATCGCCGACGAACGGTCTTGGCCGTCGTCGGCGGTTGCCTGTTGTTGGCTCTGTCCAGCCCCGAAGCGTCGCCGCCGAGGCCACCGACCAGCTCTGAGCCTCTGCAGCTTTACGAGCGGACGTGGATCCGCGATGGACGACTCACGTCTGAAGCGGAAACCGCCCTGAAGTTGATGGCGGCGGCGGAAAGGCACGGGCTCCGGTCCGAGCTGTATCTGACCCCTGCGCTTGAAAGTCGCTTGAGTGAAATGGCGGCGCGGCCGAACCAGCGCGCCGCGCTGAAGGCGGAGGAAGCGCTCGCCGAAGCGTTTTTCCGCTTCGCCTCCGATGTTCGCTCCCCAGGCGCCATGGTTCAGGTGGTCGACCCCGCCGCATCGCTCAAACCCCTTACGCCCTCTGAAACTCTGAGCGCGGTCAGGCGAGAGGGGCCCGAACATGTCGTCAGACTGGCGCCAGAATACGAACGTCTGGCAGACACGCTCGAACAATGGCGACGGCGCTGGCGCAACCTCCCTCGACTGCAGTTGCGCGAGGGCCCGGATGTTCGCCCAGGCGCAACCGATAAGCGCATGCCTGCCCTCCGGACGCGGCTGGGCCTCGCGCCAGGCGGCGCATCCGCCATGCTTGACCCCGTATTGGCCTCGCGCCTGGAGGATTTTCAGCGATGGCACGGCCTGGACCAGACCGGAATCCTGAACGGGCCGACGGTCAGGGCGCTCAATCGCGATCCTGAGGAGTATGAGAGGCTGATCCTGACCAATATGGCTCGACTCCGCGCCTTGCCGATAACAGAACCGCGCCGCCGCGTGCAGGTGAATATCGCTTCGGCAGTTCTGACGGCGAGGGAGAACGGCGAGACGGTTCTGACCATGCGCGTGGTCGTCGGACGCAAGGACACGCCCACCCCGATGCTCGCCGGCGCCGTGCGTTATCTCGTGCTCAGTCCTTACTGGAATCTCCCGCAGGATCTGGTTCAGAGCCGGGTCGCGCCGGTGGCGCTCATCCGGGGTGACGCGGCGTTGAAGGCGGGCGGTTTCGAAGCCCTGTCAGACTGGTCTCCGAAGGCACGACGCCTGCGCGCCGATGAGGTCGATTGGAAGGCCGTTGCGGCCGGCGAACGACGCGTGCGTGTGCGGCAGCTGCCGGGCGACCGCAATATGATGGGGGCGGTGAAGTTCATGTTGCCCAACGATCTGGGCATCTATCTTCACGACACGCCGTCGCGCGGTCTCTTCAGCGCCCCCCAGCGCGCTTTCAGCGCCGGCTGCGTCCGGTTGGAGGACGCTCAAGCCTTCGGACGATGGATTGCAGGCCGAAACCTCGCGGATCTGGCTGACGGTTCGGCCGAGCAACGGGTGGACCTGGTCGAGCCGGTGCCTGTCTATCTGCTCTATCTGACGGCGGCGCCTCGGCCGGGCGGCGGGCTGATCCTTGGGCCCGATCCCTATGGCTGGGACGGTCTGTGAGCATGTCGGGAAGCGGACCTTCGCCACCCGTGGCTGTTGGATGCGTATCGGTCAGGTGCAGCAGGAGAAAGACCATGGCGGGACCCGAGGAACGATATGGGCGCGGGAACGAAACGGCGGCTGAGATCGCCAAGGACGACGCCAGCGCAGACGCGGCGGTGCCACGTTGGAACAAAACGGCCGGGAAGGGCGGGGGCGCCATGTCGGACGGCGATCGCGCGACGGCGGCCATGGCCAGTCGGCATGATCGTTTCGCGGGCTCGGCCGTGGGAGTCGGGAGCGTGAGATTCGACGACTACGGCGTCTACACCAGCGCGGACGGGGCCGTCGGGGACGGCGAGGTCGCCGAGCTCCTGATCGACGGTCAGGAAGAAGTCTTTGCCCGCACGGAGGTCGAGCGCGGCCGCATCGAACATCATGCCGGCGAGGACAGCTCACCCGCTCAGGGCGGGTCCCGTAGGGATGGCTAGACCATTCCGCCGTTCAGGTTGCGGCGCATCCCGCCCCCAAGACATCAGGGGCGTGGTCATCCCGTTTCCGCGCCGCACGCGAAGGCGGCCCCATCGGCTTGCCTGGACGGCGGCCTGGCTCGCGGCGGGAGCCGTGGCTTTGTCGGGCGTCTTCATCGCCGGCCAGGACCTTCTGCGCGGCGCCCGCGAGGTCTCTTCCGTCGCGGCCGATGAAGTTCCCGGCCGGAGGTGAGCCAGATCAGGTGGTTCGCGTCGCCGCCGCCGTGGAACGGTCATCGCTTTTCGCGTTCTCGCCGGCCTTGTAGACCTTGATTTCCGGGGAGGAGATGCCGTCGGATCGGCCGTCTGTCCGCGCAGGGGGCGTCACGGTCGGATCGATCGCCGCGGCATCCCCGCCCGGAGGCCGCGCCTTTCCTCTGCTGTCGCGCGACGCCCGAGAACTCATGAGGCTCTCCTCAGCGCAGCGTCCGGGCCCCAGAGCGTCGCGCGATAGGCTTCGAAGCATTTCGCGCCGGCCTGCAGGCGCATGACGGCGCCTTCAGCCAGGGCGCGAAGACAGTCGGGCCTCTCCGCCGCCAGGGGGCGCAAAATCTCCTCATTCCAGGCTTTGGAGTGCTCCACATCGAGGGTGGCGTGCAGGGCGAAATACTTCCGCTCGGCCCCGATCCCCAGCCGCTTCAGGCCCTCGGCGACGTGAGCGGCCCGCCAGGGTGCGGTCAGCTCGACCGCCCCCAGGGCGCCCAGGGCGTGATAGGCGTAGCGTCGAGTCGTCGAGAAGGCCACGAGCGTGTTGCCCAGCGCGAGCGATGGCCAGACGGTGCGCTCAATAGCGGGCCGGAGATCAAGCGCCTGGGCCAGCCGGTCCAGCATGGGCCCGTGCATGCCGCCCTCGCGTCCCCGACCCATCTCATCCCAGTAGTTGCGCGCAAGCTCCAGCTTCGGTCTGATCGGCATCTTCACCTGGGCCATGGCGACCAGGTCGTCGAATCCCGCCTCGCCGGCCACCTCCTGAAGCAGGAACCAGCGCATGTCCTCAAGCGTCGCCGTTTCGGCGAGCCAGGGGAAGAGCGGGTCGTTCTCGCCGGGACCTCGCCCTTGAAGCGCCTCGAACCAGGCGACGAAGTCGGCGGGCTCTGTGGGCATGTCGGCCAGCCAAGGCTGGGCCGCTTCGCGGGCGCGTTCCATGGCCGCGCCCTCCAGAAGACGCATTTCGGCGTCCGCTCGAAGCTCCCTCTCCCAGTCGTCATGGGGCAGGGCGGGGTTGAGGCGGCGATGATTCCATTCGGCCAGGCGGTGGTGGAGCGCGGCCGGCTCGAGGGCGTCGAAGGGGCGGCAGGTCGAGGCGAGGCCCGGGCGGGTCATGATCGGCTCCTGAGTGCTTGGGCTCTCCATACGCGGCGTTTCATCAGGCGGTTCCCGCAGGCGGAAATTGGCGTGATCAGGGGACGCGCGAGACCGGTTCAAGACACAGGAACTGCCGCCGGGAGGGCGGGTTCAAGCAAGCCCCTAACGGAGTAAGGCAGTGGAACACAAAGGTTTTGACTGGATGATCCAGGGCTCTGGATCGACGTGGACTTGGACGATATCTGCGCGAGGCGAGACGCGGCCGGCGCTTCAGGGGACGGCGCCGACGCGCCCTGTAGCGGCGGCCATGGTGATCCGCTGCCTGGTCGCAGGCGTAACCGCCCCCGCAGCTCTGATGGAGATGGCGGCATGACGTCTTCGGACCGTCCCGCGCGAGTTCTGGAGCGCGCCCTCTATCGCGGACCTCATCTCTACAGCGCCACGCCCATGGCCAGGGTCCAGCTCGATCTCGGGCGTTTGGAGAATTGGCCCACGGATCGTCTGGGGGACTTCACATCGTTGCTGCTGACCCTGCTTCCAGGTCTTCGCAACCACGGCTGCTGCTACGGGAAGCCCGGCGGGTTCGTGCGGCGCCTTGAGGCCGGGACCTGGTTTGGACATGTCGTCGAACACGTGGCGCTTGAGTTGCAGACCCTCGCCGGCGCGCCGGTCAGTCGCGGCAAGACGCGCTCGGTGCGCGGACGTCCCGGCGTCTATGACATCCTTTATGCGTACGGCGTGGAGGAAGCGGCCCTCTTGGCGGGCCGCCTCGCGCTGCAGCTTTGCGACGGTCTTCTGCCCATCGAACTCAGCGGCGTCGAAGGCCTGGACCGGATCTGCAGCGACGATACTGCGCCAGGCGTCGAAAAGATCCGCTCCGCGGAAGCGGCCGTCGAGGCCCTGAGGCGCCTCATGGGGCACCACGCCCTGGGACCCTCGACCCAGGCGTTGGTCGACGCCGCGCGTCGCCGAGGCGTCCCGCTCGAACGGATGAACGGGCAGAGCCTGATCCGGCTGGGTTGGGGGGCGCGTCAACGCCTGTTGCGCGCCAGCGTGACAGACCGGACGGGATTGATTGCGGCCGAGCTGGCCGGGGACAAGGCCCAGGCGAAGGCCCTTCTGGCGGCCATCGGTTGTCCGGTGGCCGAAGGTGAAATCGTCTCATCCGCTGAGGCCGCCAAGGCCGCAGCGCGACGCCTCGGCGGACTTGTGGCGGTCAAGCCTTTGGACGCCAATCATGGACGCGGAGTGTCGACCGCCCTGTCGGAGCCGGAGGAGGTCTCCCGGGCCTTTTACGGGGCTGTCGCTCACAGCCGGCGCGTCATCGTGGAACGGCATCTGGAGGGCCGGGACCATCGCGTACTGGTGGTTGGAGGGCGCGTCGTGGCGGTGTCGGAACGTCAGCCGCCCTTTGTCGTCGGCGACGGGCCCAGCACGGTAGAAGAACTGGTCGAAGCGCTGAACAGCGATCCCAGACGCGGCGACGGCCACGAGAAGGTCATGACCCGGGTGCGACTCGACGACCAGGCCGTCCTCGCCAGCCTCCTGCGTCAGGGGCTTTCCATGCGGGACCGTCCGGCGGCCGGTCAGAAGGTCCGCCTGCATCCGGCGGCCAATCTCTCAAGAGGCGGGTCGGCGATTGATCGCACGGACGAAATCCACCCCGAAAATGCGGCTATCGCCCGACGGGCCGCCTTGGCTCTGGGGCTGGACGTCGCTGGCGTCGATATGCTGGCGCCGGATATTCGCCGGTCCGTACGGGAAACCGGTGGAGGCGTGGTCGAGGTCAATGCAGCCCCTGGGCTGCGCATGCACCTGGCGCCGTCGGAAGGAGCGCCGCGCGATGTTGCGGGACCGATCATCGACATGATGTTTCCGCCGGGGGCGCGCGCACGCGTGCCGATTGCGGCCGTCACCGGGACGAACGGCAAGTCAACGGTGGGGCGGATGGTCGCCCATGTGCTGACGGTCCAAGGCCTGACTACGGGCCTCACCAACACCAGCGGCGTCTACATAGGGGGCGAACGGGTCTGGAAGGGAGACGCCAGCGGACCGCGAAGCGCGCGCATGGTGCTGCGCGACCCGACTGTCGAGGCTGCTGTGATGGAGTGCGCCCGCGGGGGCGTCCTTCGCGAAGGTCTCGCCTTCGACCGGTGCGACGTCGGTTGCGTGCTGAATGTTCAGCCCGACCATCTGGGACTTAAGGGGGTCGAGACGCTCGAAGATCTCGCCCGCATCAAGTCTGTGGTGGTCGAAAGCGTGGCGCGTCGGGGCCTGAGCGTGCTCAACGCTGACGACCCCCTGACCATTCGTATGGCCAGGCACGCGGGCGGTCGGCTGTGCTGGTTCAGCATGCGGGGCGGGGCCGAGACGCCAGGCTTCGTGTTGAAGCATATCGCAGAAGGCGGTGCTGCGGTTCTTTACGACGCTGCGACCGACGACATCGAGCTCCACGACAGGGGCGGGACGGACCTGGTGTGCCGCGCGGCCGAAATCCCGGCGACCCTCGAGGGGCGCGCCGCCTTCAATGTCGCCAACGCCCTTGCGGCCGTCGCCGTTTGCCATGGCTTGGGCGTCAAGGCGGATCGGATCGGATCGTCGCTGCGCAGCTTTGCGTCCAGCTTCGAGCAGAACCCAGGCCGCCTGAACATTCATGACGGCCATGGCTTCAGGGTGATCCTGGACTACGCTCATAATCCTGAAGGCCTGCGAGCGCTGGGAAGACTGGTGCAGGCGATGCGGCCCGCGACGGGCCGGATCATCGGCATGGTGAGTATTCCGGGCGATCGGCGCGAGGAGGAAATCCGCGCCATGGGCGAGATAGCGGCCGAGTATTTCGACTCCATCGTATTTCGAGAAACGCCGGACAACCGCGGCCGTCCGGTCGGGGAGGTCAATCGCCTTCTGCGCGAGGGCGCGCTCGGCGCGGGATGCGACCCCTCACGGCTGGATGCCTGCGTGCGAGAAGAGGACGCCGTCGACGCCTGCCTTCAGGCGGGACGGCCGGGGGATCTTGTGGTGCTTACCCCCACGCGCGTGGAGGAGGTCTGGGCGCAAATCCAGGCCTTCAGGCCCCCGGAGGCCGCAGATCGCCCCTCGGAAGTCCTGTTGGAACCGGCTCATGGCTGACGGTGCGCTTATCATCATCGGCGGGCACGAGGACAAGATGGGCGAGCGCCTCATCCTCAAGGAGGTGGCGCGTCGACTGAAGGGAGGCCGACTGGTCGTCTGCACCGTCGCCTCCCATGAGCCGGATGGCTATTTCGACGCCTATCGCAAGGCCTTCAGCGGATTGGGCGTCGACGATCTGGTCGAAATCTACGTCGACGAGCGCGCCGAAAGCTGGGACGCCGACAAGCTCTCCCCCTTCGAGAACGCCGCGGGAGTCTTCTTCACCGGCGGCGACCAGCTCCGCTTATCCAGCCAGATTGGAGACACTCCGATCGAACGGAGCGTCCGGCGTCTGTATGAGAGGGGCGGCCTGATCGCCGGCACCTCGGCCGGCGCCTCCGTCATGAGCGAGACCATGCTTGTGAAGGGACCGGCCGAAGAATCCTATCGCATCGGCGAGCTGCATATGGCGCCGGGACTGGGATTGCTGCGGGACGCCATCATCGACCAGCATTTCGCCGAGCGTGGGCGTTATGGACGTCTGCTCGGCGCCGTGGCGCATAATCCGAGACTGCTGGGCCTTGGCGTAGACGAGGACACCGCCCTGGTGGTCGAAGGACGCCGGATGACTGTTTTGGGCGCCGGAGCGGTCTATGTGGTCGACGGCGAAGCCGCCACTCATTCCAATATTGCGGAAGGCCAGGCTGACGACGCCCTGTCGCTGTTCGACATCCGCATGCATGTGCTGGCTCATGGCGACGGCTTCGACCTGGACGCGCGAAGGCCTGCGGCGGCTGCGCGCGACACGGCCGACTAGCTCCCTGATTGGGCGGCTGGATCCGGTTGATCGACGAGCGTCCCGGGCGCCGCGTTCATGTCACGCCCGCGCGGCGTCAGGAATACGGCAAGCACTACGATAAGAACGAATACGCCTGTGATGATCCAGGCCGCCTTGTTTCGCCGCATGAGCGCTGTTCCTTTTCTTGATCCTTAAGGCCAGCGCCCACGCGGCGAGGGCGTTGCCTGCGTGCGGAGGACGACATTGCGGCGGTCAGACCGGCGAACAGTCAAGGCGAAGGTAGGCGTCGTCGAACTCGGCCGCCTCGATGAGGCGTTGGCGATCGATGACGCGAACCTGGGCGCCTTTCCAGCTGATCCAGCCCGTGTCGCGCAGAATCTGCAAGGTGCGGTTGAGGTGCACCGCGGACATGCCCAGAAAATCCGCCAGATCCTGCTGCCGGATCGGCAGGTCGAAGACGCCGTCGTCGACGAGGCCGACTGCGCCCAGCCGAGCCTGCATCTCGCAAAGAAACAGGGCTAATCGCTCCAGAGCCGTCTGCTGGCCGACCGCCAGCAACCATTCGCGATGCATGGCGGCGTCTACGACCGTCTCCAGCCAGAGGAGCCGCGTCAGGTGCGGCTGATCCTCGGTGATGCGCCTCAGTCGGTCATGTGGAACGGCCGACACGACGCAGGGTGAAAGACACAGGACGCCATGATCCATCTGCCGCATGACGAGGCTGTGCAAGTCGACGAAATCGCCGGGGCAGTTGACCTGGGTGTACTGGCGCCGTCCGTCGGCCAGTTCGCTGTACCGGGCGGCGAAGCCGGACAGGAGAAGGGTGCTGATCTCCGGCCGTTCGCCTGGGCCGACGAGCTGCGCGCCCGCCGGTTTGAGCACCGGCTCTTCCACGAGTCCGGCCAAGGCTGCGGATTCCTGAGCGGTCAGACAGTCGCGTCTGGCGAGCTTGAGTTCGAGCCGACGCGTGGGAGGAAGGTGGAGCATGGCGTCCTCTTGCGAATACAGGCCAACGCCAGCGGTCCGGAGTCGTTGCGGCTCCCGAGCGGGAGCCGCTCCTTCCCGTCAGGCAATCCTCCTGAGGGGCGACTCCGGCGCCTGAAGGAAGCTCTTGCTTTCAGGAGCGCGCACAGGCGCGGCCCGGTCGGCGAGGCTCGCAGCGGGGGCGACGCAGCAAGAGGCGGCCCGAAGACCTTCCAAATCCAGGATGCGGACCCGCCCCCTGCCGAAACGAACCAGACCCAGAGCCTGGAGCCGGGCCGCTGCGACATTGACGCTGGTGCGCTGGACGCCCAACATCTGGCCGAACTGGGCCTGTGTGATGTGCAGCGGCGCGCCGGCGGATCCCTCGTGCAGTCGTACAATCCATTTGGCGAGCCGATCCAGGACCGCATGGGAGGCGTTGCAGCAGGCCTCGGCCTCCAGTCCACGCAGACGCTGCTGCGCCTGCAGCATGACAAGTCGTGTCAGCCAATCCCGACCGAGCGTGTCGAGGATCGAGGCCGCGGGGGTGCTGAACAGCAGGGTTTCCACCAGAGGGACGGCCACTGGACCAGGGGAGGTCGGCCATAGGGCGCGGTCCCATCCTTGAACCGCCCCGGCGGGTACGAGCGAAACACAGATGTCGCGGGCCCCCGGGAACAGGCCCACCGCGCCGTTCAAGACGAAATGCAGTTCGTGCTCGGCGAGTGCCCGGCCGAAGCTTTGAGTCCGTTGCAGACGGCCTGTCGCATCTATTCGCTGTCGAGCTTCAAGCGGCAGCGCTTGAAAGACCGGATGGTCGGCGACCCCCAGTTCGCGGGCGGGGGCGGTGATGAAGGCACGGCTAGGCGAGAACGAAGACAAACGCGACATGGGAATTCCTCCACGCCGGGAGCATGGCATGCCGCCGAAGAGCTCACGTTCACATGGGTTAAGCCGCAGGCTTTAAGAGCTGTCGGCGCCGGGTTCCGCTTGTCCGAAGGCGTCCTTAGGGCAACCTCAGTTCGTACGAATGATTGTGGAGCGGCTGAGCATCAGGAGTCTGACCATGCCGCCAAGCCCACACGAAAAATCCGCCAACGCTGTTCACGAGCAGCGTCCGATTGAAGCGCAGTACGCCCGCCAGGGTCGCGGCGGGAGGCGCATTATGATCATCCTCGCGGCGGGCCTCGCCTTGACGGCTGTGGGGTTCGGCCTGGTTTGGCTATCCTGGTCGAAGCCCCTTTCGGAAGCGCCCGTCGACAACGGTCTGCTTCCGGAGGCCGCGCCTTATTTTCAGGACGACGGCCAGGGGGCCGGGGCGCCTGCAAGGGAAACGCCGCGATGAGAGGCGCGCATTTAATGCAGTGCTTCGCAGGCCTGGTCCTGATCGGGCTCGGGCTCATAACGGCAAGCTCCAGCTTTCAGATTGGAGATGCCTCGCCGCTGGGCCGGGCCTGGGCGGCCCTGGCGGCGGGTCTGTTTCTCGTGCTCGATCAGATCATGTTTCGCAGGGACGCTCCGTGACGTCGCCATCTATCGGGGAGACGTGGAAGAACGCCGCGCCCCCGGAGCGGCTGCTCGCCGAAGGGAGAGCGTTCGCCGGCAGATCAACCGGATGGAGCGCTTGCGGAAAAGGGCCTGGAGCAAGCTGCTGTTGCGGCTGGGCGTAATCCGTTGGACCTGGCCTAGCCTTGAGCATGCGTTCGGGCATAGGCGACGCCGCTGTCGCGGGCGCCGGGAAGGCCTGATGAGGGAAACGCCGCGTCGATCTGTTTAGGCGTTTCGATGTGCCTCCGTACCCAAGTCGGAAGGCGCCATGAGGTCGGCGAGAGCGGCGACGGCGCCGGCGATCTGGCGTCGCTTGTTCGGCGACAACAGCGCGAGCCTCGCCAGCACATCCGCATGAAGTAGGTCCGGCGCCTCGGCCAAGGCCTTGTGCCCCGGTTCGGTCAGGCGCGCGTGGACGATGCGACGATCCGTGGTCGATCTGTACCGGACGATGAGGCCGCGCGCCTCCAGTCGGTCGAGCACCGCCACCACGGTCGGCGGCGACATGGAGACGTCCTGGGAAATGGCGCGGGTGCTGACCTCGCCGAGACGACGGATGGATTGCAGCACCAGAAGCTGGGGGAGAGTCAGGCCTGTCAGCCGGGCGATCTCGCGCGAGCGGACGTCGATCGCCTGGGCGATGCGGCGGACCGAGCGCACCAATGACGCCGTGGCGTCCGCGGCTGACGGCAGGGGAATTTCGCTCATTGGGTTGAACTCATTCGTGAACTAACCATTTGTACGCGCTGCATCCATATTTCAAGGAGGACCCATGTGCGGTCTTAGCGGCGAGATCAACTTCGACGGGCGCCCGGCCGACACCGGCGCGGTACAGCGGATGACGGACGCCCTCTCGCCCCGGGGACCGGATGGGTCCGGCATAGTGATGCGTGGGCCAGTGGGATTGGGGCATCGGCGCCTCATGATCATCGACCTGTCGGAGAAGGCGCAGCAACCGATGGTGGACGCCGATCTGGGCGTCACCCTGGCCTTCAACGGCTGCATCTACAACTATCCGGAATTGCGCGAGGAGCTTCAGGGCCTGGGTTTCCGCTTCTTCTCGCACGGCGACACGGAGGTGATCATCAAGGCCTGGAAGGCCTGGGGCGAGGCCTGCGTCGAGCGGTTCAAGGGGATGTTCGCCTTCGTCCTGCACGAGCGCGACAGCGGTCGGATCGTGATCGCGCGCGACCGTTTCGGCATCAAGCCGCTGTATCTGGCCGAACAAGGCAGGCGGCTGCGTTTCGCCTCGACCCTCCCGGCGCTTCTGGCGGCGGGCGACGTCGACAGGACAATCGATCCGGTGGGTCTGCACCATTATATGACCTTTCATGCGGTGGTGCCGCCGCCGCACACCATCCTGAAGGGGGTGAAGAAGTTTCCGCCGGCGACGATACGGGTGATCGAGCCGGACGGCGCGTCGCGCGCACGGGTCTACTGGCGCGCGGACATGACGCGCCACGCCGAAGACGCCGCCCTGACCGCCGAGGACTGGCGCGACCAGGTGCTGGACGGCCTGCGCATGGCGGTAAAGCGCCGCATGATCGCCGATGTGCCCGTCGGCGTGCTGCTGTCGGGCGGAGTGGATTCCAGCCTGATCGTCGGCCTGCTGGCCGAACTGGGTCAGAAGGACCTGATGACCTTTTCGGTCGGTTTCGAGGAGGCTAACGGCGAGAAGGGAGACGAGTTCGTCTATTCCGACCTAATCGCCAGACACTATGGGACGAAGCACCATCAGATCTTCGTGCCGCACCAGCGGCTGATGGAGGCTCTGCCGGGCACGATCGGCGCCATGTCCGAGCCGATGGTCAGCTATGACAATGTCGGCTTCTACCTGCTGAGCCAGGAAGTCTCGAAACACATCAAGGTCGTCCAGTCCGGGCAAGGGGCCGACGAGGTGTTCGGCGGCTACCATTGGTATCCTCCGATGGTCGGGGCCGCCGACCCTGTCGAAGCCTACGCCGGCGCCTTCTTCGACCGCAGCCACGAAACCCTGAAAACCCAGTTGAACGGCGCCTATATGACGGATGTCGATGTCAGCCGGGCTCTGGTCGAGGCGCATTTCGCGCAAGCCGGGGCGGAGACCTCTGTCGACAAGGCGCTGCGGCTGGATAGCCAGGTGATGCTGGTCGATGATCCGGTGAAGCGGGTTGATAACATGACCATGGCCTGGGGACTGGAGGCGCGCGTGCCCTTCCTGGACCATGAACTGGTCGAACTGGCCGGACGTATCCCGCCGGAACACAAGCTGGCCCAGGGCGGCAAAGGCGTGCTCAAGGCGGCGGCGCGCCTTGTCGTCCCATCAGAGGTGATCGATCGCAAGAAGGGCTACTTCCCGGTGCCCGCGCTCAAATACATCCAGGGTCCCTATCTCGACATGGTGCGCGAGACCCTGACCAATCAGGCGGCGCGCGACCGCGGGCTGTTCGACAGGGCCTACCTGGATCGGCTGTTCAACGACCCGACAGGCCATATCACCCCTTTGCGTGGTTCGGAGCTGTGGCAGGTCGCCGTCCTCGAGATGTGGATGCAGCAACATGGCGTCTGATCTTCGTCTCGCGCGTCCCAAGGCGCACCGGCTGAAACGCATGCGTCATGAAGGCCTCAAACCGCCCGTGCTCTCGGGACGTGAGTCCGTGCGCGATGCCGTCCTTGACTGCGGCTGGGGCCGCCTTCTGTTCGCCCAGACCTTCGAGACCGCCGCGCCTCTGGTCGAGGCTCTGCGCGCGGAGGGGCCGGATCGCCGCGACATCGCCTTCTATGTCCGCAATCCCCACGTCCTGCTGGCCTCGGCGCCGCAGGAACTGTTCCTCGATCCGTCCCATACCTATCGGCTGGACCTGGCGACCTATCGGTCCAGCCGCCGTCAGCCGCGGGGCTTCACCATTCGCCGTCTGATGTCGGAAGCGGACGCCCAGGCGGTCAATGATATCTACGCCAAGCGTCGCATGGTGCAGGCTCCGCTGGATTTCCTCTGGTCGCATCGCGACGACCGGACCCTCTCCTATTTCGTCGCGGAGGACCTGACGACCGGAGCGGTGATCGGCACGGTGACGGGCGTGAACCACGCTCGCGCCTTCGAGGATCCGGAGAACGGCGCATCCCTCTGGTGCCTGGCGGTCGATCCCCAGGCGACACAGCCGGGAATCGGCGAGGCTCTGGTTCGCCGTCTGGCGGAGCACTTCAGGACGCACGGCCTGGCCCACATGGACCTGTCGGTCATGCACGATAACGCCCAAGCGATCGCCCTCTATGAGAAGCTGGGTTTCCGGCGCGTCCATTTCTTCGGCGTGAAGCGCAAGAACCCGATCAACGAAGCCTTGTTCGTCGGGCCCTCGGATGATCATGCGCTCAATCCCTATGCGCGGATCATCGTGGACGAAGCGCGGCGACGGGGCATCCAGACCGATATCATCGACTCGGAAGGAGGGCTGTTTCGCCTTTCCTGGGGCGGACGCTCCGTCCGCTGCCGCGAAAGCCTTTCGGAGCTGACCTCGGCCGTGGCTCTCAGCATCTGCGACGACAAGCGGGTGACCCGCAGGATCGTGGAAGCCGCCGGGGTGCGCGTGCCGCGCCGCATCGATCCGCAGGATCTCGGCGCGATCGACGAAGCGCTGGAGACCTATGGTCAGCTGGTGGTCAAGCCTGCGCGAGGGGAACAGGGCAAGGGCGTGGCCGTGGGTTTGAAGTCCATGGCCGACGTCCAGGCGGCTCTGCTGCGCGCTCGGCGTATCTGTCCGGAAGTCCTTGTCGAGGAGCAGGTGGAAGGCGAGGATCTGCGCCTGGTCGTGATCGACTATGAGGTCGTGGCCTGCGCCGTACGGCGTCCGCCGCGCGTCATCGGCGACGGACGCTCGACCTTGCGGGCCCTCATCGAGCATCAGAGCCGTCGGCGCGCCGCGGCCACCGCGGGCGAATCCAGCATTCCCATCGATGCGGAAACGGAGCGCACCCTGGCGGAGGCCGGTTATGGCCTGGATGACGTCGCAGGGGAGGGCGAGGAGATCCTCGTCCGCAAGGCGGCCAACCTGCATCTCGGCGGCACCATCCATGACGTGACGGACGAGGTGCATCCGGTTCTGGTCGAAGCGGCCGTGGCGGCGGCGCGGGCCATCGACATCCCGGTGACGGGGATCGACCTCATGGTGCGTGCGCCGAATCAGCCAGATTACGCCTTCATCGAGGCCAATGAGCGCCCTGGCCTGGCCAATCACGAACCCCGCCCCACGGCAGAACGGTTCATCGATCTGCTGTTCCCGCTGTCGGCGCGCCCCGACGCCTGAGACTATGTCAGGAGCGACCTTGACCTCCCCGAAGATCGACCTGGACTACCTGAACGCCCGCCTGGGGGAACTCCTGAACCTGCCCAGTCCGACGGGCTACACGGACGAAGCCGTCTGGGCCCTGTGCCGAGAGCTGGAGCGTCTGGGCCTGGATTATGAACTGACCCGACGCGGCGCGATCCGGGTGCGCCTGCCGGGTCTCGAAGCTATTCCGGCGCGGGCCATCGTGGCGCACGTCGATACGCTCGGCGCCCAGGTGAAGGCGGTGAAGGACAACGGCAGGCTGGAGCTTGTGCCGATCGGCCACTGGTCGTCACGCTTCGCCGAGGGCGCGCGCTGCACCGTCTTCGCGGAAGGCGGAAGCTATCGCGGAACGATCCTTCCCCTGAAGGCCTCCGGGCACGCCTTCAACGAAGAGGTGGACGATCAACCCGTCAATTGGCGTCAGGTCGAACTGCGGATCGACGTCGTGACCCACGGGCGGGCCGACACCCTGGCTCTGGGCGTGGATGTCGGCGACATTGTCGCCATCGACGCCCAGCCCGAGTTCACCGACAGCGGCTTCATCGTGTCGCGTCATCTGGACGACAAGGCCGGCGTCGCGGTCATGCTGGCCGCTCTGGAATGCATGTTGCGCGAAGAACGCACGCCCACGGTCGATACCTGGTGGCTGTTCACCATCGCCGAAGAGGTGGGCCTGGGCGCCTCCGCCGTGCTCGTTCCGGACGTCGCGGCGATGGTCACGGTGGACAACGGAACCACCGCGCCGGGTCAGAACTCGTCCGAGTTCGGCGTCACCATCGCCATGGCGGATCAGACGGGTCCCTTCGACTGGCACCTTTCCCGAAAGCTGGTCCAACTGGCGCGGGATCACGACATCCCGCACCAGAAAGACGTGTTCCGTTACTACCGTTCGGATTCCGCCTCTGCATTGGAATCCGGCGCCGACATCCGCACGGCCCTGGTGACGTTCGGCGTGGACGCCAGCCATGGCTACGAACGCATCCATCAGAGCGCTCTGGTCGATCTGGCTCGCCTCCTGATCGCTTACGCCCAGAGCGAGGTGGAAATCGGACGCGACGCGCGGGCGCTGACAGGCGTCAGGGGATTCACGCATCAGCCGAACAATTCGACGAACTGACGCCCACCTGGCCGTCGGGACGAAGGGAAGACCGAGGTCCTTCTCAGCCTGAGACGCCATATCCTGCGCACATCGAAATCCTGTTCTCGCCGGGCGGCAGCGGAGCGCGAGCCGTCACGCCGGGCGTCTGGCACTCGAAAGCGGGCGGAATCTCCTGCAGGACCATCGCCAGCCTGCGTCATATCGTTCGGGCTCGGAACCGCATGGCTTGGGGCCGATTGGGTCAGGCGAAGGAGGAGCCATGAACCAGACCCATGTCATCGAACGCGCTTTTGAAATCGCCGAGCGAGACCACGCCTGCCTTAAAGTCAGCGACGTGCGCGAAGCGCTTTCCCGGGAAGGCTATACGATCAGCGATCTGATGCATCTGGAAGGCTGGAGCATCCGCGAGCAACTGAGACGGCGGATGAAGGCGCGCGGCGCCCGCGCGGTTCGTCGCGTCGAACTGGCCGAGAGCCGGCCATGACCGCGACGGCAGGTCCGGGGCGGGCCTTGCAGGGGCTGATCCTGAGCGTTCCGGTGGCCCTGTTCAGCCTCGGGACCGCGACGGACGCGGTCTATCTCCGGAACGCGCAGATGCAGTGGAGCAACTTCTCTTCCTGGGCGATCGTCGGCGGTCTGGTCTTCGGCGGGGCGGCTTTCGTATGGAGCCTGATCGACCTGGCCTGGGGGCGTCGCGGGGTCTTGCGTCTTCTGTACAGCGGCGTCCTCGGGGCCTTGTGCCTTGTCGGCGTTGCGAACGCATTCAAGCATAGTCAGGACGGATGGAGCTCCGTGGGGGCGCTCGGCGTCACCCTGTCCGCCCTGTGCTGCGGTCTGGCGCTGATTGCGGGCTGGCTGCGCTATTCCGGGATGCTGGACGAGGAGGCTGGCCGATGATCCGCAGCAACCTTCTTCTGTACGGAGCCTTGGGCGGGGTCGTGGCTTTGGCCGCCTGCGGTCGAAGCGAAAAAGGGATCAACGAAGTCGGGCCGGCGCCTGACTTGCCGGAGATCAGGGAAACTCTGCTGCCGCCGATGCGTATCGCCCGGCCCGTAGGATGGGGAGATGAGACGCCGCGCGCCCCCGAAGGCTTCGTGGTGACGGCCCTCGCTACGGACCTGCGTATTCCGCGTCAGATGCTGGTCCTGCCTAACGGCGACATCCTTGTGGCCGAGGGGCGGGGCGGCGGCGCGCCGGCCTTGAGGCCGAAGGACGTCATCGCTGGGGTCATCAAGAAGCAGGGCAATACGAAGGTCGAGGGCGGGGACCGTGTCACGCTGTTGCGCGACGCCGATAACGACGGCCGCGCCGAAGTCCGCACGGTCTTCATCGACGGTCTCAATGCGCCCTATGGCCTGGCCTATGTCGACGGCCGCATCTATGTGGCCGAGCAGGACGCTCTGGTCAGCTTCCCCTATGTCGAAGGGCAGACCCGGATCTCGGCCTCCGCTGAAGAGGTGACGCGCCTGCCGTCCGCCCTCAATCATCACTGGACCAAGGCCCTGACCAGCAGCGCCGATGGATCGACCCTCTACGTCGGCATCGGCTCCAACAGCAATGCGGGCGAGCGGGGTATGGCCGTGGAGGAGGAGCGGGCGGTCGTCTGGGCCGTCGATCGGGCCACGGGCGCGCGTCGGACCATCGCTCGCGGCATCCGCAATCCCACCGCCCTGGCGATCGAGCCGTCGAGCGCCGCCCTCTGGGCCGTAGTGAACGAAAGAGATGAAATCGGACCCCAGCTCGTTCCGGACTATCTGACCTCGGTCCGCGACGGCGCCTTCTACGGCTGGCCATACAGCTACTGGGGACAGAATCTCGACCCGCGAGTGCGGCCCCAGAAGCCGGAACTGGTGGCTACGGCCGTGAAGCCGGATTACGCCCTGGGAGCCCATGTGGCGGCCCTCGGTCTCTCGTTCGCCCGCGACGGCGGCTTCGGCGGCGCCTTCGCCGAAGGGGCCTTCATCGGACAGCATGGGAGCTGGAATCGCCAGGATTTGGCGGGCTACAAGGTGGCCTGGGTTCCGTTCTCGGGCGGCCGGCCGGCTGGTCCGCCCGTCGACTTCCTGACCGGTTTTCTGACGGACAAGGGCGAAGCTCGCGGCCGTCCCGTGGGCGTCTGGTTCGATCCTCAGCGCCGGATTCTGCTGGTGGCCGACGACTTATCCAACACGGTTTGGCGCGTCGCTCCCGCAGGCGCCGCTCCCAGGCGATAGATCGACTCGACGCTCCAGTCGGGCCTCTGCGGTTTCGAGCAGCTTCAGCGCCTTGGCCAGCGCTCGAGGCGTGTCTCACGCGAGCTGCGGATCGTCTGCCCTTGCGCGTCGCGTCGCGCCGTTTCAGCGTCTTGATACACGCCGATCCTACGCCATCCAGCTGGCGCGGAAATCTGCGAGGCGCCATGACGTCGATTGGCTACAGCGCGAGGACCGAGGTGTCCTTGACCTCTTCCATCACCGCATAGGTGCGGGTCTCGCGCACCCCTGGCATGACGCTCAGCGCGCCGGCCAGGAAGGCGCGGTAGGCGGCCATGTCCCTCATGCGCACCTTGACCAGATAATCGAAGCGCCCCGCCACCATGTGGCACTCTAGCACCTCGGGCGAGCGGCGGATGCGCTCGGCGAACTGGTCGAAGATGTCCGAGGTCGTGCGGTCCAGCAGCACTTCGATGAAGATCAGCAGCTCGCGCTCAACGAACTTCGGGTCGATCAGGGCCCTATAGCCGGCGATGACGCCGCGCTCGCGCAGGCGGCGCACCCGCTCGAAACAGGACGACGCCGACATGGTGCAGGCGGCGGCCAGATCCTGGTTGGTGATCCGCCCGTCCTGCTGGAGCACCTGCAGGATGCGGCGGTCGGCCTCGTCCAGCTTGTATCCCGCCGCGCTCATACGCGGCTCCCCCTTACGCATCCTGGCTACTCCGAACGATGACAAACCGCCTGCTGATCCGCAAACGGATCAACAGGCGGCGGGGGCCGGCGATCTGGGAGAAAACCGCCAGCCGTGGATCGGCCGGATGGCCTACTCGGCGCGCGCCGCGTTCGCGGTCGCCTTGCTCTGGCTGATGAAGTCTTCCATCTCGGCCGTCATCGCCGGGATCGTGGCGACAAGCAGACTGATCAGCTTGTCGTGGAAGGCCCTGATATCGAAATCGGCGCCCAGCTCCGTTTCCGCCTTGCGTCGCAGGCGAACGATCTCGATCTCGCCCAACTTGTAGGCGAGGGCCTGGCCCGGCCAGGTGATGTAGCGATCGATCTCCGTCTGGATTTCGTGGTCTGACAGAGCCGTATTATCGCTCAGGAAGGCGATAGCCTGGGCGCGGGTCCATCCCTTGGAGTGAAGACCCGTGTCGATCACCAGGCGAGCGGCGCGCCACATTTCATAATTCAGGCGGCCGAAGTCTTCATAGGCGTCCTCGTACACGCCCATCTCCACGCCCAGCTTTTCGGTGTAGAGCCCCCAACCTTCACCGAAGGCCGAAATATTGGCCTGCAGACGCCATTCGGGAATGCCCGGAAACTCCTTGCGCATCTTTCCGTGCCAAGCATGGCCCGGATTGCACTCGTGCACCGTCAGGGCCGGGATATTGTAGCGCGGGCGCGACGGCAGGTCGTAGGTGTTGAGCGAGCAGTTGCCGCGCCCCGCAGTGTAGAAGGGGGCGATATTAGCCGGGACCGCCGAGACGCTGAAGGTGTCACGCGGTTGAAGGCCGAAAAACTGGCTCATCTTTCCGTCGACCTTCTTGACCACCCAGGCGCCGTGCCACAGCAGGTGCTCGGGCTTGTCGTAGACGAATTGAGGGTCGGTCTTCAGGAAGCGGGTGAACTCGTTGAACGTGCCGGTCCAGCCGGTGCTGCGCATCACGGTTTCCATCTCCGCGCGAATACGGGCGACCTCGGCCTGGCCGATCCGGTGGATCTCGTCCGGCGTCAGGTTGATGCTTGTGTATTGGCGGATCTGGCTCTGATAGAAGGCCTCTCCATCCGGCAGCTGGTTGGCCCCCAGGGTGTCGCGGGCCGCTGGCAGGTATTCGTTCCGATAGAAGGTCAGCAGAGTTCGGTGCGCAGGCACGACTTTCTGCTGGATGACCTCGATCGCGGCCCTCCGCAACCTTTGCTTGTCAGCGTCCGAGATGCCCGTCATGTCGATAAAGGGCGCATAGAAGGGGTTCTTGAGCGGGTCGGTCGGATCCGTCACAGCCGTGATCGAAACATCGCGTCCTGAAAGGGCTTCTCGCGGCTGGACGAAGCCGCGCGCGACGCCGGCGCGCATATTGGCGATCTGCTGGTCGAAGTATCGCGGCGTATCGCCCAGCTGTGAGAGGTAGCGTTCGTAGTCAGCTACGGAGCCAAAGGTTCCGTTGGCCATGCCGGCGATGCTCGACCAGAACGAGCTGTCCGCGTTGAAGGGCATCTCGTAAAGGCGGAAGCGTCCGTCATCGACGAAGTTGTCGATCTG
>DJDA01000149.1 GCA_002430835.1 Brevundimonas sp. UBA5936
TCGCCCGCGCCGGCATCGCCTCGCGCCGCGAGATCGAGCGGATGATCGAGGAAGGCCGTATCGCCAGGGACGGTGTCACGATCGACACCCCCGCGACGCTGCTGACCTCGCTCCATGGCGTGACCGTCGACGGTGATCCGGTCGCTGCGCCGGCCCCCGCGCGCCTGTTCCTGTTCCACAAGCCGACCGGCTTCCTCACCACCGAGCGCGACCCCGCCGGGCGGCCGACCATCTACGACATCCTGCCCGACGACCTGCCGCGGCTGATGCCGATCGGCCGGCTCGACATGAATACCGAGGGGCTGTTGCTGCTCACCACCGATGGCGAGTTCAAGCGCGAGATGGAATTGCCCTCGACCGGCGTGCCGCGCACCTATCGCGCCCGCGCCTTTGGCGAGGTCAGCCAGCAGCAGCTGGAGGATCTGTTCGACGGCATCGAGATTGACGGCATCCAATATGGTCCGATCGAGGCCAATCTGGAACGGCGCACCGGCCGCAACCAGTGGATCGAAATGACCCTGACCGAAGGCAAGAACCGCGAAGTGCGCCGCGTGCTCGAACATTTCGAACTCAAGGTCAATCGCCTGATCCGCACCAGCTACGGCCCGTTCGAACTGGGCGAACTGGCCGGCGGCGCGGTCGAGGAAGTGCGCCAGCATGATCTGGTCGCCTTCCGCAGCAGCCTGAAGAAAGCACAGAAATGAGGATCATATCGGGCCAATGGCGCGGCCGTCCGCTGGTCGCGCCCAAGGGCGACGCCACCCGTCCCACCGGCGACCGCACGCGTGAGACGCTCTTTTCGATGCTGGCGAGCCGGCTGGGATCGTTTGAGGGCCTCGCCGTGGGCGACTTCTTCGCCGGATCGGGCGCGCTGGGCTTTGAAGCCCTGTCGCGCGGCGCCGGCTCCTGCCTGTTCGTCGAGCAGGACAAGGCGGCGATCGACGCGATCCGCGCCAATGGCGACAAGCTCGGCCTGCGCCCCGACATTCGCCAGACCAGCGTGCTCTCGCTCGGCCCGACGAAGACGCCGCTCGACCTCATCTTCATGGACCCGCCCTATGACACCGGTGCGGGCCAGGTCGCACTCGACAAGCTGGCGCGCCTGGGCTGGACCAGCCCGGCCACCTGGATCAGCATCGAAACCGACCGTCGCGAGGACGTCGCGGTCAAGGGCTTCATCGTCGACGCCGTGCGCGACGTCGGCAAGGCGCGCCTCACCCTGCTCCGCGCAGAGGATAGCGCGCCCGCCGCGTAACGATCAGGCGAGATATCAGGCGGCCTCCGCGTAGGCCGCCTGTTCCTTGCCGATCAGGATATCGGCCAGGAAAGTATAAGCTTCCGCCCAGGCGGCCAGCACTTCATCGGTCGCCACTTCTTCGCCCAGCACCTCGCGGATGGCGGGCAGCAGGGCGGCCGCCACCTTGGGATAATGGTCCGGCTGCACGCCCGTATCGACATGGCGCTGCACCATGCGCGCAATCGCGCCGTCCAGCGCCTGCAACTTGTCGACATTCTCCGCAAAGCCCAGGATCGCCGCCGCCAGCCGGCGCGGCTGCTCGCCGCTGGCCTGCGCCGCCTGATCGAACATGTCCTTGATCGACGCATCCTCGAACAGCCGTGCATACATGCGGGTGGTGATCTCGACGCCATGACGGCGCAGCGCCGGGCCGGTCGCTTTCACGATGGCGATGGTTTCAGGGGACAGATTTTCGCGCATGACAGGCTCCTTATCGGGGACTCGATAAGATCCATTTAATATGCATCTTTTAAGATGTAAATTGAATATATGTTTAAGACGGTCTACGCGCAGGATAGGAGGGCGCGATGCAATTGACCCGCCACACCGATTATGCGCTGCGCGTGCTGATCCATCTTGCCGCCGTGCCGGGCGGACGGGCGACGATCCCGGAAATTGCCGATGCCTATGGCCTGTCGCGCAATCATCTGATGAAGGTGGTGCATGGCCTGGGCCAGAGCGGCTTCATCCGCACCCAGCGCGGTCGCGGCGGCGGCTTCGCCCTCGCCGCCGATCCTGTCGATATCCGCATCGGCGCGGTCGTGCGCCATAGCGAACCGGACATGGCGATGGCCGATTGCGCGTCCTGCGCGATCCGCCCGGCCTGTGGCTTGTCGGGCATATTGGCACAGGCGGTCGGCGCCTTCCTGACCGTGCTGGACGGCTATAGCCTGGCCGACGCGGCGCGTGACCGGGCTGGCCTCGCAGCGCTCATCGCCGCCCTGCCCGGCCCTTCAGCCGCCGATCCCAATCCAGATCTCAGCCCGGCCTGCGCATCCTCTTCTTCGCCTCGCCCGGATTGACGCAACCGTCCTGCACGCCCTTGCCGCAGACCGGATAGGCCTTTGCCTCGGTCGGCGGCGGCGTCATGTTGCCGCCGACCGTCACCGGATTGGCCGCCGTGCCCACCGGCGCGGCCGGATCGCGCGGCGGGTGGGGCAGGGTCAGCACGCCGCTGGACAGCTTGGGTCCGTCGCCGCCGAAGCGCACCTCCAGCTCGGCCTGTTCGGCCAGGGCTCGAGCGGCGTGCGCCAATGCGCGCTTGAAGGTTTCGACGGGGGTCTCTGCGGCGGCCATGCGCCACACATAGACCATACTGCGGCGGGGGAAAGGGGACGAGGCGTCCCAGGCCGGGGATTCCGTCGCGGCGTCCCCTAGCGGCGCGCGGCGCGCTCGACCGGACGCTTCACCGGCGCTTGTCGGCAGATGTCCTGCCGGACGTTGGAGCCGGTCGGTTGGCCGCGATAGCATTCCTCGCGTATCTCTTCCCCAGGGCGGGGCGCCGATCGATCACGCACCACGCCGCCTACCGGCATGGCCGCCGCCGATTGGGCGTGGACGGGGGTGGTGGACGAACTCGACAGGAGCAGGCTGAACAGCAGGGGCGTCAACATCGGCGTCTCCTTCCTGGCAAAGGCTTCGTGTCAGAACACCGGGCGTCCGCCAGGAGAGCGGGGCGCGGGCCGCTCGCCCCAGCGTGAACCCTGCATGTCCCGCATCATATCGGTCGACATGCGTTCGCGTTGGCTGCTGTTCAGCGGCACCTTGCGGCAGACCCGCTGCTGAATGGTGCTGCCCATGGCGCGCTCCCATCCGCAGACCGTCCGTGTCGGGCCGTTCGTCACCGTAGGCGGGCGCGCCGAGATGGTGCGCGAAGGCGAACTGGACGCGCTGGGCGCGCGCGGCTCGGCGACAGCGGCGTTGTCGTCCTGCATCGGTGCGCCGTTCAGCATGAGCAGAGCGAGGACCGGGATCAGCATGGCGAGAACTCCCATGGGGGCGTCAGACGCTCACCATGCGGGCAAATGACCCAAGTTACAACATCGTTCTCTCAATGGCTCCGCTTGAGCCTAGCGGGGCTTCAGCCGCACGCGCATGACGCCGCCGGGTCCGACCTCGACGTCAAACCGGCCGGTGGCGCGGACCAGTTCGGACAGTTTGGCGTGACCGTAGGTGCGCTGGTCGAAGTCGGAGTAGGTGTTGCGCAGGCGGTTGGCGACGCCGCCGATGTTGACCCAGCCGTCGCCGTCCTCATCCATGTCGGCGATGGCGGTGGCGATCAGGGGAACGGCTTCGGCGGGTTTGCGCTCGGCCGGGGGCGCCGCGGCCACGCCCGCCTCGGCGGCGGCCCTGCCGGTCAGATTCTCGGTGTAGATGAAGCGGGTGCAGGCCTGGCGGAAGCTCTCGGGCGTCTTGCGCTCGCCGAACCCATAGACCGGCACGCCCTGTTCACGAATGCGCGCCGCCAGGCGGGTGAAGTCGCTGTCCGACGACACCAGGCAGAAGCCGTCGAACCGGCCCGAGTGCAGCAGATCCATCGCGTCGATGACCAGGGCGATGTCGCCCGAGTTCTTGCCCTTGGTGTTCTGGAAATTCTGCTGCCACTGAATCGCCCAGCGCGGCAGGACGTCGATCCAGCTCCGCAGCGCCGGACTGGCCGCGTCGCCGTAGATGCGCCGCGCCGAGGCCTCGCCCAGGGTCGCGATCTCGGTGAACAGCGCCTCCGCGATCCGGGCCGAGGCGTTCTCGCCGTCGATCAGCACGGCCAAGCGCGGGGCGCGGGCTGTGGCGTTCAGGGCGTCGGTCGGCATGGGGGAGGGCCTCGTGTTCATGGGGACGTCGTCCGGAACGCCAGCCTCGACTCCCAGGCGGGCGCGGTCAACCGCGGCTGCTCCCGGTGATGGGACATGCTACAGCGAGCCATGACCCAAACGCCCCTGCGCCGCCTGATCGACCTGCCCGGCGTCGATGATCTGGAACTGAAGGCGCTGATGAAGCCGCGCTACGCCGATCCCGACGCCCGCGACGAATTCCCCGAGATCGACGCCCTGACCCAGGCCCTGTTCGGCCTGACCGTCGAAACGGCTGAGGCTGTTGAGCGGCCCGGCGATTGGGACGACATCCACCGTCTGTCCGGCGCCGATCTGGCCGAGGCCTTCGAGGCCCTGGGTTGGGACGTGACGGACAAGCGCCGTAAGCCGCTGCGTCTCATGGCTCACTACGCCCTGCCTCTGGCGCTGGCGATTCGCGGCGTCGCCGGCGAGCTGCCGTTCCACGCCGAGGCCGATCACCCGACCACCGACTGGGGCGCCGGCCTGGCCGCCGACGCCGCCCGCTTCAGAAAGCGATAGAACGAAAACGGCCGGCGAGGTCGCCCTCGCCGGCCGTCGTCGCTTCAGACGGGATCGAAGCGGCTTACTGAGCCGGCTTCGGCGCCTCGGCGGCGCGCACCTCGACCGGCAGGCCCAGGGCGTCCAGCTGCGGCTTGACGACCGAGGCGTCGCCGACCACCACCCAGACGAAGCTGGACGGCTTGATGGCGGCGCGGGCGGCGGCGTCCATCTCCTGCGCGGTCAGGGCGTTGATGCGGCCCGCCAGCGTCTCGGGATAGTCGTCCGCACGGCCGTACAGGGCGTTCGACTGCAGGGCGCCCAGCACCTGATACGAGGTCTCATAGCTGCCCGACAGGGCGCGGGTGCGGCCCAGGACGGTGCGCTCGCGCTCCTGCGCCGTCACGCCCTCGGCGCCCAGGAAACGGTCGTACTGGCTGACCAGGGCGGCGATCGACTCGCCCGTGCGGTCGGCCTGGACCGGGGCGTTGACGATATAGGGCGCGCGGTTCTCCAACTGGCTGATCGTGCCGCGCACGCCGTAGGACCAGCCCTTGGTCTCGCGCAGATCGGCGTTGATGCGCGACAGGAAGTCCGTGCCCAGCACCGTATTGGCCGTGGTCAGGGTCAGGATGTCGTCGGTCCCCGACACCGGCAGCACCTGGCCGCCGTAGATCAGCGACTGCGGCGACTGCGGCCGGTCGATCAGCACCACCCGCGCCGAGGTCTGCGGCAGGGCGGCGTCGAAGGCCTTGGCGCCCTTGGCCGTCGCCGGGGCGCGCCAGTCGCCGAGGGCGGCTTCCAGCTGCGGCTTCAGCTCGGCCAGCGAAAGGTCCGACACCACGAACAGCTGGGCGTTGTCCGGACGGATCCAGCGGGCGTGCTCGGCCGCCAGATCGTCGCGCGACAGGCCGCGGATCACCGCCTCGTCGCCCGTGCCGCCGAACGAACGGCCGTAGGGGTGCCCCTCGCCATAGATCAGCGGCGGCAGGGCGCGGCCGGCGATGGCGGCGGGCTGGGTCTTCTCATTGGCCAGACCAGCCAGGCGCGTGGCGCGCAGGCGCTCGATCTCGGCCGGAGCGAAGGCCGGGTTGCGCACCACGTCCGACAGCAGGGTCAGCGACGGCTGCAGATTGGTCGTCACCGCCGACAGGCTGGCGATGGTGCGATCCATCGACGAGCCGACGGAGACGCTGGCGCCCAGGCGCTCCTGCGCCTCGGCCAGGGCCTTGGAGTCGCGCGTCGTCGTGCCTTCTTGCATGACGCTGAGCATCAGGGTGTGGGCGCCCAGGCGGTCGGCGCGGTCGGCCGCGACCCCGGCGTCGAACTCCAGCGCCACGCGCGTCACCGGCACGGTGGTCGAGCGGGCGTAGACGATCTCGATCCCGTTCGACAGGGCCGCGCGCTCCACCGCCGGGAAGTCGACGTTGGACACCTGGCCGATGGCCGGGGCGGCGTCGCGAGCCACGCGCTGGATCGGCGCGGCCGGAACCGGCGTCGCGCCCGATGGGGCTGCCGCGGCCTCGGCATAGGCCTCGCGCTCGCCCGGCATAACGATCTGGCTGTAGACGGGGCGGCTCAGCCACTTGCGCAGGGCGGCCTGGACCTGGGCCGGGGTCACGGCGGCGTAGGCCGCCAGCTCCTTCTTGTAGAAGTCCGGATCGTTCGAATAGAGCTGCCCCTCGGCTAGGACCGAGGCCTTGCCGTTGGCGGTCTCCAGTCCCTGGATGCGCTGCGAGGCGTAGCGCGTCACCACGCGGTTGATCTCGTCCTGGGTCGGGCCGTTGGCGATCAGGTCCGCCAGCACGGCGTCCATGCGCTGGGCCACGGCGTCCGCATCGGCGCCCGGCTTGACCATGGCGGAATAGCTGAACATGCCGAGCCGCTGGAAGGTCTGGTTCGAGGCCGAGACGCTGGAGGCCGTCTGCTCGTCGCGCACCAGCACATTGTCCAGGCGCGAGCTGGCCAGTCCGCCCAGCACCGAGGCGCCGACGCTCAGCGGCACCGAGTCCGGATCGCCCAGGCCCGGCACGGCCCAGGTGCGGCTGATGCGGGTCTGGGCCACGCGGTCGTGCAGCACCTGTTCGACCGGCGCCGCCAGGGTCGGCACGGGCGCCGCCGCCGGGGTGTTGACCGGTCCGCGCGCGATGGCGCCGAAATACTTCTCAGTCAGCTCGCGGGCCTTGGCCTCGTCGATGTCGCCCGACAGGACCAGGACGGCGTTGTTGGGGCCGTAGTTCTCACGGAACCAGTCGCGCACCGTCTCCATGCTGGCCGAGTCCAGATCGGCCATCGAACCGATGGTCGAGTGGCGATAGGGGTGCCCCTCGGGGAACAGGGCTTCCAGCGTGGCGTAATAGGTCATGCCGTAGGGCTGGTTGTCGCCCTGGCGCTTCTCGTTCTGAACGACGCCGCGCTGCAGGTCCAAGACCTCCTGGCTGACCTGGCCCAGCAGATAGCCCATGCGGTCGGATTCCAGATACAGGGTGTAGTCCAGCGCCGGGGTCGGCACCGTCTGGAAATAGTTGGTGCGGTCGAACCAGGTCGTGCCGTTCAGGCTGGTCGCGCCGGCGGCGTTCATCGTCTGGATGTGGCTGGAGGGCGAGTTCTCCGACCCGCCGAACATCAGGTGCTCGAACAGGTGCGCAAAGCCGGTCGAGCCCTTGGGCTCGTCCTTCGATCCCACATTGTACCAGACCGACACCGCCACCACCGGCGCCTTGCGGTCCTCGTGCACCAGGACGGTCAGGCCGTTGTCGAGCTGGAAGCGCTTCCACGGAATGTCGACGCGGGCGATCAGCTCCGACACCGGCGCGCCGCGCAGGGGCTCGGCCTGGGTCGTTGTCGCAGCGGAGGCGGCGGCCGCAGGCGCGGCGAGAACGGGCGTGCTCACGGCCAGCAGGGCGGCGAGCGCGACGGAAGAGGCGGCAAGGCGCATGATGATTTCAGTCCCCAAAGGATCATGTTGAGGCGGACCTTAACCGCGCACGCCGCCGCTGCAACGCGACACATTGTTATATGGATAATTCTTCATCTTCAGCGCGCCCGGCCTGCCCCAAGCCGGCTGCCTAAGTTGTGGCAAGCTTCAGCAACGCCCTTAGCGCGGCGCCGTCGCCGATCTCGCTTTCAAGGGCTGCATGTTCCTGGATCCAGACCGGCGTCGCCTTGCCGAGCGCGTTTCGGCCTGCGTCGGTCAAGGCAACCCGCCGTCCGCGCCGGTCTTTCTCGTCTACCGCTATGGTGACCAGGCCAGCCCGCTCCAACGGTTTCAAATTCGCGGTCACGGTTGAGCGGTCCATCGCCAGCAGTTCGGCCACGGCGCCGATCGTCGGCGGTTCGGGCCTGTTCAGTCCGTTCATCAGCGAGAACTGGCCGCTAGTGATCCCATAAGGCCGAAACGCCTCGTCGAACCGTCGGGACAGGGCCCGCGCAGCGCGCTGGGCGTGCAAGCAAAGGCAATGATCTCGAATATGCAGTGTTTGAGAAAAGGCAGTCGGTGGATTTGACATGACTGAAATTATGTTGATATCAAACTTTATATCAATGCGAGGCGGCGACGTCGAGAGCGTCCGGACAAGCTGAAGGAGCATCCCATGATCCAGGTCACGGCGTTTAAGTGGGTGCCTGACTTCGCTCAGGGCTCAGTCCGCGACATCCGCGTTCGCTGGGCGCTGGAGGAGGCGGGCCTCGGGTATGATGATCGGCTGATTGGGTTTGAAGACCAGTCAACGCCCGCATACCGATCCCTGCAGCCTTTCGGTCAGGTTCCCGCTTACAGCGACGGCACGGTGCAGATGTTTGAGAGCGGGGCCATTGTTTTGTGGATCGCGCAGAATTCGTCTGAACTCATGCCTGACGACCTCGCTGGACGTGCGATGGTCATGACATGGCTCTTCGCCGCCATGAACAGCGTCGAACCTCTTGTCGCCGAACTGGCCGGGATCGATTTTTTCAATGCCGACAAGGCTTGGGCGAAGGAGCGCCGCCCAGAGGTGGAGGCCGCCTTGCGCGGGCGGTTGAGCGACCTGCAGGACGCACTGGGGGATCGGCGTTGGTTCGCCAACGACCGCTTCAGTGCGGCGGACATCCTGATGGCGCACGTGCTGCGGGACCTGCGTCACACGGACATCGTCGCTAGCTTCCCTGCGCTAGCCGCCTATGTCACGCGCGCCGAGGCCCGCCCTGCGTTCAAGCGCGCGCTCGCCGATCAGTTGAGGCCATTCGGCGAGTACGAGGCGATTCAGCGGGCCGTCGTGTAGGCTCGCTCAAAGCCGGAAGGGGGGCTCTTTCCTCAATCCTCGTCCATCTTCAGGGCGGCGATGAAGGCTTCCTGCGGGATCTCCACCTTGCCGAACTGGCGCATGCGCTTCTTGCCGGCCTTCTGCTTCTCCAGCAACTTCTTCTTGCGGGTGGCGTCGCCGCCGTAGCACTTGCTGGTCACGTCCTTGCGCAGGGCGCGGACGGTTTCGCGGGCGATGATCTTGCCGCCGATGGCCGCCTGGATCGGGATGGTGAACATGTGGGGCGGGATCAGCTCCTTCATCTTCTCCACCATGCCGCGGCCGCGCGTTTCGGCGCGGGCGCGGTGGACCAGCATGCTGAGGGCGTCCACCGGCTCGGCGTTGACCAGGATCGACATCTTCACCAGGTCGCCGACCTTGTAGTCGGTGATCTCATAGTCGAACGAGGCGTAGCCCTTCGAGATCGACTTCAGGCGATCGTAGAAGTCGAACACCACTTCGTTCAGCGGCAGCTCATAGACGACCAGGGCGCGGCTGCCGACGTAGGACAGCTCGATCTGGCTGCCGCGACGGTCCTGGCACAGTTTGATCACGCCGCCGAGGTATTCGTCGGGGGTCAGGATGGTGGCCTTGATCCACGGCTCGCTGATGGTCTCGATCTGCATGACGTCCGGCAGATCTGCCGGGTTGTGCAGGTCGATCTCGGTCCCGTCGCGCAGGCCGATCTTGTAGACGACCGAGGGGGCCGTCGCGATCAGGTCCAGGTTGAACTCGCGGCTCAGGCGCTCCTGGATGATCTCCAGGTGCAGCAGGCCCAGGAAGCCGCAGCGGAAGCCGAAGCCGAGGGCGGCCGAGGATTCCATCTCATAGGTGAAGCTGGCGTCGTTGAGGCGCAGCTTGCCGATGGCGGCGCGCAGGTCTTCAAAGTCGGCGGCGTCGACCGGGAACAGGCCGCAGAAGACCACCGACTGCACGTCCTTGAAGCCCTTCAGCGCTTCGGCCGTGGGCTTCTTCTCGTCGGTGATGGTGTCGCCGACGGCGGCGTGGGCGACTTCCTTGATCTGGGCGGTGATGAAGCCGACCTCGCCGGGGCCGAGTTGATCGACCGGGGTGTTCTTGGGCAGGAAGACGCCGACGCGGTCGACCAGGTGCGACGAGCCGGTCTGCATCATCTTCACGCGCATGCCGGCCTTCAGCACGCCGTCGAAGACACGCACCAGCAGCACCACGCCCAGGTAGGGGTCGTACCAGGCGTCGACCAGCATGGCCTTCAGCGGGGCGTTGACGTCGCCCTTGGGCGCCGGCAGGCGGGCGACGATGGCCTCCAGCACGTCCTCGATGCCGATGCCCGACTTGGCCGAGCACATGACGGCCTCCGAGGCGTCGATACCGATGACGTCCTCGATCTGGGCCCGCACCCGGTCCGGCTCGGCGGCGGGCAGGTCGATCTTGTTGAGGACCGGGACGATCTCGTGGTTGTTGTCGATCGCCTGATAGACGTTGGCCAGGGTCTGGGCCTCGACGCCCTGCGAGGCGTCCACCACCAGGATCGAGCCTTCGCACGCGGCCAGCGAACGCGACACCTCATAGGCGAAGTCGACGTGCCCCGGCGTGTCCATCAGGTTCAGGACGTAGGTCTCGCCGTCCTTGGCCTTGTAGTTCAGGCGCACGGTCTGCGCCTTGATGGTGATGCCGCGCTCCTTCTCGATATCCATATTATCAAGAACCTGTTCCGACATTTCGCGCGCGGTCAGGCCGCCCGTGAACTGGATCAGGCGGTCGGACAGGGTCGACTTGCCGTGGTCGATGTGGGCGACCACCGAAAAGTTGCGGATGCGTTCGATAGGGGGCGTCGTCATGGTTCGGCGCGCGTAGCACGGCCGGAGCGATTGCGCCACGGGAGCCGTTGAGCGGGCGGCGCGAACCGTTACGGCGTCTTCGCCTTAAAAAAGTCACGACTTCGCCAACTTTATTCTGGGTGGCCCTTTGATCAAATGACAGGATGCAGGGCGTCCTGATCGCATGGCCCCACTCCATTTGATCGGATTCTCTCCCGCAAGATGGCGGGAATGTGCGAATTATCGAGGAAAATCAGGGGTTCTCTTAAGGGGAACGACCCGTGTCATCCGACGATTTCGGCCTTCGGAGGTGGAGGAGCCTCCTTAATCACCTTTGATTGGAGGCAAGGAAATGCGTGCCAAACTAATGACGTCTGCTGCGGTCCTGGCTGGGGCTCTGGCTTTTGCGGGCATGGCTCAGGCTCAGTCCTCGAACGGTCCGAACGGCCCGGTCGGCGGCAACACCACGGCGACCGATTCCTACAACAGCGGCGGCAACAGCACCGATGTGGATCTGGGCGTCGCGGATTCGTTCAACGACAACTCGGACAACTCCACCGATCTGGACGTGGGCATCTCGGACTCGCTGAACGACAATTCGGACAACTCCACCAACACCAACCTGGAGTTGGGCGTCTCGGATTCGTTCAACGACAACTCGGACAATTCGACGAACACCGAAGTCGGCATCTCCGACTCGTTCAACACCGATGCGTCGACCAATACGGACAACTCGGTCAACACCAACCTGGAGTTGGGGGTCTCTGACTCCTTCAACGACAATTCGGTGAATGACTCGGGCAACGACAACTCCACCAACATCGGCGACATCCGTGTCTCCCTCAACATGCAGGAACTCAGCGCCAACGTCAGCGACCTGAGCTTCGACATGTCGGAAGACGGCCAAGGCCCGCAAAACGCGCGGATCCGTACCGGCAACATCAACCAGAGCGGCGGCGCCTTCGCAGGCTTCGCCGGCATCCAGACGGTGAGCAACAACACCGGCATGGCGTCGGTTGGTCAGGCGGCCACGGCGATCAGCGCCAACGCCAACATCACCTTCGGCAACGGCGGCGGCAACTAGGCCTTCGTTTTTCGGCGGCCGGTTCTCCGGCCGCCGAACTTCTTTCCTGGGAGGGAACCATGCTCAGCATTCTGTCGACCCTGGCGTTGCTGGGGGCGGCCGATCCGAATTCGGCCTCTCCGCCGACGCCCCCTCCGCCTTTCATCATTATCGCTCCGGCCGTCGCCGACGCTCCAACCGCCGCCACAGGGCCGCGGTCGCTGGCGGTTGACGAGCTTGATGCGCTGCACGGCCGTCAGGGCGCGTCGTCTGTCGTTATCGCCAGCGATCAGCTGCTGCAGGCGACCAACAGCGGCAACAGCGTCAACGCCAATACGGTGACGACGGGCGGCATGCGCATCGACGCCAATGCCTTTTCCGGCTTCAACGGCGTCGGCAATTTCGTCATGAACAGCGGCAACAACAACAACCTGCAAGGCGCGATCACGATCAATATCGTGACGACGGCTCCGAACCCGTGACACGCTCGTCCGCCCGGCTTCTGCTCAACCTGGGGCTGGCCGCCGTGGCGGGTCTGCCGGCCCTGTCTGCGGCTTCGGCCCAGGCCGAGATCCTGTTGAACAACGGTCCGGCCGCCGCTCGGGTGAAGGTGGTCAGCTATCGCGACCTGCCGTTCCGCACCGTGGTGCGCCAGCAGTATGACTTCAGCTGCGGGTCGGCGGCCCTGGCCACCCTTTTGCGCCACCACTACGGCCGTGACGTCGGCGAGGCTCAGGTGTTTCGCGCCATGTTCGCCGACGGCGACCAGGAGACCATTCGCCGTGTCGGCTTCTCCCTGCTGGACATGAAGCGATATCTCGACGCGCGCGGTTATCCCGCCGATGGCTTCCGGCTCAGCCTCGACGAGCTGATCGAGATGAACGCCCCGGCCATCGTGATGATCGACACGGCCGGCTACAAGCATTTCGTGGTCTTCAAGGGCGATGACGCGGGCCATGTTCTGGTCGGCGACCCGGCCCTGGGACTGAAGATCTATTCGCGCGACCAGTTCACCGAGATGTGGAACGGGGTCGCTTTCGTCGTCCGTCAACCGGCGGACACTTTCAACGACGCCGAAGAGTGGCGCGTCTGGAACCGGTCGCGACCGGGGCAGGCGCTTCAACCCATGTCCTTGGCCGAACTGACGCGGGAGTTGCCGCCGCTGTATCAAGTGACGACGCGTTTCTCCCTCGATCCTTATCTGAGGTGACGACCATGAGACGCGCGCGTTCAAGCATTCTGCTCGTCATGACCTGTCTGGCGCCGGTCAGCCTCGCGGCGCCGGTCTCGGCCGAATCCATCGCCTTCGCCGCCGAGCTTGTCGGCGACGCCTCGCAGGAGCCCTTCGCGATCCCGCTGCCGCAGGCCTCGGCGCCGGCCGTGCAGCCGCACGTGGTCATGAGCGGGCCTCAGGTCATGACGGACGCGGACATGTCCGAGGCGCGAGGCGGCTTCATGACGGCGGGCGGCTTCACCTTCGGCTTCGGCGTCGTGGTCCGTTCCTATGTCAACGATCAGCTGGCCCTGCAGACGCAACTGACCTGGACGCCGACCGGCCCGGTAAGCCAGCAGGTGCAGCACAACGTCCCCGGCGTGGCCGATCTGGCGGGCGCCATGGCCGGCCTGGTGGCGGGCGGCATCGACCTTCGCGGCTTGAACAACACCGGCGGGGTGGCGGTGGTAGACGGCTCGGGCGCGACGGCGATCCTGCACAACATCACGACCAGCCAGTTGCAGAACCTGATCATCAACAACGCCGACAATCGCAACATCCGTCAGGACATGGAGCTGAATCTGGTCCTGCCTGATCTGGCGACGATCCAGACCAACAGCCAGATGCACAACTACGGATCGAACATCGCCCGCGACATCGACTGGGCCGGACTCAGGAGCGCGGGCGGCTTCTAGGACGCAGCGTTCGAGTCTCTCAGGGGCCGCCGTCGGGCGGCCCCTTCTTCATGTCAGAAGACGATTGGCAGGCGCAGGATGAAGCGCATGTCCGGCGCATCCTCGGTCACGCCGAACTCGAAATTGCCGTTCAGGCTGTAGCGGTCGTTCAGCAGGTAGGACATGCCGAACTGCAGGGCGCCGACCTGAAGCTCATCGGATTCCTCCGTGATGTTGTTCAACTCGCTCTTCGTGGGGCGAATGTAGTTGTGCTTATAGCCCAGCGAGAAGGAGAAGCGCGGGTTCAGCGAGAAGCCGAAACCGATGGACAGGCCGATGGCGTCGCCCGGATCGACTTCGCCGATGCGGATCTCGCCCTCGGTCTTGTTGATGTCGCGCGGCAGGTGGGCGAAGTAGCTCAGGCTGCCGAAAATGACCGCCGGATCGCTGGGGTACAGGAAGCTGATGCTGGGCTCGACGCCCCAGAAGCCCGACCCGGTCGCCAGGCGCGTGGCGACGCCGAATTCGTCGCGATCGATGTCGAAGGGGCCTTCGCCCGTGTCGCTCTTGACCCTCAGACCGGCGATGAAGATGGGGCGGCCGCGCTCGCCGCCGTTAATCTGATAACGCAGGGCCGCCTCGACGTCGCCGACGCCGTCGCCGCTGAGGTCGATGGTGCGCGTCACCGCCTCGTCGCGCTGCTGCACGGTGGTGATGGTGTCGTTGCGCCAGACGTAGGGCACGCGCAGTTCCGCTTCCATGCGTGACCCGATGCCGTATTTCCCGGCCAGGGTGACGACGCCGGTGTCGCGATCGGCCTCATTGGCCTCGATCACCCCGATCTGCACGCCGGGCACGATCTCGATGCCGCGGAACACCAGGCGGTTGGCGCTGGAGCGCGTGTATTCAGTCGAGACGTCCAGGGTGAACTTGCCCGGCTGGCTCAACACGGCGATGCCTTCGGGAATGGCGGCTAGCTGTTCGCGTCGTACCTCGGGCGCGGGCGGCGGCGCGGCCTCGCTGGGGGGCAGGGTCGGTTGGGACGGACCATTGGGCGCGATGGAGCTGGCGACCTGCTGGCCGGCGCGCAACTGGTTCAGGGTGCGATCCGCGAAGACCGCCCGGCCTGAAGCGTCGGTCTGCACCTGCCAGCGCGAATCGACGGACGGGGGCGCCATGGCGGCGCGTTCGTTCAACAAGGCTTCCTGCGCCTCGATCCGGCGTTGCTGCTCGATGACCAGGGCCTCCAGCCGCGCGACCCGCGCCGCCAGTTCCTCGTCCTGAGCCAGGGCGGCGCCGGGGGCCAGCAAGGCCGCTGCGGCGACCGAGGCGCCGATCAGCCGCAGCGCGGATCTGGGCCGTGGTCGATACGACGAGAGAGGCGGGCGGGGCCGAGAGGGTTGTCGGTGGGGGCTCATGACGCTCGCTCTCTTTTCGTTCTGGTTTCAGTGAAGGGCGTGGTCGTCGACGCCATAGTCGCTGGCGGCGCGCAGATAGGCCTCGTCCAGAAGGGTGACCCAGCCGCTCTGCATGGCGATCAGCCGCCCGCGCCGCATCTGGCCCAGGGTTCGGCTGACATGGACCAGGCTCAGGCCCAGGGCGTCGGCCAGCGTCTCCTGCGTCAGCGGCAGGTGCAGGCGGTCGCTGGTGCACAGGCCGGCGCGTTGCAGTCGGTCGCGCAATTCCAGCAACAGATGGGCCAGACGCGCCTGTGCGGATTGCCGGCCCAGCCGCACCACATGGTTCAGCAGGCAGGTTTCCTCGTATCGGCGCGATGTCGCCAGGGCGCGGCGCAACCGGTCGTGGCGCGGGTCTTGAAGCGCTAGTATCTCACGCAGCATCAGGGCGTCGACATATTCGACCCGCGTCAGGGCGATGATGGTCGTCTCGTCCAGCGGACGCGGATCAAGGCTCAGCCCTACGGAATCTCCGGGCAGCAGGAAGCCGAAGATCTGGCGCTGGCCGTCGGCCAGGATGCGTTGGCGACACGCCCATCCGCTGAGGATCAGGCGCGGGGAGGCGGCCCGGCCATCAGGATCGAAGGGCTGACCTGCGGGCACCGCTTCCTGAAACATGCACAGCCGTCGAACTAGGGCGCGCTCTTCATCGCTCAGTCGGGTGATGGAGGCGAGGTTGCGCAGGGCGGCCAGATCGGCCGGCGCAGTTACGGAACGGCGCACGCTGACCGCGCGCGTCACCATGCCCTTGCGGGCAGGCTCGACCCACCACCTCCGGCGGTCCGGCTTCCATCCCTCTCCCGCACCATCTCAGGCGTTCCTCCGGGACAAGAAACGGCCACAATGCAACGGTCGTTCCTGCCAAGGCGCAGAAACGTTGATTTTATATTAACTTGGCTGTGGAGGCGTCGGTCGCGCAAAGGGTGCGTCGCCGCCCAAGTTAAGCAGACGGCGCATCTTACGCCCGCTCTGTCGTCTCATCACGATGTAAGGAGAGATGGCGCACCCGAAGAGATTCGAACTCCTGACCCCCAGATTCGTAGTCTGGTGCTCTATCCAGCTGAGCTACGGGTGCGCACTGCCTTGCGGGCAGGGCCGGGTATCTAGCGGGTCGCCTTCGGGCTGGCAAGCAGGTTTTCTCAGAAAATCTTGAGAAAATGCGGGGTTGGCCTCGGGGGCCTGCGGGCCTAGGCATAAAGCCTCCCTGTAATGTCCCGGAGTGCTTGAGTGCGCGCCTTTTCCTTCCCCCATCTGCGTCCTGCGCGCAGGATTTCCTCTCTCACAGCCGGGACGGCGCTTGCGGCCCTGTTGCTGACGGGCTGCGCGACGACGACGGAAGGGATTCAGGCCGAGGCGGCGCCGGTTCCGGCTGAGGCGCCGATCGGGGCGCAAGCGTCCGTCGCCAGAGGGCCGTTCGTGTCGGCGGCCAATCCGCTGGCGGTCGAGGCGGGGATGAAGGTGCTGGCGCGCGGCGGTTCGGCCGTGGACGCGGCGGTGGCGATCCAGGCGGTGCTGGGCCTGACCGAGCCGCAGTCTTCGGGCCTGGGCGGCGGCGCCTTCATGATGTTCTATGACGCCGAAAGCGGCGCCGTCACCGTCTATGACGGGCGCGAGACCGCGCCGGCCGCCGCCACGCCCGAGCTCTTCTATGAGAACGGCAAGCCTCTGGCGTTCGGGGATGCGGTGTTGAGCGGGCGCTCGACCGGGGCGCCGGGCGTGGTGCCCATGCTGGCCCTGGCCCAGCGGCAGCACGGCACCCTGGCCTGGTCCGAGCTGTTCGGCGACGCCGAGGCGCTGGCGCAGGACG
>DJDA01000150.1 GCA_002430835.1 Brevundimonas sp. UBA5936
GGCTTTTCAGCCTTTCTGCTTTTTCCGAAACCGAAGCTTCGAAGGCCGCAGTAAACCGCCGGGAAAACCGAGAGGCTATCCCTCAACTCAATCCAGCGATTCGATTGAAGCGCGGAAACTAACCGATCCAACCAACCGAAGCAAGAAGCTTTTTCAAACCCTTGCCCCAATCAAAACCCCGAAAACACCGTCTCCGAAGCCCGTCGGGCCAGCCCGTCTCCGAGCGAGGCGGCGATATACGTCCGCTCCTTGCGGGTGGCAATAGGCAAAAGCGGCTTTCCCGATCTATCCACAGAACGGGCGCTTATGCACAGGACGGGGCCGCCCTACCCCGCCGCTATATAGGTGCGCAGGCTCTCAGCTTCCTGCGTGGCCTGGGCGATCTGGCATTTGACCACGTCTCCGATGGAGACGACGCCGGCCAGCCGCTTGTCCAGCAAGACGGGCAGATGGCGGATTCGGCGGTCGGTCATGCGCGCCATCAGCGCCTCGACCGTTTCGGCCGGATCGGCGAAGACCACTTCGCTCGTCATATAATGGGAGACGGGACGCTTCAGCGCCTCGGGGCCGTCGCGGGAGATGGCGCGGACGATGTCGCGTTCGGACAGGACGCCGACCACGCTTGCGTCTTTGCATACGATCAGCGCTCCGACCTGACGGCGCTCCAGTTCGGCGCAGGCCTCACTCAGAGAGGCGTCCGGCGCCAGGGTGAAGACGGCGTCTCCCTTGCCCTTGAGAATCTCGGCGACCAGCATGGCGACTTCCTCCTTATGGGCAGGCCGTCGTCCGCGGGCGTCGCGGACCGGCCGCAAGGCGGACAGGTTCGCTCAGACGCCGCCGATAGGCAAATCACGGCGCGCGGCGAACCACCCGCCGATGGGGCCGATGGCGAGGATGCCGAACAGGAAGCCGACGGCGTGCGCCTCCCAGGCGATGCGAGCGCCGTCCGCGCCGGGCGCTAGGCCGATCAGGCCCACAATGAGATTCACGGCCATCCACGCAGCGGACGCTTTCAGAACCATCGGATGGAACAGCGGCAGGACGCGCCCATGGCCGCCCATCAACCGGGTCGCTGCGCCGATCAGGCCGAAGACAGCCCCAGAAGCCCCGACCAGCGGCGCCATGCTGTTCGGATGCACCAGCCCATAGCCCAGCGCCGCCACGGCGCCCGCCGCTATATAGAAGAGAATAAAGACCAGCGGCCCCGGCCCGCGCTCCATCAGCCGCCCCACGGGCGCGCCGAAAGCCAGGGCGCCGACGGCGTTCATCGTCACATGGGCCCAGCCGCCGTGCAGCAGCATGGAGGTGAACAGGCCCGTCCACTGTCCGCGCCACAGCTCCGCCGGGACGAAGGCCATGGAGAGTCCCTGATCGGGAAGCCGCTCCTGCAGATAGAAGAGCACCGGCATGGATGCTGCGATCAGCAGAGGCAGGAAGGGCGCGTTGAAGATCTTTTCGCGCGGCGGCCGCGGCGAACGGGCGTCAGATTGGGACATTCGCCCTTGATGGGGCCAGTCGCATCCGATCTCAAGACGCCGTTTTGCGCCAATACGACACTGAAACCGTATGGCACGGTCATTGCGTGAGCCGTTCCAGAAGTTCTCGGGAGCGCCTTATGCCGTCTCATAGCCTGACACTCATGACCGTAGCGGCCGCCGCCGTGCTGGCGGTCCTGCCCGCCGGTTCGGCCGCCGCGCAGTCGACCGGCTCGGCCGGAGCGGGCCAGTTCCAGGCCGGCTACGGCGCCTCGCGCTACACCACCGCCCAGGCCAGCCGCGGCACGACCCGCGACGCCAACGGCAACCGCCTGGTTGTCGACGGCATCATTCAGAAGAACGGCAGCGCCTACTCGCGCAGCGGCAGCAGCTCTTCGTCCAGCCACTTCAGCGGCGGCGTCGGATCGGGCGGCGGAACCAACATCGGCGGCTCTACCGCCATCGGCAACAACCTGAATGTGGTCGTCCAGGGCAACCGCAACACGGTCGTCGTCAACTCCAACCAGACCAACAACGGCAACATCAACGCCGGCACCACCCTGAACGGGCCCCGTCCATGAACATCACCGCCATCCGTCGCTCGCCCGTGCGCGCCTTCGGCTGCGTCGCCGCCGCCGCTGCTCTGCTGAGCGGCTGCGCCACCTCGGCCGGTCCCTCGGGCCAGTACGCCAAGCCGATCGGCAATGCGCCGGTTACGTCGAACCCGACGCCCTATTCGACCGCGCTGTATTGCCTGGCCGACTATGCGCGCCGCTACAACCTTCCCTCGCCGCGCATGGCTGTGGGCCGGATCAGCGACTACACCGGCTCCATCTCTTCGGACGGCGGTCGCCAGATCACCCAGGGCGCGTCCCTGATGGCCAACACCGCCCTGGCGAAGGCCGGCGCCCGCATCGTCGAGCGCTACGACACCTCGGTGTCCGAGCTGGAGCTGCGCTACGCCAACAACAAGCTGATCGGCGACGACCAGCCGAACGGCGCGCCCCAGGACGCCGCCTTCCGCCGCATCCTGGCCGGTCAGGTGCCGGGCTCCGACTTCTATGTGGTCGGCGGCATCACCGAGGTGAACTACAACATCCGCTCGGGCGGCTTCGACATCGCCGGCGGTGAAGTGGGCGAGAACGGCGGCTCAGGCCTGCTGACCGGCAAGGTGTTCGTGATGAACGTCGCGATCGACCTGCGCCTGGTGCAGACCACCACCCTCGAGGTCGTGGACGTCGTCTCCTATCAGAAGCAGATCGTCGGCCGTGAAGTGTCGGCGGGCGTCTTCGACTTCCTGAACGGCAACGTCTTCGACATCTCGGCCGGCACCAGCGGCCTGGAGCCGGTCCAGTTGGCGGTCCGCGCCCTGGTCGAACGCGCCACGGTCGAGTTCATGGCCAACCTCTACGGCGCCCCCGGCCCGGAAATCTGCCTCAACCCCGCCAATGACCCGCTGGGCGACAGCCCGGTCGGCGCCACCGGCGGCTACTATCCTGCTTACGCAAATACGGACACGAACAATGGCCAAACTCGCGCCGACCCGTCTCGCTGGCACGATCGCCGCGACAGCGCTGTGCGTAGCGGCGGCCGCTGAGGCTTCCGCCCAGGATCGTGGTCTGGTCCTGAATGAACAGCTCAACCTGGGCGACGTCATCAGCGGCCAACGCCTGAACGTCGTCAACGTCAGCGACAACGTCGCCGTGTCGAACGCCGCCATGGGCAACGCCCTGTCCGGCGGCGCCGACGGCCGCGCCGCCGACATCCGCTCGACCCAGGACATGCAGGGCGCCGCCGTGGCGGACACCTCCCTGACCCTGCGCGGCGAGACGGGTTATGTGAACAGCGTGACCCAGGCGCGCGGCAACTATCTGGCCGGGACCGCGGTCAACACGGGCATCGACGTCGACGCCGGTCAGAACCTGAACGGCAACGTCACGGCGCGCAGCCAGATCGTGGAGACCGGCGCTCGCCTGAACTATGGCGGCCACGTCTCGGCCGACGCCATCGGCAACACCGTCGCCCTGGGCGCCAGCGGAACGGGCGAGCAGCGCGGCGCCATCACGGGCCGCACCGATCAGAACTCGACCGGCGAAATCTACGCCGAGAACGAGGCCCGCTTCACCTACGCCCCGGCGCCGGCCGTCTTCAGCAGCCAGGCATCGGCCAACGCCGTACAGGCGACCTCGACGCCAAACTCGCACCAGAACCTGGCGGTCAGCCAGAACGCCTCGGGCGCAGGCGTCACCGCCTGGACGGGCGTGTGGGCGGGCAACGCCTGGGACATCGCCGCGCGCAGCCGCGCCGCCTCCAACCAGGCCGCCTTCTATAATCAGGGCGGTTCGCTGGTCGTGGATGTGGATCAGCAGAACGCGGCGGAGGTGCTGTCGCGCACCGAACTCAGCTCCTATGACTTCGGCGCCGCCCATTCGACGGCCGAGGCCGTGGGCAATGAAGTCCATGCTGGCAACAACGACATCTATGTCAGCATCGACAACACCCAGATGAACACCGGCGGCGTCACCGCCAGCGCCGGCTTCACGGGTCAGAACGGCTATGACGCCTATGTCGGGGCCAATGCGGCGGGCAACGCCGTCACCGGCTTCGCCTGCTCGACCTGCGGCGGCGACCTGAACGTCCGCAACAGCCAAACCAACATGGGCGACGTGCGGGCGACGGCGACGACCAACGTCAACGGCTGGGGCCGCAACGTCGTCGCGGGCGCCAACGCCGTCGGCAACACGGCGAGCTTCTACGTCACCCGCCCGAATTAACTTTCGGTAACTTGAGGTAGTCAAGCTCGTTTGTCACCGTGAACAGGCGCGGAGCTGAAGAAGCTTCGCGCCTGTCTTACGTGCAGGGCCGCAATCAGTCCCGGGGGCCGCCCGCTCGCACGTCGCGGAGACTACCGAATGCGATCCCCTCGCCGCCTGCTCCTGCTTGCCGCGTCCAGCCTCGCCCTGATGGGCGGAGCCGCGCTTCCCGCCGTCGCCCTGACCCCGCCGTCAGCCGCCGCAACGCAGGACGCCCAACCCTCCAGCCCCTGGGCCCAGGCGGCCAGCGACATTCCGGCCGATGCGGCCGTGCGTTTCGGCGTCCTGCCCAACGGCATGCGCTACGCCATCATGAAGAACGCCACCCCGCCCGGTCAGGCGTCCCTGCGCCTGCGGATCGCGGCCGGCTCGCTGATGGAGAACGAGGACCAGCTGGGTCTGGCCCACTTCATGGAGCATATGGCCTTCAACGGCACGACCAACGTGCCTGAGAACGAACTGCTGCGGATTCTGGAACGTCTGGGCCTGGCCTTTGGGGCCGACACCAACGCCTTCACCAGCTTCGACCAGACCGCCTATACGCTGGAGCTGCCGCGCACCAACGACGAGACCGTCGACACCTCGCTGCGGATCATGCGCGAACAGGTCTCCGAAGCTCTGATGAAGGCCGAGGACATCGACGCCGAGCGCGGCGTGATCGAGGGTGAAGAGCGCCTGCGCAACACCCCGGCCCTGCGTTCGCTGAAGGCGCAGATCGCCCTTCTGGCGCCCGGCCAGCGTCTGTCGAACCGTCTGCCGATCGGCGATCTCAGCATCATCCGCAGCGCCCCGCGCGAGCGCTTCGTCGAGTTCTACGAGGCCTATTACCGCCCCGAACGCGCCACCATGATCGCGGTCGGCGACTTCGACGTCGATCAGATGGAAGCCAAGATCAGGGCGACCTTCTCGGACTGGACGCCCAAGGCCGCCGACGGTCCCGAGCCCGATCTGGGACAGGTCGCCCCACGCCAGCCCGAGACCCGCATCCTGGTGGAGCCGGGCGTGCAGTCCTCGGTCCAGCTGAACTGGATTCGCAACCCCGACCTCGATCCCGACACGGCCGCTCAGCGCCGCGACGCCCTGCTGCAGAACCTGGGCATGGCCGTGCTGAACCGTCGCCTGGGCGAACTGGCCCGCGCCGACAACCCGCCCTTCATCGGCGCGGGCGGCGGCCAGGGGACTCTGTTCAAGACCCTGGACCTCGGCAGCGTCTCAGCCGCCTTCAACCCCGGCGGCATCCAGCGCGCGCTGGAGACCATCGAGCAGGAACAGCGCCGCCTGGTGCAGTTCGGCGTCTCGCAGATCGAACTGGATCGCGAAATCGCCAATACGCGCACCGCGCTGGAAAACGCCGTCCAGGCGGCCGCGACGCGCAGCACCCCGGCCCTGGCCAACGCCCTGCTGGGCGCCGCCAACGACGACAAGGTCTTCTCGGCCCCGTCCGCCAACCTCGCCCTGTTCGAGGCCGCTGTGAAGGATCTCAAGGCCGAGCAGGTCAGCGCCGAGGTCAAGCGCGCCTTTGAAGGTCAGGGCCCCCTGGCCCTGGTCGTCACCCCCGAACCGATCGAGGGCGGCGAAGCGGGCGTCACCGCCCTGCTGGAAGCCAGCCGCGCCACCCCCGTGACCGCTCCGGCCGTCCAGGCGGAACTGGCATGGCCCTACGCTGACTTCGGCGCCGCCGCCACGCCGGTCTCGACCACCGAAGTCGCCGCCGTCGGCGCCACCGTCGTCACCTTCCCCAACGGCGTGCGCCTGACCGTCAAGCCGACGGCCTTCAAGGATCAGCAGATCCTGATCTCGGTCCGTACCGGCATCGGCGAAATGGGTCTGCCGACCGACCGCTTCACCTCCGAGTCCCTGGCCCCGATGGTCTTCACCGCGGGCGGTCTGGGCAAGCTGACGGCGGACGAACTGAACCGCGTCCTGACCGGCAAGATCTACGGCGCGGGCTTCGCCATCGACGGCGACGCCTATCAGCTGTCGGGCGCCACTCGCCCGGCCGACCTGCAGCTGCAGATGCAGGTGCTGGCCGCCTATCTGACCGATCCGGGCCTGCGCCCGGCGCCGTTCGAGCAGATCAAGGCCGTCCTGCCGCAGTTCATGGCCCAGCAGATGGCCACGCCCAGCGGCGCCTTCAGCCTTCAGGCCAGCGGCCTGCTGGCCAGCGGCGACAAGCGCGAATCCATGGCCTCGCTCGAAGAAATCGCCGCCTTCACCCTAGATGAGCTGAAGCAGGGCGTGGTTCAGGGTCTGGCCTCCGGCCCGATCGACATCGTCATGGTCGGCGACGTCAAGGTGGAGGACGCGGTCGCCTCGGTCGCCTCGACCTTCGCCTCCCTGCCCGCGCGCGCCCCGGCGGCCCAGCCGATGGCCGGTTCGGATCAGCGCCGCTTCCCGGCGCCGACGGCCCAGCCGATCCGCCTGACCCACGCCGGTCCGGCCGAGCAGGGCCTAGCCTACATCGCCTGGCCGACCACCGATGCGGTCAACGATCGCACCGAGTCGCGCCGGGCCGCCATCCTGGCCGAGGTGCTGAAACTGCGCGTGACCGAGGAAATCCGCGAGAAGCAGGCCCTGGCCTATTCACCCGGCGTCCGTTCCTCGGCGTCCGACGTGTTCACGGGTTACGGCTCCATCTCGATCACGGCGGACACGGCCCCGGACAAGTTCGGCGCCTTCTTCACCGCCGTCGACGCCATCATCGCCGACCTGCGCGACAAGCCGGTCAGCGAGGACGAGCTGAACCGCGCCCGCCTGCCGGTGATCGAGTCCCTGCGCCGCAGCCAGGCCGGCAACGAATACTGGCTGGGCCAGTTGGAGGATCTGGCCGCCAAGCCCGCCTCTCTGGAGCAGATCCAGACGCACATCAGCGATCTGGAATCCTTCACCGCCGCCGACATCCAGGCGGCTGCGCGTCAGTATCTGAAACCGGATACGGCGTGGAAGGCCGAGGTCGTTTCGGCCAACGCCGCGCAGTAAGCCTGCTCCAGACGAAGAAAGGGCCCCGTTCCGCAAGGAACGGGGCCCAGTCGTTTAGGCCTATCGACGGAGAGTCGATGCCTGGACCTTAGGCGTCTGCACCTGTCGCCAGGCTGAACAGCCGGTTCAGAAAACCCGGCCGCCGACCCCGCCGTCCATCATGATCATGCCCGTGGACGCCGCGCCCTCGACCATTTCCTCGCGATACTCGGTGTAGGTCTCTTCGCGCATCATGCTCAGCACCTTCACGCCGGCGCCGTAGCGACGCAACAGCGAACGCTCGTTGCACTGACGCGCCTGCTGTTCAGGACGGCATTCCAGACGCCCGCCCGCGCCGTGCCACAGGGCGTCGCCCTTGTTGCAGGCCACGGTCTCGCCCGGCGCGCCTTCGGCGTCGCTGATGGTCCATTGCAGCTTGGTGCCCGCCAGGCAGCGATACAGTTCGCCGTCATAGCTGTTGGCGACGTCGCGGCCCGGCGTCACCTGGGACGCGGGGTGCGGCACATTGCGATCGTCGATGCAGACGGCCTGCAGCACGACCTGCTTCTCGATGCGGCGCGTGGCGGTGAAGGGCACGCGCACCGACTGCATCCCGCCCTGGACGTTCAGGCCCTGGATGGTGGTCGGATAGGGCTGGTCGACGTTGAAGTAGGCGCCGCCGCCGCCCGCGACGATGACCGTCGAGCCGGCTCGCGATCCGGCCCAGGCGCGCGCCGAGGCGTTGGCGCTGGCGTTCGCATTGACGTTCACGTTGACGTTCACATTGCCGCCGCCCGAGCCGCAGCAGGGAGGGGGCGGAGGCGGCAGGCAGCCGCCGCCGGCGCACGGCGGC
>DJDA01000080.1 GCA_002430835.1 Brevundimonas sp. UBA5936
CTGCGCTGGCTGGCCGCGCGGATGCAGCCGGGTCAGGCGCCCTCCCCCGCCGTGGCTGAAACGTCGCCGACCGCGCGGACGTGGTCGTCGCTGCAGGGCGGATGAAATAAGCGCGCGACTTCTCCCTCCCCGTCCCTCCCCGGGACGGGGAGGGAGAGGCGTCGCGTTCGCGACCTCTCTTCACCTTCCGCCCTTGAAGGCCTATCTTCATCCCGTGATCGACGACCTCTACAGCGCGCGCATCCTGTCGCTGGCGGCCAACCTGCCGCACAGCGGGCGCCTGCCTGCGCCCGAAGGCACGGCCGAGCGGGTGGCAAAGCTGTGCGGGTCCAAGGCCATCGTCGACGTGATGTTGGACGCCGACGGCCGCGTCGGCGACTTCGCCCAGACGGTCAAGGCCTGCGCCCTGGGCCAGGCGGCGGCGGGCGTGGTCGGGGAAAACATCCTCGGCGCCTCGGTTCAAGAAATCGAGGCCGCGCGCGACGCCATGTCCGCCATGCTGAAATCCGGCGGCGACGGTCCCGAGGGCCGCTTCGAGGCCTTGCGCGTCCTGAAACAGGTCGCCGACTATCCCGCCCGCCACGCCTCGACCATGGTGGCGCTGGAGGCGACGCTGGAAGCGGTGCAGCAGGCGTTGGCCAAACACCACACCGATACGCGAACTCGCCTCGCCGGCGCGGCCTGAACGGCGCGTCGGTTGATCCCCCTGCTGTGAAGAGGGATAAGCGCGACGAACCCGAAACAGAGCCCCCGGCGAAGGGACCGATGTCTCTCTACGAACGCAGCGTCCGCGCGGCCCATCGGGGCTATAAGCTGACGCTGTCCCCCTTGATCGGCCAGCAGTGCCGGTTCATGCCGACCTGTTCGGATTACGGGCGCGACGCCCTGATCCAGCACGGTCCGGTGCGGGGGGGATGGCTCACCGTGCGGCGCCTCTGTAAATGCCATCCCTTCGGCGGTTCGGGCTATGATCCCGTCCCGCCCGCCAAGACCGAAAAAGAACGACCGTCATGATCGAACTGAAATTCCCCGACGGCGCCGTGCGTCAGTATCCGGCCGGCTCGACGGGCCGCGACGTGGCCGCCGCCATCTCGCCCTCCCTGGCCAAGAAGGCGGCCCTGGTCGTCTGGAACGGCGAGCAGCGCGACCTGGACCGCGTCATCGACGGGAACGGCGACTTCCGCCTGCTGATGCGCGACGACGCCGAGGCGCTGGAGACCATTCGCCACGACGCCGCCCACGTGCTGGCGCAGGCGGTGCAGGAGCTGTTCCCCGGCACCCAGGTCACGATCGGCCCGGCCATCGAGGACGGCTTCTATTACGACTTCGCCCGCGACGAGCCCTTCTCAACCGACGACTTCCCGAAGATCGAGAAGAAGATGGCCGAGATCATCGACCGGGGCGCCCCGCTGGAGCGTCAGGTCTGGAACCGCGACGAGGCCATCGCCCACTTCGAAAAGATCGGCGAGGCATACAAGGCCGAACTGATCCGCGACCTGCCCGAGACGGAAACGATCACCGTCTACAAACAGGGCGAATGGGCCGACCTGTGCCGGGGGCCGCACTTCCCGACGACCAAGTTCGTGGGCAAGGCCTTCAAGCTGACCAAGCTGGCGGGCGCCTATTGGCGCGGCGATTCCAACCGCGCCCAGCTTCAACGCATCTACGGCACGGCGTGGGCGAGCAAGGAAGATTTGGACGCCTATCTGCTGCGCATCGAGGAGGCTGAGAAGCGCGACCACCGCAAGCTGGGCCGCGCCATGGAGCTCTTCCACATGCAGGAAGAGGGCCGCGGCATGGTCTTCTGGCACCCCAAGGGCTGGGTGCTTTGGCGCGTGCTGGAGGCCTATATGCGCCGCCGTCTGGACGCCGCCGGATACGTCGAGGTCAAGACGCCGCAGGTGCTGGACCGCAAGTTCTGGGAGGCCTCGGGCCACTGGGACAAGTACCGCGCCAATATGTTCGTCTGCGAAACGGTCGAGGGCGAGACGCTCAGCCTCAAGCCGATGAACTGCCCCGGCCACGTGCAGATCTTCGATCAGGGCCAGCGGTCCTATCGCGAGCTGCCGCTGCGCATGGCCGAGTTCGGCGCCTGCCACCGCTATGAGCCGTCGGGCTCGCTGCACGGCCTGATGCGGGTGCGCGGCTTCACCCAGGACGACGCCCACATCTTCTGCCGCGAGGACCAGATCGTCGAGGAGACGGCCGAGTTCATCAAGCTGGCCTATTCGGTCCACGCTGACCTCGGCATGGAGACCAAATACATCAGCCTGGGCACCCGCCCCGAGCTGCGCGCCGGCACCGAGGAATTCTGGGACAAGGCCGAGGCCCAGATGCTGGAAGCCGCCCGCGCCGCCGGAACTGAGCCGGTCGTCACCGAGGGCGACGGCGCCTTCTACGCGCCCAAGCTGGACTTCATCGTCAAGGACGCCATCGGCCGCGAATGGACCTGCGGCACGATCCAGCTGGACTATGTCCTGCCCGAACGTCTGGACGCCACCTACATCGCCGAGGACGGCCAGAAGCACCGCCCGGTCATGCTGCACCGCGCGATCCTGGGCTCGTTCGAGCGCTTCATCGGCATCATGATCGAGAACTACGCCGGGGCCTTCCCGCTGTGGCTGGCGCCGACGCAGGCCGTGGTGGCGACCATCACCTCTGACGCTGACGGTTACGCCGAGGAGGTTCTGGCCAAGTTCCGGGCGGCCGGTCTGCGCACCGAGATCGACCTGCGCAACGAGAAGATCAACTACAAGATCCGCGAGCACTCGGTCGCCAAGGTGCCCGCCATCGCCGTGGTCGGCCGCAAGGAGGCCGAAGAAGGCAAGGTCGCCATCCGCCGCTTCGGCTCTCAGGCCCAGACCATCGTCACGGTGGATGAGGCCATCGCCCTGCTGACGGACGAGGCCCTGGCGCCGGATCTGAAGCGCATCCGCGACGGCGTGGCCTGATATGACGGCCGGGAGAAGGCCTCACGCCTTCTCCCCTCGCCCGTCTCGGGCCATAAGCCTGTCATGGCCACCACCCTCTACATCGACGCCGACGCCTGCCCCGTGAAGGAGGAGGTCTATCGCGTGGCGCGCCGCTGCGGCCTGAAGGTCTTCGTGGTGTCCAACGCCTGGATCAACACCCCGCGCGAGCCGCTGATCGAACAGGTGGTCGTCGACGCCGGCCCGGACGTGGCCGACGACTGGATCGCCGAGCGCGCCCAGCGCGGCGACATCGTCATCACCGCCGACATTCCGCTGGCCGACCGGGTGCTGAAATCCGGCGCTCAAGCGCTGAAGTCGAACGGCCAGCCGTTCACGTCGGACTCCATCGGCTCAGCCCTGGCCGGGCGGATGATCGGCGAGCACCTGCGCTCCATGGGGGTGCCGACCAGCGGGCCGCCGCCTTTCTCGGCCGCCGACCGCTCGCGCTTCCTGCAGGCGCTGGACGCGGCCGTGGTGCG
>DJDA01000122.1 GCA_002430835.1 Brevundimonas sp. UBA5936
GGACGCCGACGTGCGCGCCCGCTTCGAGGCCCTGCGCGCCTGGCGCCGCGAGCGCGCCGTCGAACAGCGCGTGCCGCCCTACGTCATCTTCCAGGACAAGACCCTGGTCGAGATCGCCTTGCAGGAACCGCGCGGGCTGGATCAGCTGGCGGTCATTCCCGGCGTCGGGGCGGGCAAGCTGGATCGTTACGGCCCGGCCGTGCTGGAGGCGCTGGAGGCCGTCGCCTGACGATTTCCATGACCAAAGCGTAACTGGCGCATCGCCGTCTCGCCTGTCACCCCTTTCGCCGAGAGCGAGGAGAGGGGATGCTCATGAAGCGGATGTTGGCTGCGGGCGTCGCCTGCCTGGCGATGGCGGGCGCGGTTCAGGCGCAGGAAGCCCCGAACGCGGCGCCCGGACCGATGGACCAGCCGCGCGACTGGTCCGCGACCCTGGTTCAGGACGCGACCGGCCTGCACGCTGTCATGGTCGACAGCCATCCGGGCGTGCATGATCCGCTCAATCCCGGCTTCCGCGCCCGCCTGGATCAGGGCCTGGCGACCGCGCTGGAGCGGGCGAAGACCACTACGGACCGGGGCGGCTGGTGGTGGGCGATGCGCGCCTATGTCGCCAGCTTCGAGGACGGCCACGTCCAGATCAGCCTGACCCAGAGGGACTTCGGTTTCCCGACCCGCTGGCCCGGCTTCCTGACCGTCTATCGCGGCGCCGATCAGGTGGTGGCCGACCGCGATGAGAGTGACGCCGCCGTCCCGCCGCTGGGCGCCCGGCTGATCGACTGCGACGGGGTGGACGCCGCGACCCTGGCCGAACAGCGCATCGGCCAGTTCCGGGGCCGCTGGTTCCTGGAGGCGATCAAGACCCGCTTCGGCGACTGGATGTTCCTGAGCGCGGAGAACCCGTGGCAGACCGAGATGAAGACCTGCCGTTTCGAGACCGGCGGCGCGACCCGGACCTACGCCCTCGACTGGCGCGCGACGCCCGATGATCTGAGCGATCGCCGCGCCCGGCTGTCGTCAGGCGCCCGGCCCGACTTCGCCCTGAAGCATTTCGACGACGGCGGTTTCTGGATCTCGACCCCCACCTTCAACGGCGATCCCGCCAGCGAGGCCCACGCCGAACTGACCGCCCTGGTCGCCGACATGAAGGCCAAGCAGGACGCCCTGCGCGCCGCCTCCTATGTGGTGCTGGACCTGCGCGGCAACGGCGGCGGCTCCTCGCACTGGAGCCAGCTGATGGCCCAGGTTCTGTGGGGCGACGACTGGATGGCCGCCCATCCCGAACCGGCGATCGAGGGCGTCGACTGGCGCGCCTCGGACGGCAACATCGCCGAAATCTCCGCCTTCCTCGACAAGCTGCGCGCCTCGAACGGCCAGCCCGAACTGATCGCCTGGGCCGAAGACGCCATCAACGGCATGACGGCGGCGAAGGCCGCCGGTCAGGTCTATTGGCGCAGCGCCAATGATGAGCCCGCCGACGCCGCTCCATCGCCGCCCGCACCGCAACTGATGAAGGGCCGGGTCTATGTCCTGACCGATTCCAGCTGCGGCTCGGCCTGTCTGGATGCGGTCGATCTATGGAAGACCGTGGGCGCCGTCCAGGTCGGGCGCGAGACCTCGGCCGACACCGTCTACATGGAGATCCGCGAGCCCGTCCTGCCCAGCGGCCTGGCTGAGATCGCCGTGCCAATGAAGGTCTATCGCGGCCGCGCGCGCGGTAATAACGAGCCGCAACGCCCCCAGTACGTCATCGAGGGCGACATGGGCGACGACGCGGCCCTGCTGGCCTCGATCCGTCGGCTTCAGCCGAACTGACGCCTCAGCGCAGGAAGCGTTCGACCGCCTGCTGGAACTGACGGGGGCGGTCGATCATGACCATGTGCTCGGCCCCCTCGATCCGCTCGAAGGCGGCGGGACGCGGCAAGGAGCGATAGCCGGCGCGGAACAGGCCGTCGACATGGCTGCGCGGACTCTTGTCGTCGGGGCTCCAGCCGTAGACGACCGTGACTGGCGCCTCGATCAGCGGCAGGCGGGCGCGCAGGTCGGTGGTCATCACCTCATACAGGCCCTGGGCCAGGACGCGGCGGTCCCCGCCCTGCCAGCCCAGGCCGCCCAGAACACTGTCGGCCGCGCCGCCCAGCTCCAGCCCCATGGAAGAGGCCTGGGTCCGCAACGCCTGGTCGCCCAGCAGCATCAAGCCCTGATAGGCGATGCGGGCCAGCGGTTCGACGTCGGCGGCGGTCGAGCCGGGGCTGATCAGCGACGGGAAGAAGGGCGAGGCGTCCACCACCATGACCTTGCCCACCCGATCGCCCGCATCAGCGGCGATCCGCAGCGCCACCTGACCGCCCATCGAATGGCCGATCAAGGCCGGACGCTCCAGCCCCTGCTCATCGATATACCGACGGATCTCGGCGGCAGTCGGGCCGCCGACCAAGCCCTCGGCGTTGCCGCCGGGCGCCGTCTCGCCAAAGCCGCGCACCGTCACCAGATGCACCCGATAGCGTCCTTCCAGCGCCGCCGCCGTGCGCGCCCAGACGGCCGAGGTCGAAGCCAGGCCGGGGATCAGCACCACGTCCGGCCCGCGGCCCTTGGTCTCGACCAGGATGCGCGACGACTGGAACGGCGCAGCGGCGGGCGCAGCGGGCTCGGCCGATACCGCCGCCGGCAGGGCGACGCTGGCCACGAAGGCCGCCAGAACGGCGGGCAGGATGTCGAAACGGAGCGATTGGCGCATGACGCCAGCCTGCCGGGCGATAACGGCGAAACCTCGACCAGGGCGCGCGCACGGCTGGGCCATTGTGTTTTTTCTCTAACGGGAGTGAACTCGGTTCATTCCTGGGGAGGATGCTATGAAACCAATCACTATCGCCATAGCCGCCGTCGCCGCGCTGGCCGCTTCACCCGCCCTGGCCGAAAGCTGGCACGTCGTCTCGCGCAGCTCGGCTACCGTCTTCATGCTGGACGTGGATTCCATCACCGAGGGGGACGGCGCGCGCACGGCCCTGCTGGCGCGCGTGCCGGCGTCGGGCGCGACCGCCGACCTGTCCTATTCCGCCGGCCAGATCAGCATCCGCTGCAGCGCCGGCCAGTCCAAGCCGGGGGTGGAGATCCTGTACGGCCCAGACGGCGCCGAGCAGGAACGGATCGACGACGGCTACGATTTCGACGCCATCGCCAAGAACTCTCTGGATTCCTACATCAAGGACATGCTGTGCGACGGCCAGCGCAGCACCAGCATCTATCCGTCCATCCGCGCCTTCATCGAGGCCGGCCGGCCGCGCTAAGGCGGCGCCGTGAGGCGGCCCGCCCCTTGCCGGGGCGGGGTCCGGCGTTTATCGCCTAGCTTGGGGGCGCACGCCCCTGGTTCGGGCGGCTCCTGCTCCATCCTCAGCGCCTGAGACGACGCCCAGGCGGCCGGACCTGTAGTGTAAACAGTCAGAGTCGCCGCCTTGCCCAACCCGACGTCCGCCGTCGCCGCCTCGTCCCGCGTTCCCGAACCCGCTCTCGACCCGCAAAGCCTGGAGCGCCTGCGCGCTCTGCTGAGCGCCAACGCCGACGCCATGGTGGCCGCCTTCTATCAGGTGCTGCTCAACGACCCGGACGCCCAGACCTTCCTGCATCACTCCATCGTCCAGGAGCGCCTCAGCCCGTCCCTGCGCAACTGGCTGATCGACCTGTTCGCCCCGGATCTGGACACGCGCGACGCCGCCTTCATCGCCCGCCAGACCAAGATCGGCGAGGTTCACGCGCGCATCAAGATTCCCATGCACTTGGTCATGGCCGGGGCCGCCGTGCTCAAGGCGCGGCTGGCGGACGAGTTGGCAGCGGACCCGGAGGCCTTCGCCCTGCTGCGCCTGGCGGGCCAGCGCATCGACCACGCCCTTCGCCTGATGAGCCAGTCCTATGAGAAAGGCGCCAGCAACCGCGCGCGCCTGGACGAAGCCTACCGCCTGTTCTCCCTGGATCAGGACATCCATTTCGAGCGTGAAAGCCAGCGCGCGGGCCTGATGGAATGGAGCCAGAAGACCCTGTTCCGCATCCTGGGATCCGGCGGCGTCGATGGAGCGGGCGCCCTGGGCGCCTCGCCGTTCGGTCTGTGGATCCGGCACCGGGCCGACTTCCTGTTCGACGGCTCGCCGCACCTGGCTCGACTGAACGCGACCATGGAACGGATCGACAGCGAGCTTCTGCCCCGCTTCACGCCGGACGCCGCCCCGGCCGACCTGGCCGCGCCCCTCAAGGCGCTCGAAGCCGCCGTCGAGGAGGTCGCCTTCCTGCTGAACGAGATGTTCCAGGGGCTGGCGGGCATGGAGGGCGGCCGCGACCCGCTGACGCGCGCCCTGAACCGGCGCTTCCTCTCGTCGATCCTGAGCCGCGAAATCGGTTTCGCCAACGCCAATCACACGCCCCTGTCGGTGCTGCTGCTGGACGTGGATCACTTCAAGCGGATCAACGACACCCACGGCCATCCGGTCGGCGACGAGGTGCTGCGCCAGGTGGCCGAGGCCGTGACCGAAAACGTTCGCCCCAGCGATTTCGTCTTCCGCTACGGCGGCGAGGAGTTCCTGGTGGTCCTGGTCGAGACCAGCCTGCACCAGGCCGCGACCATCGCCGAGCGGATGCGCCTGGCCCTCGCCGCCAAACCGATCGCGGCGGCGGGCCTGCCCCCCTTCAGCATCACGGCGTCGATCGGGGTCGCCGCCCACCAGGGCCACCCAGACGAGAACTATCTGATCAAGGCGGCCGACGACGCCCTCTACCGCGCCAAGCAGAACGGCCGGAACCGGGTCGAGCAGGACCGCCGCGGCGTCTGACGGCGCGCCGCCAGTCATCGCGAAGGCGCTTCCCCTCACTTAAAAAACAGAGTTATCCTCCAAGGCGGGACGCAGGGGGATGGAATGCCGGAATTCGACGCGCTCTTCGCCTTCTACGCCCTGTTGCTGGGGCTGGCGGTGGCCAATGTCGCGACCGCCTTCGCAGAAATGTACAAGGTGCGCGGCCGCGTCGTCATCGGCTGGACGGTCCCGCTGCTGGGCGTCGTCGTCCTGACCGCAGCCTGCCAGCAATGGCTGTCCCTGTTCCGCGCCCAGGCGGACATGAAGCTGGGCCCCGGCGAGCTTCTCATCTGCCTGGCGATGGCCCTGCCCTACATCTTCATCAGTCAGGTCATCCGGCCTCGTCACGACGAAACCGCGTCGCTCGAAGCCTATTACGCCGAGCATCGCCGAGTTCTGGCCGGGGCCTTGCTCGTGCCCGTGCTCGCCAGCAGCATCGTCAACGTCATCTATGCGGTGGCGCTGAAGGAAGGCCTCGCCATGGCCGCGCTCGGCTTCCTGATATACCAGGGCGTCCGCTACGCCTGCATCATTCCAATGCTGATCTGGCCGAATGTCGCTGTGCAGCGAGCAGGCCTGATCGTCCTGCTCGCGCACACGGTCCTGATGATGTTCTAGGCGTCAGGCGTCGACGGCGGCGTCCAGGGCGTTGTCCTGGATGAATTCGCGGCGCGGCTCGACCACGTCGCCCATCAGCTTGGCGAACAGGTCGTCGGCGTCGTCGCCATGCTCGACCTTCACCTGCAGCAGGGTGCGGGCGTTGGCGTCCAGGGTGGTCTCCCACAGCTGTTCCGGGTTCATCTCGCCCAGACCCTTGTAGCGCTGGATGGCGATGCCCTTCTTGCCCGCGTCCAGCACGGCCGCCAGCAGGTCCAGCGGACCGCGGATGGTCGTGGTCTTGTCCTTGCGGCGATAGACGGCCGGGGCCGAGAACAGGCCGTCGAAGGCGGCGGCGCGTTCGGCCAGACGACGGGCGTCCAGCGAACGGCCCAGCACTTCGTCCAGCACGATGGTCTCGCTGACGGCGCGGCGCACGCGATTGAAGGCCACGCCGCCCTGTGCGGCCAGTTCGCCGCTCCACGGACCGTCGCCCTCTTCGGCGTAGAGGTTCAGCCGCTCGGCCGCGCGCGCGGCCCGGTCGGCCAGTTCGCCGGCGTTCTCGTCGAACAGGCCCGCCAGCGCGCCCTGTTCGATGGCGAAGGCCGGGGCGCGGGTCGCCAGCCGGTCGACCAGAGCCTTGAAGCTCTTGGCCTCGCGAACCAGTTCCTGCAGGTCCATGCTGGCGCGCACCTCGCCCGAGGCCAGTTCCAGAACGGCTTCGGCGCTGCCTTCCTCGATCAGATAGGCGTCCATTTCCGCCTGATCCTTGACGTAGCGGTGCTGCTTGCCCTTGGAGACCTTATAGAGCGGCGGCTGGGCGATATAGACGTGGCCACGTTCGATCAGCTCCGGCATCTGACGATAGAAGAAGGTCAGCAGCAGGGTGCGGATGTGGGCGCCGTCGACGTCGGCGTCGGCCATCAGGATGATCTTGTGGTAGCGCAGCTTGTCAGCGTTGAAGTCGTCACGGCCGATGCCGGTGCCCAGCGCCAGGATCAGGGTGCCGATCAGGTCGGATGACAGCATGCGGTCGAAGCGCGCGCGCTCGACGTTCAGGATCTTGCCGCGCAGGGGCAGGACGGCCTGGTTCTCGCGGTTGCGCGCCTGCTTGGCCGAGCCGCCAGCGGAGTCGCCCTCGACGATGAACAGTTCGGACTTGGCGGGGTCGCGTTCCTGACAGTCGGCCAGCTTGCCGGGCAGGGAGCTGATCTCCAGCGCCGATTTGCGGCGGGTCAGGTCGCGCGCCTTGCGGGCGGCTTCACGCGCCGATGCGGCCTCGATGATCTTGGAAACGACCAGCTTGGCCTCGACCGGGTGTTCCTCGAACCAGGTCGACAGGCCCTCGGTGCACAGGCTTTCGACCGCCGGGCGCACCTCGGACGAGACCAGCTTATCCTTGGTCTGGCTGGAGAATTTCGGGTCAGGCACCTTGACCGACAGGACGCAGGTCAGGCCTTCGCGCGCGTCTTCGCCCGAGACGGAGACCTTCTCCTTCTTGGCCAGGCCCGAGCTTTCGATATAGGCGCCCATGACGCGCGTCAGGCTGGCCCGGAAGGCCGACAGGTGGGTGCCGCCGTCGCGCTGGTTGATGTTGTTCGTGAAGCACAACATCGTCTCGTGGTAGCTGTCGTTCCACCACAGGGCCAGGTCCAGCTCGATGCCGTCCTTTTCGCCGCGAATGACGATGACGTCCTTCAGGATCGGGGTCTTGGATTTATCGAGGTGGCGCACGAAGGCTTCGACGCCGCCCTCATAGTGCAGCAGGATCTCGACCGGCTCAGCCCCGCGACGGTCGGTCAGCTTGATGACCACGCCCGAGTTCAGGAAGGCCATCTCGCGCAGGCGGTGCTCCAGCGTCTTCAGGTCGAAGTCGATGTGGCTGAAGGTGTCGATCGACGGATAGAAGGTGACCTCGGCGCCGGTCAGCAGACGGCCCTTGTCTTCGCGCATCGGCGCATCGCCGATGACGGCCAGCGACCGCACCGTCTCGCCGCGCTCGAAGCGCACGCTGTGCTTCTTGCCCTCGCGATAGATGACCAGCTCCAGCCAGTCCGACAGGGCGTTGACCACCGAGACGCCCACGCCGTGCAGACCGCCGGACACCTTGTAGGAGTTCTGGTCGAACTTACCGCCCGCGTGCAGCTGGGTCATGATGACCTCGGCCGCCGAGATGCCTTCCTCGGCGTGCGTCGCCACCGGAATGCCGCGCCCGTTGTCGGTCACGGTGACCGAACCGTCCTCGTTCAGGGTGACGGTGACCAGATCGGCGTGTCCGGCCAGGGCCTCGTCGATGGCGTTGTCCACCACCTCATAGACCATGTGGTGCAGGCCCGAGCCGTCGTCCGTGTCGCCGATATACATGCCGGGGCGCTTGCGCACGGCGTCCAGGCCTTTGAGAACCTTGATGGAATCGGCGCCGTACTCAGGCGAGGGAGCAGTCTGTTCGGTCATGAAAACGTCGGCTCAGGGTCCGCGGACGGACAGGGAAGTGGCGACGCGGAGGACGCCCGTCTCAGGGGCGCAAATCAGCGCGCCCCGAAGTCCTCGATATATAGGAAATTCGACGGGAAAAGCGAGCCTTTAAGCCCTAGACGGACAGGCCGCCGCCTTCCACCGCCACGAACTGCGCGCGCCCCTCCAGCGCCGCGAACAGCGGGCGCTCGGTGCCGGTCATGAAGGCCTGCAGCTTCAGCGCCTCGATCTCGTCGAACAGGGCGGCGCGGCGGGCTTCGTCCAGATGGGCGGGCGCCTCGTCCAGCAGCAAGACGGGCTGCGCGGGCTGATCCGCCAGACGCGCCACCTGGGCCAGGATCAGGTTCAGCACCAGGGCCTTCTGCTCGCCGGAAGACCCCTCGGCGGCGGGCCGGTTCTTCTCGCGATGCAGGGCCGTCAGGTCCGAGCGGTGCGGCCCGAACAGGCTGCGTCCCGCCGCCGCGTCACGAGCCCGGGCGCGCATCAGGCCCTCGCCCAGCGCCTCGACGATGTCGGCCTCGTCCGCCCCGGCCGCCGCCATCTCCTCGGCCGGACCGGCCAGTCCCAGGTCGGCCTGGGGGAAGGGGCGGTCGGCGCGAGCGTCAATCCCGGCCTGAAGCTCTTTCAACGCCGCCGCGCGCGCCATAGCCGC
>DJDA01000014.1 GCA_002430835.1 Brevundimonas sp. UBA5936
CCCCGGCCAGCAGCGCCGCCTCGACCGCCAGCACCCGGCTGCGCGAGCGCGCCCCCTCGCCGCCCGCAACCAGAGCCCCGAGCATGGCGCCCAGCACGAACAGCAGCAGGACGCCCGCCACCGCGCCCGCCGCCAGCCACCGCCCCTCGGCCAGGTTGACGGCCAGGCGGGTGGTGTTGCCGCTCATGAAGGAGACGAACACCCCGCCCAGATGCAGAAAGCCCAGGCTGTCGACATAGCCCGCCAGCCCCGCCAGCATCAGAGCCAGCCCGCGATCCGGCGCCGTCAGAGTCCGCAAGACAGGCTCACATCCCGGCCGCCGCCGCCGGACGGGCGCGGCACGTCTCCAGCCAGCGGGCCAGATGGGTCAGCTCCTCGGGCGGGCGGTATTTGACCAGACGTGCGAAATCCAGACCCACGGCCCCGACGATGTCGGCGATGGTGAAGCGGTCGGCGGCGATGAACTCATGCTCCGCCAGGTGGCGATCCAGCGTCTTCATGAAGCGCTCGGCGCCCAGGCGGTTGTACTCGGCGACCTGCGGCTGGGGCGCCTCCAGCGCGGCCAGGGCCGGGTGGGTGAAGCGCACGTTCAGCATCATCGGATTGGCCAGATACATCTCGCACCGGCGCATCCACATCTCGATGATCGCCTGCTCCTTGGGGTCGCGGCCGAACAGGTTCGGCTCGGGATGCAGGGCCTCCAGATAGCGGCAGATGGCGATGGATTCCGTCAGGCAGGTTCCGTCGTCCAGTTCCAGCGCCGGGACGTGCGGCACGCCGAACTGGGCGCGATAGGCCGGTGTGCGGTGCTCGCCCGCCAGAAGCTCGATCTCGACCCGCTCGACGTCGGTCACGCCCTTTTCCGCCATGACCCAGCGGACGCGGCGCGGATTGGGCGCGCGGCGGCTTTCATAGAGCTTCATCAGAGGGTTCCCTTCGGCTGCCCTCGGAACGCTACTAGGCGAAGACGGCGGCGGGCAAGGCCCCGACGATGCAGGCCGTCATCAGCGTGGCCAGGAAGCCCGCCAGCAGCGCCTTCCACACCATGCCCAGCACCTCCTCGCGGCGCTCGGGCATCAGCACCGACAGGCCGGTGACGGTGATGCCGACCGAGCCGATGTTGGCGAAGCCGCACAGGGCGTAGGTCATCAGCATCCGCGTGCGCTCGCTCATCTCGGCGGCGGGCACCTTGCCCAGTTCGATGAAGGCGACGAACTCGGTCAGGGTCAGCTTGACCCCCAGCAGCCAGCCCGCCTTCTGGGCGTCGGCCCATTCCACGCCGGTCAGCCAGGCCACGGGGGCGAAGAGCACGCCCAGGATGCGCTCGATCGTCAGCGGCTCTCCGGCGATGACGAAGCCGCCCAGGATGACGTTGGCCAGGGCAACCAGGGCCACGAAGACGATCAGCACGGCCGAGATGTTCAGCACCACCATCAGGCCGTCGGACGTGCCTTTCACGATGGCGTCGACGGCGCTGTCGTACTTCAGCGCCGAGTTGTAGTCGGCGACCGCCCCGCCCTCGCCCGGCTTTTCCGGAATGATGACGCGGGCCAGCAGGATGCCGGCCGGCGCCGAAACGATGGAGGCCACCAGGACGTGGCCCGCCGCATTGGTCAGCACCGGCGACAGAATGGTCGCATAGGCCACCATGGTCGAGCCGGCGACCGTGGCCAGACCGACCACCATCATCAGGAAAACCTCGGACCGGCTCAGCTTGTCCAGATAGGCGCGGATGACGATCGGGCTTTCGATCATGCCCAGGAAGACGTTGGCCGCCACCGCCAGGGCCGAGGCGCCGCCCAGCCCCATGGTCCGCTGAAACAGGAAGCCGAAGCCGAGCGTGATCCACTTCAGGATCTTCCAGTGCCACAGCAGGGCCGACAGGGCCGAGATCACCAGGATCAGCGGCAGCACATTGAAGGCGAAGGTGAACAGGGCGCCCTCATTGGCGACGGCGTAGGGCTGATCCCCGCCCGCCAGATAGCCGAAGACGAAGCGCGTCCCCTCCGCGGTCGCCAGCTCCAGCCCCTTCACCGCATTGTTGATGCCGTCCAGCACCACCTGCGAGCCGGGAATGGCGAAGGTCGCCAGCACCAGCGCCGCCTGCACCAGCACCGCCCCGATCGCCAGCCGCCACGGAAAGGCGCGGCGGTTCTCGGAGATCGCCCAGCAGACGGCGACGATGACGACCAGGCCGAACAGGCTCTGGAGGTTCAGGAGGCTGAACATGGAAAGGCGGCTCCGCGACCGGCGCTATGGGAGCCGGCTTCTTCAGTGCGCATCAACGACAGCAGAACGCCGCTGGCAAGGGGGCAATGAAAAACCCTCTCCCGATGGGAGAGGGCTTGAGCGCACGAGAGCGTAGCGATCGTTCTTGCGCGAAAGGGTGAGGGTTCGCGATTGAAGGGAATCGCGCAACGGCTCACGCCGACTTCCGCCGGGAACCCTCACCCTTTCGCCTTAGCCAATCGCCTTCGCCTCTTGGAGGCTCAATCCCTCTCCCATCGGGAGAGGGGGACTAGAGCGTCCCGCGCACCAGCTTGCCGTAATCGTCCATCAGGCTCAGCGACAGCGCGCCCGGCGTGAAGCGATAGTCGCCGACCTGGCCCACCGGCGTCACCTCGGCGGCCGAGCCGGTCAGGAAGCACTCGGAGAAGTCGCCCAGCTCTTCCGGCAGGATCTCGCGGACCACGACCTCGACCCCGCGAGCCTGCGCCATTTCGATGACGGTCTGGCGGGTGATGCCGTCCAGGATGTGATCGACGCGCGGGGTGTGCAGGGCGCCGTTCTGGACGAAGAAGACGTTAGCGCCGGTCGCCTCGGCCACATAACCGCGCCAGTCCAGCATCAGGGCGTCGGCGAAACCGCGCTTCTCGGCCGCCGTCTTGGACATGGTGCAGATCATGTAGAGGCCGGCCGCCTTGGCCGTCGACGGCGCCGTGGCCGGGTCGGGGCGGCGCCACTTGGCCCACTCCAGGGCGATGCCCTTCTTCTTGACCTCGGGGTCGAAATAGCTGGGCCATTCCCAGGCGGCGATCGCCAGGTGGACCTTGCTGTTCTTGGCGGTGACGCTGAGCTGTTCCGGCCCCAGATAGGCGACGGGGCGGATATAGCAGTCGATCAGGCCGTTGCGCGCGCAGGTTTCCTTGCAGGCGGCGTCGATCTCGGCCACGCTATAGGGAATCTCGAAGTCGAGCAGCTCGGCGGAGCGCTTCAGGCGTTCGCTGTGCGCGGTCAGCTTGAAGATTTCACCGCCATACATACGCTCACCCTCGAACACCGACGAGCCGTAGTGAAGGCCATGGGTCAGAACGTGCGTTTTCGCCTCCCGCCAGGGAACGAATTCTCCGTCAAACCAGATCCATCCGTCACGATCGTCGAAAGGAACGAAGGCCATTGAAGAACGTCTCCTGCGCAAGATATTTATTTAGACGCCCGTCGCGCGTCCGCGTCAACGGCGTCTCGCGAGGAGATTCGCAGTGAGCATGATCGAGCCTCGCGCCAACGGCCGGTCCGGCCCCATCGCGCCCGCCGGCAGCGGACGGCACATCCTGGTCGTCGACGACGACGACCGCATCCGCGAACTGCTCAAGGAATTCCTGAGCCGCGAGGGCTATCGCGTCACCGGCGCCGCCCACGCGGGCGCGGCGCGTCGCATGGTCGAACTGATCGAGTTCGACCTGATCGTGCTGGACGTGATGATGCCGGGCGAAAGCGGCTTCGACCTGACCACCTGGATTCGCAGCCAGGCGGCCCTGTCCAAGACGCCCGTGCTGCTGCTGACGGCCAAGGGCGACCCGGACGACCGGATCGAGGGCCTGTCGCGCGGCGCCGATGACTATATGTCCAAGCCCTTCGACCCGCGCGAGCTGGCGCTGCGGATCGAGGCCATCCTGCGCCGCACCGGCGGCAAGCTGATGACGCCCAAGGAGATCCGCATGGGCCCCGCCGTCTTCGACATGGAGCGGCTGGAGCTGACGCGGGACGGCGAACTGCAACGCCTGACCGAGGCCGAGGCGCAACTGCTCAAGACCCTGGCCATTCACGCCCATTCGCCGGTCGAACGCATGACCCTGTCGCCCGACACGGCCGACGTGACCGGCCGCGCCGTGGACGTCCAGGTGACGCGCCTGCGCCGCAAGCTGGAGGTCGACCCCAAGAATCCGCGCTACCTTCAGACGGTGCGCGGCGTCGGCTATATGCTGGCGCCGGACTGACGACAGGACCGGAACGCCCCCATGCGGCTGATGCCGTTCAACGTCTGGACGCGGTGGATCAAGCGTCGGCTGCCGACCTCCCTGTGGGGCCGGTCGCTGCTGATCATCGTCCTGCCGGTGCTGATCATGCAGGCGGCGGTGACCTGGGCCTTCTTCGACGCCCACTGGCAGGCGGTGACGGCGCGCCTGTCCGAGGGGCTGGCCGGCGACGTGGCCTGGGCGGCCGAAAGCTATCGCGACGATCCCTCGCCCCAGAACCTGGCCCTGATCTCCGAACGCGCCGAGCGGTCGATGCAGTTGTCCATCGCCTTCCAGTCCGCGGCCTCCCTGCCGGACGAAGAACGGCGCGGCGCGCTGGGCCTGGTCGACCGGACGCTGGAGAAGGCCCTGGCTTCGCGGCTGGACCAGCCCTTCTGGTTCGACACCACCCGCTACCCCGCCTATGTCGACATCCGGGTGCAGGAGGCCGACGGCGTGCTGCGCGTCATCGCCCCGCGTGAACGGGCCGTGGCGACCCAGGCCCACATCTTCGTCCTGTGGCTGATGATCGCCACCATCCTGCTGCTCGGCGTGGCGGTGCTGTTCATCCGCAACCAGGTGCGCGCCATCGAGCGCCTGGCCTCCGCCGCCGAGGCTTTCGGACGGGGCGAGAGCGTGCCGCGCTTCAAACCTCACGGCGCGCGCGAGGTGCGGGCCGCCGCCACCGCCTTCCTGGACATGCGCGCCCGCATCCAGCGCCACATCGATCAGCGCACCGCCCTGCTGGCCTCGGTCAGCCACGACCTGCGCACGCCCCTGACCCGCCTGCGCCTCGAACTGGCCTTAGCGCCCCCGTTCAAGCGCGCCGAGGCGATGAAGGGCGACCTGGACGAGATGGAGCATATGATCGACGAATACCTCGCCTTCGCGCGCGGCGAGGCGGGCGAGGCGATGCAGACGATCTCCGTGCCCGAAATGCTGCGTCGCGCCGCCGAAGACGCCGGTCGCTCGGGCGCCGTGGCCGAGGTCGAGACGCCCGACGATCTCAACATGCTGGCCCGCCCCCTGGCCTTCCGCCGGGCGATCAACAACCTGGTCGGCAACGCCGCCTCCCACGGGGAAAAGGTGCGGCTGTCCGCCCGCCCCCTGCCCTCCGGCGGACTGGAGATCGTGGTCGAGGACGACGGTCCCGGCATTCCCGACGACATGCACGAAGAAGCCTTCCGCCCCTTCTCGCGGCTGGACGCCTCGCGCAATCAGAACCGCAAGGGGGTGGGCCTGGGCCTGGCCGTGGCGCGGGACGTGGCGCGCGGCCACGGCGGCGACATCATCCTGGGCCGCAGCGACCTGGGCGGGCTGAAGGCGTCGATCCGGCTGCCGGCGGATCGTCGCGCCGCCTAGATCTTTGACCGGCGCCTCTAGCGGAACCGTAAAATCGTCGCCATCTTGTCCCGTGTTCCAGGGGGGCCTGGAATCAGGAGTCCGTACTATGCGTCGTATTGCTTTCCTTGCGCCGCTCGCCGCCGCCCTCGCCGTCTCCGGCGCAGCCGCGGCTCAACCCTCGGCCGTCGTCGTGACGGTCAGCCCCGACTTCGCCAAGACCGCCCAAGAACTGGGCGAACGCGATGTCCAGCAACAGGTCAGCGACCTGACCCGCACCGTCGAGCGCGTGCTGACTCAGCGCAACGCCCTGGACGGCGCCCGCGTCGAACTGGTCATCACCGACCTGAAGCCCAACCGCCCGACCATGCAGCAACTGGGCGACAAGCCCGGCCTGGACTCCATGCGCAGCCTGTCCATCGGCGGCGCTGCGGTGGAAGGGTCCGTGACCATGGCCTCGGGCGAAGTGCAGCCGGTCAAGTTCGACTACTACACCCCGACCCTGGCCGATGCGCGCGGTTCGACCACCTGGACCGACGCCCAGCGCGCCTATGACCGTCTGGCCCGCAACCTGGCCGAGGGTCGTTTCGTCAAGCGCTGAAGCGTTTGACGATCAGCCGCTGAGTTCAGTGGACTTGGCGACCGCCGCCTTCACGGCGCTTTCGACAGAATGGTCGAGGGCGCCGTTTTCATTGAGGGCGATCAGACCGGCCTGCGTCACGCCGCCGGGCGAGGCCACGCGGTCGATCAGGGCGTTCAGAGCCTCGTCGCCCTCTACCCCCGCCGCAGCCGAACGCAGGGTGGCGCGCGCCAGACGGGCGGCGGCCTCGGGCGACAGACCTTCCGCCTCTCCAGCCTCGGCCAGGGCGCGGGTGAAGGCGAAGAAATAGGCCGGGCCGCAGCCGGACACCGCCGTCGCCGCGTGCATCAGCGTTTCGTCGTCCAGCAGGACCGTCTCAGCGATCGGCTCGAACAGTTCGCGCCCGACCTTCAGGGCGCCCGCGTCAGCGGACCACAGCGTCGCCACGCCGCGCGCCTGGGCCACGCCGGTCGTCGGCATGACGCGCACGACCGGGCGGCCGTCATAGCCGTCAGAGATCGTCTCGCCGCGCACCCCGGCCATAACCGAAACGACCACGGCGTCCGTCGCCAGATGCGGCAGGACCGCCTGCGCCGCCTCCAGCCATTTGGCGGGCTTCACGCCGATGACGAAGGCGCGAGCGTTCGCCAGCGCCTCCAACGGCGGATTGATCCGCGCGCCCTTGGCCCGCGCCGCCTCGGCGACCGGCTTTTCGGACGGCGTCAGGATGATCAGATCGGCCGGGTCGACAGCGCCCATCGCCAGCCAGCCTTCCAGAATGGCCGAGCCCAGGCGTCCGACGCCCTGAAGCACGACCGGACGTCCAGAACCGCTCATCAGGCGTTGCCCACGGTCTCGAACAGGCAGGCGTCGATGGCCTCCTTCGGCTTCTTGGAACCGCGCACCATGAAGTCGAAGGCCGGATAATAACGGTCGGCCGCCTCGACCGCCGCGTCGATCATGGACGCGGCCTGGGCCAGGGTCGGGCGCTCGGTGTGCGGCAGGGCCAGGGCGTGGCGGAAGACGATCTCCCCCTCATCCGGCCAGATCTCGAAATGGCCCAGCCAGGTGCGCTGATTGATCATCGACACCAGTTCATAGGCCGCCGCGCGTCGCGTCTTGGCCACCCGCAGGTCCAGCGCCAGGCACAGCTGAAGGCAGTCGCCCTCGGGCCGCCAGGCGAACCACAGCTCATAGTCCTTCCAGTCGCCGGCCAGGGCGAAGGCCAGATCGCCCTCGTCCGTGCGGTCGAACGGCAGGTTCTCCGCCGTCAGGACGTGTTCGACCACATCCAGCGGATCAAAGGGCAGGTCGACCTCTTCGGGTCTCACAGCATCCATCAGGCGTTCAACTTCTTCAGCAGCGACGGCGACTCAGATGAGCGCCTTTGAAGACGGTAGGCGTGTTCGCAGATTCGGCTCAACCGGCTGAATCCGGGCTTGAAGCGGCGTCTGTGGACGATCCCTTGGCGGCCTTCTTCGGAGCCGGAGCCGCAGCCTTCAGCGCCGTGATCTCGGCGCGCAGGGCGGCGATCTCGTCCTTCAGCACGTCGAACTCGTCGCGACGGACCAGATCCATTTCAGCGACGAAGCGGTCAGCCTGGGCGCGCCAGGCGGCCTTGGCCTCTTCACCTGCGGCCTGGGCCAGACCCATGGCGCCGGTGGTCAGCTTGGCGAACTCATCAAGGAGGGGATTGCGCGTCTGCATGGCGGCCTCTTGAGAACTCCCGGACCATCGGTCCGAAACGTGGTTAACGGTGCATTGATTTGGGTAAACCAAACCTTACCTGCCTGCGGCCTATAGACTGCTTCGCGGGAAAAGCGCGCGACGAATGCAGTCCCGCTTGCTAGACGAGGGACAACTTCTGAAGGCGCAGGAGGCCCCGTGCCCTTTCCCGAATTCGACCCCGTCCTGATCCAGCTCGGCCCCCTGCCCATCCGCTGGTACGCGCTGGCCTATATCGCCGGCATCGTCCTGGGCTGGTGGTACGCCTCGCGCCTGGCCAAGACGGAGCGCCTGTGGGCGCCGGGCAAGTCGCCGGTCGGCGGACAGCAACTGGACGACCTGGTGCTGTGGATCACGCTCGGCGTCATCCTGGGCGGCCGCTTCGGCTACGCCCTCTTCTACAAGCCGGAGATGTTCGCCCAACTATTCACCGGCGACAGCTGGGGCGAGCGACTGGAACTGCTGCAGCTATGGACCGGCGGGATGAGCTTCCACGGCGGCTTCCTGGGCGTGGTCATCGCCATCGCCCTCTACGCCCGGCGCCAACAGGTGAACCCGCTCAGCCTGGGCGACCTGATCGCCCCGGTCGCGCCTCTGGGTCTGTTCTTCGGCCGCATCGCCAACTTCATCAACGGCGAGCTGTGGGGCCGCGAGACGACGGTTCCCTGGGCCATCCGCTTCTGCAACGAGCGCATCCAGCAGATGTACGGCTTCTGCCCCGCCGGCAACGAGCCGCGCCACCCCAGCCAGTTGTATGAGGCGGGGCTGGAGGGCCTGCTGCTGTTCGTCGTCCTGTCGCTGGCGATCTGGAAGTGGCGGATGCTGAAGCGTCCGGGCTTCGTCACCGGCCTGTTCCTGCTGGGTTACGGCGTCTGCCGCGCCGCGCTGGAGAACGTGCGCCAGCCCGACGCCGGGCTGGAGAACCTGCCGCTGGGCCTGACCATGGGCATGATCCTGTCGATCCCGATGATGCTGGTCGGCGCCTGGCTGATCTGGCGGGCGCTGAAGAAGCCGGTCGTCACGGAGGCGTAAGACCATCATGGCGGAGACGCTCAAGGACCGGCTGGTCCGCGAGATCGTGCTGACCGGGCCGATGACGGTGGCGGACTACGTCACCCGCTGCCTGCACGACCCCAGGGGCGGCTATTACGCCACCCGCCCCGCGCTGGGCGAAGGCGGCGACTTCATCACCGCCCCGTTGATCAGCCAGATGTTCGGCGAACTGATCGGCCTGTGGGCGGTCGAGACCTGGACCCGTCTGGGCGCGCCCGAGCGCGTGCGGCTGGTCGAGGTCGGGCCGGGCGACGGCACGCTGATGTCCGACGTGCTGCGCGCGGCGCGGCTGGTCCCCGGCTTCCTGCAGGCGGTTGACCTGATCCTGATCGAGCCCAGCGCGCCGTTGCGCGCCGAACAGGCCCGACGCCTGGCCGACGCCGACGCGCATCCGCGCTGGCTCAGCGCCCTGAACAAGGTCGAGACGGACGCCCCGGTCATCCTGATCGCCAATGAAGTGCTGGACTGCCTGCCCGCGCGCCAATTCATCAAGACCGAAGGCGGCTGGGCCGAGCGCCGCATCGGCGTCACCGACGACAATGAACTGACCTTCGGCCTGACCGCCATCGCCGACGGCTTCGAGACGCCCGGCTTTGAGGTCGAACCGGGTCAGATCATGGAGATTTCCGAACAGCAGGCCGCCTTCGGCCGCGATCTGGCCAGCCTGATCCGCGCCGCCTCCGGCGCCGCCCTGCTGATCGACTACGGCCGCAGCAAGCCCGAGGCGGGCGACACCCTGCAGGCCCTGCGGCGGCACCAGAAGGTCGATCCCCTGTCGACGCCGGGCGAGGCCGACCTGACGCAATGGGCCGACTTCCCCCTGGTGCTCGAAGCCGCCGTGCGCGGCGGGGCCGACGTCACCGGCTGCGTCGGCCAGGGCGCCTTCCTCAAGGCGCTGGGGATCGAAGCCCGCGCCCAGCGGTTGATGCAGGGACGCCCCGAGGCCGCCCCGGTCATCCAGCGCCAGCTGGACCGCCTGACCGCGCCGGACCAGATGGGCGAACTGTTCAAGGCGGCGGCGATCTTCTCGCCGCGTTCGCTGGCCCTGCCGGGCTTCTGACGCGGCCCGCCCGATGATGGAGCCTGATGCGGCCATGACCTTCACCGACCATGAGCGCCAGATCCTGCTGGCGACCAAGGGCGTCGGCCCCAAGGTGATCCAGCGACTGGAGGAGCTGGGCGTCGGCGGCTTCGCCCGTCTGGCCCAGGCGGATGCGGCCGTCGTCTGCGCCGGAGCCGCCGCCAGCGTCGGCTCGACTTGCTGGAAGAACAGCCCCCAGGCGCGCAAGGCCGTTCAGGCCGCCATCGACGCCGCCCGTTTCGAACTGGAGGCCGCCGCATGAGCCTGAACCCGATCACCCATCCGCTGCTGACCAGGGCCGGGGTGCGCCACGGCTTCTTCACTCGCGCGGGCGGCGTATCGGACGGCATCTACGCCGGACTGAACGCCGGCGTCGGCTCCAAGGACGACCCGGCCCACGTCGCCGAGAACCGCCGCCGCGTCGCCGAATGGATGGGCGGCGCCGCCGACGACCTGTGCGGCTGCTATCAGGTCCACTCCGCCGTCGCCCGCGTGGCCGAAAGCGGCTGGGCCGGCGAACGCCCCGAAGGCGACGCCGTGGTTGCGGGCGTGAAGGGGCCGGTGCTGACTGTCCTGACCGCCGACTGCGCGCCCGTGCTGTTCGCCGACGCCGAGGCGGGCGTGGTCGGCGCCGCCCACGCGGGCTGGAAGGGCGCTCTTGGCGGGGTCATCCACTCGACCGTCGCGGCCATGCAGGCCCTGGGCGCCGAGCCGTCGCGCATCGTCGCCGTCGTCGGCCCCTGCATCGCTCAAGGCTCATACGAAGTCGGCGCCGACTATCAGGACCGCTTCGCCCACCACGACCCCGGCAGCGAACGCTTCTTCGCCGCCGGCGCGACGGACGACAAACGCCAGTTCGACCTGCCCGGCTTCGTCCTTTGGCGGCTGGAGCAGGCCGGCGTCGGCGAGGCCGCCTGGACCGGCGACGACACGCGCGCAGATGCGGCGCGTTTCTACTCCAACCGCCGCGCCTATCTGGCGGGCGAACCGGACTTTGGGCGGTTGATCTCAGCAATCACCCTCACCTGACCCTTCTCCCCTTGTGGGAGAAGGTGGGCGTCCTCGGGCTTGTCCCGGGGGCGCTCGGATGAGGGGTGTCTGCGCGACATCAAAAAATTAGCGAGGACGGCGACACGCGCATCCGGATACCAGGGCGATCACACCCCTCATCCGTCAGGCTCCGCCTGCCACCTTCTCCCTCAAGGGGAGAAGGAAGCGGTCAGCCCGCCATCGCCATGTCGGGGACGCGGGTGGTTTCGCGCCAGGCGTCGGGCTGGGCCAGCAGGGCGCGGACCAGCTTGTTGTTCAGGGCGTGGCCCGCCTTGACGCCTTCGTAGCGGCCCAGCAGCGGCGCGCCGAGGACATACAGGTCGCCGATGGCGTCCAGCGCCTTGTGGCGCACGAACTCGCGCTCCATGCGCAGGCCGCCGGGGTTCAGGATCTGGTCGCCGTCGATGACCACGGCGTTCTCCAGCGAGCCGCCGCGGGCCAGACCGGCCTGGCGCAGGGCCTCGACCTCATGGGCGAAGCCGAAGGTGCGGGCCGCCATGATGTCCGAGCGGAAGGTCGCCTCGTCCACCACGAAATCCACCACCTGATTGCCGATGACCGGCGTGGGGAAGTCGATCTCGAAGCGCATCTCATAGCGGTCGCAGGGCTTAAGGACGGCGGACTTGTCGCCCTCCTCCACCCGGATCGGCTTCAGGATCTCGATATAGGTCTGGGGCGCTTCCTGGCGGCGGAAACCCGCGCGATCCAGCAGTTGCACGAACTGCAGCGCCGAACCGTCCAGGATCGGCAGTTCCGGCCCGTCCACCTCGATCACGGCGTTGGAGACGCCCAAGGCGGCCAGGGCGGCCATCAGGTGCTCAATCGTCGACAGGCGCACGCCCGCCGCGTTCTCGATCATGGTGTTCAGGCGCGCGTCCACGACCGCCTCGCCCGAGACGGGGATGCGGTTGTCGCGGTCGGTGACGTCCGTGCGCACGAAGACGATGCCGTGGCCGGGCGCAGCCGGGCGCACGACCAGACGCACGCGGCGGCCGGTGTGCACGCCGACGCCGGCGCAGATGGCCGGGGCGACGATGGTCTGTTCGTACTGGTCGTTGCGGACCGTCACTCGGAAACTCTCTGTTGCGCGACCCGCCCCAAACGGGACGGTCTTCGCCTCACCTGTCGTTTACGCCTCGGGGCTCAAGCCCGAAATGAAAGTCGGGTTTCGGATTGTTTCGGTTCGACGACACATTCCAGCCTCGGCGCCCACATGTGAAAACGCCCCGGAGGTCGGCTCCAGGGCGCTTCATTTTCAGGACTTTTTGGGTCGATCAGTTCGCGAGGCGGCGGAGAAAGGACGGGATCTCCAGGTCGTCATCCTCGGACTGGCCCACCTGCGGGTCTTGCTGCTGGGGCTGCATCGCCTGCGTCTGGCGCAACTGCTGGGTCGTGCGGTTCGACGACGGCGGCGGCGCATAGGACTGTTGCTGCTGCGGCTGCTGGCGCTTGCGGCCGAACAGGCTCCAGCCGCTGCGGCGGTGGTCGCGCTCGTCGTAGAAGGGCTCCTCGGCGGGCTCTTCATGACGGGCGGCCGGACGTTGGGCTGGTTGCTGCGCCGGTTGCTGACGCTGCGGGGCGCGATCGAAATAGAGGTCGCCCTGTTCCGACGAAGCCGCCGGCTGGGCGCGACCGGCGCCCTGCTCATATTCCTCGACCCACGGATCGACGATCGGCTCCAGATTGCGCGGCGCGTCGCGGATGACCGGCTCGGGCTTGGCTTCGATCTTCGGCTCAGGCGCGCGAGCGGCCGGGGCTTCATAGACCGGAGCGGGCACCGGCTGCGGCGCGGCTTCGCGCACCGGGTCGATGCGGACTTCCGGCTGGCGCGGCGCCGCGTTCGGCAGGCCGCCCGTGCGGCCGAAGCTCTGACCCTGCGGCTCGATCTGCTGGATGACGGCTTCATCCATGCCGGTCGCGACGACCGAGACGCGGATCTTGCCGTCCAGCGCCGGGTCAAAGGCCGCGCCGAAGATGATGTTGGCGTCGCCGTCCACTTCGCCGGCGATGGCGTTGGCGGCCTCGTCGACTTCCAGCAGGGTCATGTCCATGCCGCCGGTGATGTTCACCAGCACGGCCTTGGCGCCCTTCAGGCTGGTCTCGTCCAGCAAGGGGTTGGCGATGGCGTTCTGGGCCGCCAGCAGGGCGCGGTCGTCGCCCGTGGCCTCGCCCGTACCCATCATGGCCTTGCCCATCTCGCTCATCACGGCGCGGACGTCGGCGAAGTCGAGGTTGATCAGGCCCGGCAGGATCATCAGGTCGGTGATCGAGCGGACGCCCGAGTGCAGCACCTGATCCGCCATGCCGAAGGCGTCGGAGAAGGTGGTGCGTTCGTTGGCGACCCGGAACAGGTTCTGGTTCGGGATGACGATCAGGGTGTCGACGTAGCGCTGCAGCTCGGCCACGCCGGCGTCGGCCAGGCGCATCCGGTGACGGCCTTCGAAGGTGAAGGGCTTGGTCACCACGCCGACGGTCAGGATGCCGCGATCACGCGCGCATTTGGCGATGACCGGCGCCGCGCCGGTGCCGGTGCCGCCGCCCATGCCGCAGGTGATGAAGACCATGTGCGCGCCTTCCAGGTGCGCATGGATCTCGTCCGCGCTCTCCTCGGCGGCGTTCATGCCGACTTCGGGGTGAGCGCCCGCGCCCAACCCTTGCGTGATGGTCTCGCCCAGTTGGATGCGGCGGTCGGTCTTGGCGAAGCTCAAATGCTGGGCGTCGGTGTTGGCGACGACGAACTCCACGCCCTCAAGGCCGGAGTCGATCATGTTGTTGACGGCGTTGCCGCCCGCTCCGCCTACGCCGAAGACGACGATGCGGGGCTTCAATTCCGTGGCTTCCGGCCTGACCAGCGAGAGAGACATTGTATTATTCCGACCTAAGGACCCTGCCCTTCGTCCCCGATGCGAACTCCCCGCCGAATCGCATTGGTTATGAGCGCGTTAAGGAAAACCCTGACTGCGTTAACGAAGGGTTACTATGAATAGCGTGAGTCGGCTTTCAGACCACCCCCGATGGCTCACCCCAGCAAGCTCAATAAAAAAGGGTGCGGCCGAAACCGCACCCTCTTCATTGCCGTTTTCCGATCCTGAAGGATCAGAAGCGAGCCGACATGCCAACTTGATAATAGCGGCCGATCAGATCGTAAACACCGATTCCCGTGGTGCCCAGCGGCGGCTCCACGTCGAAGACGTTACGGATCTGCAAGCGAGCCGTCACATCCTTCATCCCCAGACGATCGGTATCAAAGCGATATGCGAACGAAAGGTCGTTCAGATAGTACTCCTGAACAGTCAACGGCGTGTAGTTTTCAATCGTAGCCGTGTTGCTGAACTTGCTTTCGCCCGTATAGCGCAGGCTCCACTGCACGCCCAACCCGCCACGGGTATACGAGGTGTCCAGCTTCCAACGCATCTCCGGCGTGCCGATGGTGTTGGCGGAGTCAACCAGATCGAAGCCCAGACCCGTAACCGACGACTCGTAGGTTTCGGTGCGGAAGATATCCAGATCCCAGGTCACCCGGCCGCCTAGACCCGCCAGAGATTGATAGTCATCCAGATTGAGCGAGTACTCGACGCCGCCAGCCCAGCCGGAGAAGTTCAGGTAGCCGGCATTGATGAAGCCGGTCTGCGGACCAACGCCGTTCGGCGCCAAGTCTGCCCCCAGAATCTGCCCCGCCAGGCTGGTGTCGCCGTTCATCAAATCTCTGTCACCGCGCTGGAAGCGACCGCACACGGCCGGATCCGGGTTCGGCACATCGTAGCAAACCTGCAGGATCGCACCGAGCGAGAAGTTGGCGATCGCATTGGTGAGGTCAATCTTCACCCAGTCAAACGAGATAGCCAGGTTCGGGATGAAGCTCGGTTGATAGACAAGGCCATAGGTTTCCTGATCCGCCACTTCATTGACCAGATCAGGGTTGCCCGCCGTCGTGCCGCGCTGTGTGGCCGCCTGGATGTTCGAGGTCAGCTGGAAGTCCGCCGGAAGACCCAGTCGGACAAATTCCGCCTGGCAATTCACCTTACGCGCCGCAGGGTTCGGACCACTGTTGATGTTGCGGAAGTCGCAAGGATCCGTGGCAGTCATGAAGCTGGTCGATTCAGGCGTAAACAGCTCGGTAATCGCCGGTGCGCGGAACGAGCGGCTCAGGCTACCACGAATTAGCAGATCATTGATCGGACGCCAGCGCAGACCAGCTGCCCAAGATTCGTCCTTGCCTGCCGTCGAGTTGTCAACCGAGCGATAGGAACCATCGAACGTCAGTTCCTGCATCAGAGGGAAGGTGAAATCCCCGCCGAAAACCGGCACCGAAAGCTCGCCGTACCACTCGTTAGTGTTGTACTCGCCCTTCAGGGGGCTAATGGGAGCCGTACGTCCGACCCCTAGACGTGATGCATCATTCGGCAGAAACTCCGACTCTTCCTTGCGGTATTCATAGCCAACGTTGAAGGCCACGGGCCCCGCCGGGAGGTTGAAAAGGTCGCCGCCAAAGTTCGCTTCATACGTCGTTTGCTTGATCGTGTAATCTTGGCGGAACGTCGTACCGATGTAGTCCAGCGCAGCCTGACTCCGAGCCCCCTTACCGAACAGGTTCAGCGGCAGACAGCCCGCGGCACGAGCCGCTGCGTCGGCGCATTGTGCGTCGCCGTTAGCAGCACGGTTGACATCGATCGCCTGCGCGAAGCGTGACTGAACAATGTTGTCTTGCTGGAAGAAACCTTCGTTCTGACCGTGGTTGGCCGCGATGTTCCAGAAGAAGGTGCGCCCCATGGCATCGAAATCACCGTTCAGGTTCAGCACGGCTCGGATCGTATCCGACTCAGCGTAGTTGTTCGGCTCAACCAGATCCGTCGATGCGCGATGCAACCAGAATAAACGTTCGCCAGGATTGTTCGGATCCGCTGGCAGAGGCGTGGGCTGGTTCAGAATGGCCGTGCGAGTCGCCGCCGACAGGAAGGGATTCGCCGTCGAGAGCCGCAGCGCACCTGAGGTGCCTCCAAATAGACCGCCGTTATAGATCGGCTGGTTATAGTCTTCCGTGGCTTCAGTATGGTTGTAGAATACTTCAGCATCCAAACGAACGCGCGGAGTGATTTCAAAGGTACTGAAGACTGTAGCGTTGTGACGAGTCACAGGCGATTGTAGCGAGGTCAGTTCGGCCAGATTCAAGCCGTCGCCGCCAGACGCGATACTAGCTTGCACGAACTGGCCCGGATCATAGGGAACCAGCGAACCGTCCGGCGCGAACTGCGCCATAACGCGGCGACCGGCATTGTTAGGATCAGCGATCGTCAAGACGTTCGCCAGACCGATGCCCGATGTGCGGAAAGCCAAACCGCCCTCGGTTATCTCGGGAATACGACGATTGAAATACCAGACTTGTGCTGGGATGCCATCGGTCGGACTGGTGTTCAGCGGGTTCGACCCACGAATCATCTGAAGCGCGGTGCGATCACGATCCATATAGCCGATCGAGTCGGTTTCTGCGTACTCGTAGCTGCCGGCCACGTTCCAGCGATCATCCAGCAAAGAGGTGCCGCCCGTCAGACGCACACGCACCTGGTCGCCATCGCCGCGTTCGGAAAGGCCGTATTCAGCGTTAACTTCAACGCCTTCAAAATTCTTCTTGGTGATCACATTGATGACGCCGGCGACGGCGTCGGAACCATAGACAGCCCCCCCTGTCGCCTGAACCGTCTCAACTCGATCAATAAGGGCCGTAGGGATAGAGGAGAAGTCGACCTGGCCGCCGGCTCCGGCGCCCGAGAAGATGGAGGAAACGTTAGCGCCGACGAAACGGCGGCCATTTACCAGCACCAGCGTACGGTTGGTGCCCAGATTAAAGAGGTTGACGAAACTGCGGCCGACGCCAAAGCCGGCCTGATCGCCATCCGGCGTAATCGGAACACCGGCCACTGGCTGCTGATTCAGAGCCTGGGCAACGTTGGTGAAACCCTTGTTGTCGATCGTCTCCGAGGACACGACCGTCAGCGGCGAAGCCGACGTCAGATCGTTGCGGCGAATACGCGACCCCGTCACAACAACTTCGGACACTTCAGTCGCTTGCTGTTCAGTGGTTTGCTCGGCGGTCTGCGCAAAAACAGGCGCCGACATGGCGATCACGCCCGCGAGTATCGTTGTTCCAAACAGGTAGTTTCGCTTCAAGTTCATAAGAATAGGTCCCCAACGGCTATTGATATGCAAGCACCTAAGGCGCCCAGCATTGGCTCTGGACCATCACGCTATCGGAAAATGAGAAGCTCGCAACATTTGTGACCCAAATCAGGCCAAATCGCGCCAACCATGTAACAAAGACGACACAGTTTCGCCACTCTCAAACGAAGGACGTTCTTCAAACGCGCCATTTCATGCACGAGTGAACCCGCTCTACAGCGGATCAAGTGCGACAAACCGCCTCGCTTACTGATAGTCTAGGCGCAGGAGCCTACAGGTTATCGCGCAGCCAGCCCGCGGCGCGCGCCACCATGCCGCCGCGGTGCACCTTGGGCGCGTCGGCGGCGGTGATCTGGCGGGACATCAGCTTGCGGGCGGAGACCGCCTCG
>DJDA01000027.1 GCA_002430835.1 Brevundimonas sp. UBA5936
CCTTTACCGTGAAATTCTTTCCTCCCGCCGGAATTTCTCCCCCGCCGGTCGGCGCCGCATTCTTACGAAACATCCTGAGACATTTTGCAGACTGGAGCGATGGAACCATACCCCCCCGTCCACAGCCTGCAAGCAAGAATGCGGTTAAGTCCCTTTGGCGAAGGCCTATCGGAGCGTCAAGGGCGGAAAATAGCTTTTCACCCCCCGCTCCTCGCCCTCGCGGCGGGGACGCACAAATATTCCATGCGCGCGCAATAAAACGGCAACAAAAATGCCATCGTCTAGAATGTTAAGAAACATTTAGGCCCATGACGATTTTTCGGCTTTTTCACGGCCGAGGCGAATAATCATCATGTGAGGGAAAAGTGGTGCCTGGAGGCGGATTCGAACCACCGACACGCGGATTTTCAATCCGCTGCTCTACCAACTGAGCTATCCAGGCGCACGACGTCGTCGCGAGAGGCGGGTCTATAGGCGAGCTCGGACGGGCTGTCCAGACGCCAATTCACTCAATTCCGCGATCTTTTTCATCATCGTGCGCATCTTCGGCCGGAATGGCGTAGCCGCCCGTGAACCAGCGCTGCAGATCAATGTCGGCGCAACGCTTGGAGCAGAAGGGCTTGTAGGCGGTGACAGCTTCGGCGCGACGGCAAATGGGGCATTGGGCCATGCTCAGCTCTCCTTGATCTCGAACACGCCCGGCGCGGCGTCCGGGCGAATGTGGGCGCGTGGCCCCAGCTGCGCCACCCAGGGGGACAGGATCGCCGCTGATGTCGAACTACAGTGCAGCGTCAGGCGCGGCGCGGCGCGATCCGTCAGCAAGGCGAGGCGTAGCCGACGCAGGGCGCCGATCTCCAGCGCCCCCGGCGCCGCCAGTCGTTCGTCCGCAGGCGTGCGCCCCCACGGCAAAGACAGTTGCAGCAGGCCGAACCGGCTGAGCGGCCCCATCGCCGCCCCGTCGTGATCGGCGAACGCCTGCCGCGCCATGGATAGAGTGGTCTCTGGGTGCAGGGCGACGCCCGCCAGGTCGATGGCGACCAGACCGCCCCACCCTTTCAGCGCCAGCAGCCGCGCCGTCTGGCGCAGGCCTTCGCGATTCACCGCCTCGCGCCCCTTGCGGGAATCTCGTCCGGCGGCTGGCGCATAGTCTATGTCGACCGCGATCAGGGCGCGCGTCCGCTGCACGGCCAGATCCAGGCCCACGCCCGGCACGACCACGCCATCGGACAGCGCCTCCTCTTCAGCTTCCAGCGCCGCGCGGATCGCCTCGACGCCCGTGGACACAGGCGCGCCCGGCGCCAGCATGTTCAGGATAGCGGCGACGTCGGGTCCGGCCGCCAGCAGACGCGGCTCTCCGCTCGCCTCTCCCAGGCGGCGCAAGACCGGCCCCTTCCGCTCGCGCGGCTCGGCCGTGATCAGAAGTTCGAGCTTGGCGCCTTCCGCCGGACGATCCGCCTTGCCCAACGGCAGAAAGCCGAACGGTTCGCCGCAGCCCAGGTCGATGAAGGCGCCGTGCAGCCCGGGAGCCAGACGCGCCACACGACCGACGACGCGGGCCCCCAGGCGATGCTCGGGCCGATCGTCGTCTCTATGTATAATGAGGGTCCAGGCGCGGCCGTCGCGAAAGACCATGCCACGGGTCTCGCCCGGAGCTGCGTCCAGGAAGACCTCGACATCGGCCATCAGGCCGCCTCGCCTCTCCAGCCAGCGCCGCGCAGCAGATTCGCCGCCTCATACAGCGGCAGACCCATGACGGCGGGATGGCTGCCGACGATTCGGGTGATGAAGGCGGCGGCCCGGCCCTGAATCCCATAGCCTCCGGCCTTGCCGCGCCATTCGCCCGAGGCGACATAGGCGGCGATCTCGTCTTGCGACAACGGCTTGAAGCTGACGCGGGTGTCGACCACGCGCCAGGACGTGCGCCCGCCGCAGATCACGGCCACGCCGGTGAAGACGCGATGATTGCGCCCCGACAGCAGTTTCAGGAAGCGGATCGCCTCCGCCTCGTCAGCGGGTTTTTCCAGCAGGCGGCGCCCCACGGCCACCACGGTGTCAGCCGCCAGGACCACGTCATCGGGATGACGCCCAGCCACGACGGCCGCCTTGGAGCAGGCCAGACGCTGCGCCAGACGCGGCGGCGTCTCGGCCTTCTCGGGCGTTTCGTCGATATCGGCGGGATCGACCAGATCGGGCGTAATGCCGATCTGCGCCAGCAATTCGATGCGGCGCGGGCTCGACGAGGCCAGAATCAACCTCGGAGCCAAGGCGTCAGGACGCGACACGCGCGTCCTTACTTGAAGCGGTAGGTGATGCGACCCTTGGTCAGGTCATAGGGCGTCATTTCGACCAGCACCTTGTCGCCGGCCAGCACCCGGATGCGGTTCTTGCGCATCTTGCCCGCAGTGTGGGCGATGATCTCGTGATCGTTTTCCAGCGTCACGCGGAACGTCGCGTTCGGCAGCAGTTCGCTGACCACGCCGGGGAATTCCAGCAGTTCTTCCTTAGCCATGCGGCCTCTCTCGCCCGTGTGAACAGCTACGGGCCCGCGCCGAGCGTGAGCGCGAGCCGTGAAAGTGAGGGCGCCTAATGCACCAAAACGCTTAGATAGTCGAGTTCAGCCCCGACGGTAGAGGGCGCAGACCAGAGTGAAGAGCCGGCGCGCCGTCTCCTGGTCGATCTCCACCTTGCCGTCCAGCCGGGTTTTCAGCAGGGCCGCGCCTTCATTGTGCAGCCCGCGCCGCCCCATATCGACCGACTCGATCTGACTGGGTGAGGAACCGCGCAGGGCCTCATAATAGCTTTCGCAGATCAGGCCGTAGTCACGGATCACCGTCTTCATCGGCGTCAGCGACAGGACATGCGTCCGGCTGAAATCCGGTCCGGCGATATCGAAGGCCAGACGATTATCCTGCGATGAGAGGGCCAGGGTGTAAGGACCGCCCGCCGCACCGTCCGGGATGAAACTATTCTGTTCGACCAGATCGAAGATGGCGACCCGGCGCTGATGCTCGATCTCGGCCGTTGCGGCCGGCAGAGAGGCGTTGTCGATCTCGATCGCGGTCAGCTTGTGCGGCCCGCTCATTCCGCCGCTCCGTCCAGATGGGTCGGCGCCACCCGCGCGGGCCAGCGTTCGGACAGGTCGGTCAGCACCGCATCCAGGCATTCCACGTCGATCCGCAGATCGCCGCCGCCCGCAAACATCATCATCACCTGACCGCCCGGCGCCTCGGTCGGCAGGAAGTCGAGCGCCAACAGCTCCAGCGCCGCCTCGGGCAGGCGCGGCAGACGGCGGCTCTTGACCGCCTGGACGTCGCCGAACTGCATGGCCGCCATGACGCGCGTGCCGCCGCATTCCCAGCAGAAGCGCGACAGGACGACGGTCAGGCGCCGCGCCTCCTTCTCCCAGCGGATGTCGACCGGACGCATGATGGCGTCCTGAAGCGCGGCCGAGATGATCTGCAGGTCGTCAGCGTCCTCGGCCAGCAGGCGAAGAGGCGTCATCGGCGCCAGGCTTTCGCCCGCAGCGCCTTCGTCCACGACGTCGTCAGTCAGGGCCGAGATCGGTTCGCCGTCAGTGCTCATCGCCCTCCCCCTTGATCCGTCGGACATCGGCGCCGCACGCGCCCAGCTTCTCTTCCATCCGCTCGAAGCCGCGATCCAGGTGATAGACGCGGCCGACCGTCGTCTCACCTTCGGCCACAAGACCGGCGATGACCAGAGACATGGAAGCGCGAAGATCCGTCGCCATGACCGGCGCGCCCTTCAGCCCCTCGACGCCGCGCACCACGGCCTCGCCCGCATGGACGGTGATGTCCGCGCCCAGGCGCGCCAGCTCCGGCGCGTGCATGAAGCGGTTCTCGAAGATGTTTTCATGGATGACGCTCTCGCCCTCGGCCGTCGTCATCAGGGCCATGAACTGCGCCTGCAGGTCGGTGGCGAAGCCCGGATAGATCTCGGTCGTGACGTTGACCGCCTTCAGCCGCTGCGTCGGGTCGCGACGGACGATCAGGCCGTCCTGCGTCGGTTCGATCTCGACGCCCGCCTCGACCATCTTGTCGGTCAGGGCGGTGATCAGGTCGGCGCGGCCCTTGGTCAGGCGCACCTCGCCCCCGGCCATCGCCGCGGCAAGGGCATAGGAGCCCATCTCGATTCGATCGGGAATCACCGACCAGGTCGCGCCCGACAGGGACGAGACGCCGGTGATGGTCAGCACGTCCGTGTCTAGGCCTTCGATCTTGGCGCCCATGGCGATCAGGCAACGGGCCAAGTCGCCGATCTCGGGTTCGCGCGCCGCACGCTTCAGCACCGTCGTCCCGTCCGCCAGAACGGCGGCCAACAGGGCGTGCTCGGTCGCGCCGACCGACACGAACGGGAACTCGATCTCGGCCCCGCGCAGCCCCTTGGGCGCGGTGGCGCTGACATAGCCCTCTTCCAGCTCGATCGCCGCGCCCATGGCCGTCAGGGCCTGAAGGTGCAGGTCGACCGGCCGCGCCCCGATGGTGCAGCCGCCCGGCAGGGACACCTTGGCGTTCCCCGTGCGCGCCAGCAGCGGCCCCAGCACGTTGAACGAGGCCCGCATCTGACGCACCAGATCATAGGGGGCAAAGGTCGAGGTCAGCTCCGGCGCATGGAACAGGGTCTCCTGCCCGTCGGCGCCGTCACGCTCGGTCACTTGCACGCCGAACTGGCGCAGCAGCTGGCCCAGGAATCGCGTGTCCGCCAGACGCGGCATGTTCGTCAGCAGCAGGGGCTGATCCGTCAGAATCGACGCCGCCATCAGCTTGATCGCCGAATTCTTGGCCCCGCTGACCGGAATGGAGCCGTTGAGGCGATTGCCGCCGTGAATGACGATGCTGTCCATGGGTGTCGGGGAAGTCCTGGGAGGCCCGGACCCCTACGGCCCGGCGAACCGGTTATCTAGCAAGCCGAACGGCGCCCGCGAAAGGCCGTAACGTCGCAAGACGGATGACTTTCAGTTGCTTTCGCTCGGCGGCCGCGCGCCGCCCGCGCCCGGCGCCTTTCGACGGCGCAGATTCGTCCGCAGGGCGGCCGCCAGACGCGCCGCGCGCTCGGCCTTGGCCAAGGCTGCGGGGCTGGCGGAAGGGGACGAGTCTGCGTCTCGCCCCGTCTCGTCTGCGTCTTTGCTCGGCTTATCCATGACGGCAGCAGACCGCGTGCAAAGATTTTGATCAAGCATGCATTTTTGGCTTGGCCCGGCCGAAACCTTTGGCTATACGGCCGCTTCCTCAGTGACCCGCCGCCGTAGCTCAGTGGTAGAGCGCATCCTTGGTAAGGCTGAGGTCGGCAGTTCAATCCTGCCCGGCGGCACCATCCCAGCCCTTGCTGATCCCGGATCGGCAAGGGCTGGGGCCAATCTCTCCATTTCAATCAAGTATTTGTCCGATCGCCTGGACATATCACGTCCGGCGCAGGCGTCTTCACGCCTCGGTCAGGCAGATTGGAATCGTTCCTGGATGCAGGCGATGCCGACAGGCCCGCTCGCCTGACCGACATCGCCATTCCATCACCCGTCTCAGGACAGGGCGACAGCCTTCATGGACGTCGCAGAATCAGCCAGCCGTTCGGCTGATACCCGCGTCCCTTTCCCGATCAGCATCCGCCCGCCCATGAAGTCGGCCGGGGCGTTGACCGCCTCGACCGCCACGATCCTGTCGCCGCTGAGGTGGAAGACGGAGAAGGCGCCGCCGGCCGGATCGCCGCGCACCAGTTGGCGGTCGGCGTCGAAGGGCACGCCCGCGATCTGCAGCTTGACGTCATACTGGTCGGACCAGAACCATGGCACTTCCGGCGCCGGAGCCGCGCGGCCGACGATGGCCGAGGCCGCCTGCTTGGCCTGCTCCAGGGCGTTGGGCACGCTCTCCAGCCGATGCATGACGCCGCCGTGGACCGGGATGGGCCGCCGCGTCACATCGCCGATCGCGTAGATGTTCGGATCGCTGGTGCGGGCGGTCTCATCGACCACCACGCCGTTCTCGCACGTCAGTCCCGCCGTCCGCGCCAGGGCCTCGCAGGCGAAGGCGCCGACGCCGACCAGCACCGCGTCCGCCGCGATCAGCGTCCCGTCCGCCAGGCGCACGCCCGCATCCTCGAACCCAGCGACCTCGACGCCGGTCAGGATCTCGACGCCGTGTTTCCGGTGCAGGTCGGTGAAGAAGGCCGACAGAGGCTGAGACGCCACGCGGGCCAGCACCCGGTCCATGCGCTCGATCACCACCGCCTCGGCGCCCAGCGCGCGGGCCGAGGCCGCCGCCTCCAGCCCGACATAGCCGCCGCCGACCACCGCCAGCCGCTTGCCGGGGGCGAGAACCGCCTTCAGCCGCTCGGCGTCATCGAGGGTGCGCAGCTCCAGCAGGTTCGGCCGGTCGGCGCCGGGGATGGTCAGTTTGCGGGCCGTCGAGCCGGTGGCCAGGATCAGCACATCGTAAGGCTCGACCGTTCCGTCGGCGAAGGTCACGGTCCTGGCGTCCGCGTCGATGGCGCTCGCCGTGACGCCGGTGCGCAGGACGATGTCCTGCTCGGCGTAGAAGCTCTCGGGGCGCAGCAGCAGGTCTTCCAGGCCCGCCTCCCCCTTCAGCCAGGCTTTCGACAGGGGCGGCCGCTGATAGGGCGGCGCGTTCTCCTGCCCGGCCAGAACGATCTCGCCCTCATGCCCATACTGCCTCAGCAGCGCCGCCGCCGAGCCCCCCGCGTGTCCCGCGCCGATGATCAGAACCTTGGACGGCAAAGCCGAGCCATCAGCCGTCATGGATTTTTCCTTCATACTCAAACTGTTTGCAGCGAACGTTACGCCCCCGTGGGAACGGTCGGGTCCGGCTCGGAGGGCGCAAATCGCGCGCCCAGGTCATAGGCCTCGCCAGGGAAGGTCAGCCGCACGAAGGTGATGCCCTCGGCCCGCCGCCAGGTTCGGCGCTCCAACGACAGACAGGCCGCTGACGGCTCGACGCCCAGCGTCAGGGCCGTCGCCCGCGATACGTTCACGGCGCTGATCTTGTGTTCAGCCTCGGTCCAGGGAACCCGTTCAAGCAGCCAGGTGCCTGGGGGAATCTCGTCGAACGCCGCATCCCTGGCCTGGGGAACCGAGGTCAGGCAGATCACCCGCTCCTCCAGGGCGAAGGCGCGGCCGCTGCCCTTGTGCAGGCAGCGCAGCTCGATCACCTCCCCGGACGCGGTCAGTCCCAGTTCGCTGGCGTCGCGCCGATGGGCTGCACGGACCTTCCGCAGCAGCAGCTCATAGTCATAGGGCTCGCCGCGCTTCTGGATCTCCGCCTGAATGTCGGGGATGTCCAGCAGCACCGAGTGGATGCGCGGCCGCGCTACGAAGGAGCCGAACCGCTTGCGCCGAACGATCATGCCCCGCTCGGCCAGCGGCGCCAGGGCCTTGCTGACCGTCATGCGCGAGCAGTCGTAGTCGGCCATCAGCTCATGCTCGAAGGGAATACGGAACCCCGGCGGCCACTCGCCCGACAGGATGCGCTCGGCGATGTCGGACCGGATGCGCCGGTGAAGCGGACTGTCCATGCGCCCCTCCCAAGGTCATGGCGGCCTTCTTCAGGCTCTGAATTATGAAGAAGCCGGGACGCCTTAACGGGCGCCCCGGCCTTTGGTCGTCAGCGGCGACGCCGCTCCTGCAGCCATTCGATGCCGTCGTGCAGATAGGCGAAGTCCTGTCTACGGAAGGCCTGGAACAGCATGATGAAACCGCTCAGCGCCAGCCACAGACAGCCGGTGGCGATGATGATGATAAGCGGGTGGTTGAAGCTCTGACGGTCCGTGTAGTCCATGATGTGAATCATCCAGAACACGTCCCACAGCCGCCAGGTGTTGGTCTTGGCTCCCGCCAGCTCGCCGGTGGCGGCGTTCAGGATGAAGGTCGAACGCTCCTTGTCCGCGAACTCGACCCGCCAGGCCGGCAGGGCGAAATCGCGGGTCTCCAGCGTCGGCTTCTCGACGCGCGTCACCGAGGTGATCGCCGCCGAGCCGTTGAAGGCCGCCGTCGCCAGGGTCTTCGCCCTCTCGGCGTCGATGACCACGGGCGCGGCGCTGACCGGATCGACCAGCTTGATCCCTTCGGCGGTCGTCGCCGCGAAGACCCACTGGTCCTGCAGCGGCCGCAGCTCGATCTGCGACACGGGCGCGCCGATCGCCTGGGACACCTGAGCCAGGGACAGCACCTGGGTCGGCGCAGGGCTAGGCTTAACCTCGGCCAGGACGTGACCGCCCGTCACCTTGTGATGGTCGATCATGGCCATGACGGCGCCGCTGATCGCCCACAGCAGGAGCTGGATGCCCAGAACCAGGCCGAACCACTTGTGAAGTCTGCGAAGTAGAAACATAGACGGTCCTCACGCAGCGGCTTTTTTGCGCACGCGGCGCTTGCGGCGGAAACTGAAGATCAGGAGCCAGGCGCCCGACAGGGACGTCGCCACCATCATCCAGGTCGCGACCTTCAGCAGGGCGTTGTTCATGTTGTCGCGGGTCTCGTAGTCCATGATGTGGAGCATCCAGAAGAAGTCGAAGCCTCTCCACAGGTCATGGCGCCGGGACAGCAGCTCCCCGCTGTACGGCGAGATATAAAGCGTCGGCTTCCACATGCCCTCGAACTCGACGCGCCAGATCGGCGCGGCGCGGCCCCGGATCTCACCGGGGATTTCGGTCAGAAGCTCGGCCTTCACGATCGCGCCTTCGGGGGCGTAAATCTGCTCGGCGCGTTGGCGGGCGCCGGCCTCATCGATCAGCGGCAGCTTCTGGCCCGAGCGGGCGTCGTACAGCGCCTGCCCCCTGGCGTCGGCCATAATATAGAGCGGCTGATCCAGCTGCTGCACCAGACGCAGGCTGCTGGCCCGGTCGGCGCCCTGCAGGATGGCCGACGGCTCCACCAGGCCCTCCGTCGCGATCGGCTTGGCGTCCGGCGTCCGTATCAGGTGGTCGCCGTGGATGATGTCGATATGGATGGCGGTCATGTAGAGACCGCTCACGATCCAGAACAGGGCCTGGACGCCCATGATGAGCGAAAACCACTTGTGGGTTCTACGCGCCAATAGAGGCCAGCGTATCATTTTATACTCACGGCTTGTGAGAGAAGGCTGCGTCAGGCGGCGCTCTAGAACACGCGCCTGACGCACCTCACATCGGTTTTAGTTGAACTGATACGTCAGGCGGACATATCCGCGACGGCCCAGCAGATCGTAGGTCATCGTATCGGTGTTGCCGTCGGTCCAGCTCTGGATGAACGGGGCCTTCTTGTCGAACAGGTTGTCGATGCCGAAGGCCACGTCGACGTTGTCGTTCACCCGGTAAGAGAACTGGGCGTTGTGGTAGAAGACAGCGTCCGTCTGATAGCCGATGTCGCCCGGCGCGGCGTTGAAGTCCGTCGCCTCGCCGATCATCTGGATCGAATAGGTTCCGGCCCAGCGCTCATCCATGACCGTCAGGCTGGCGTTCGAGCGCCAGTGCGGATAGCCGCCGTTGCCGCCGCCGATGTGACCGTCGAAGATGATCGGATCGCCACCCTCGAAAGGCGTGATGACGTATTCGTCCAGATAGGTGGTGTTCCAGTCCAGGCTGGCGCGACGCTGACCGATGTCGAAGGCGTAGCGCACGCCGATGTCCACGCCCTTCATCGTCTCCAGACCCGTATTGGTGGGCTGGGCCGACAGATAGTTGACCTCGCCCGTCAGCGGGTTGCGGGTGAAGCTGTCCGGCTTGCAGAACGGGTGGTCCATGTTCGGCGTCGCATAGCAGATCGCCAGCTTGGTCGAACCGGGGATGGAGCGGATGGCGTCCTCAACCTTGATGTCGAAATAGTCGGCCGTCAGCGTCAGGCCGCTGATCTGCGTCGGCTGCCACACCAGGCCCAGGGTCAGGGTTTCGGTGCTTTCCGGCTGCAACATCTCATTGCCGCCGACCGTGGTCAGAATGCTGTTGCCCATCTGCACATAGCCCGCCGGAACGCCCGAGGCGGCGCAGTTGGCGATCAGCACGGCGTCGCCGCTGTCGCTATAGCGGCTGCACGGATCGGTCGTGGTCAGGTTGCCCTCAGCCACGCCGCCGTACAGTTCCGGCACGCTGGGAATACGGAAGCCCGTGCCATAGGTGGCGCGCAGACGCAGGCTGTCGACCACCGACCAGTTCAGGCCCAGCTTGTAGGTGGTGTTGCCGCCGAACAGATCATAGTCCGAGTAGCGAACGGCCGCGTCCAGATCGAGCCGCTGCACGAACGGCAGGTCGCTCAGCAAGGGCGCCGACAGTTCGACATAGGCTTCCTTGGCCTTGGTCTCGCCCGCAATCGGATCCTGCTGATTGGTGTTGGAGATGCCCAGCACCGTCAGGGCGTCGGGATCACGCCAGCCCTTCTCTTCGCGATATACGAGGCCCGCCGCCATCGCCAGGGCGCCGGCCGGCAGTTCCATGACCGTGCCGCTGACGTCGAAGGTGAAGCTCTTCTGCTCGTTTCCGCCGGTGTCGCGCGAGTTGAACAGAATGTAGTTCAGCACGTCCTGATTGACGTCGCCCATGCCCAGATAGTCGCCGCACGGCACGGCGGCGCCCGGCGTCGGGCTGCACAGCGAGGTGTTCAGCGTATCGCCCAGCCGTTGCAGGTTGACGATGTTGGTCATGCCGTCGACGCCGGTGTTGCGGCCCCAGTTGGCCGAAGCCTCCCAGGTCCAGTCGCCGGCGATGTCGCCCCGCGCGCCGCCGACGAAGCGGTAGGTGTCCGTTTCCTGGAAGAACTGACGCTGGCCCGGCTCGACCAGCAGACGGCGGATCAGCAGCAGATCCTGGCCGGTCGGGTTGGTCGGGTGATCGGCCGCGATGCGGATGTCGCGCAGGGCGCCCGGAGCCGCCATCTGGTTGCTCTCGCGGTGAGTGAAGAACAGCTCGCCGAACAGGCTGACCTTGTCGGTCAACTGATAGTCGGCCAGCACGGCCGTGCTGAAGCGTTCGATCGGCGAGGAGGCGTTCAGATAGCCGTTGGAGTTGTGGTTGTGCTTGGCCGGATCATACGGCTCGTAGAAGTTTCCGTCCCCGCCCGGCGTCTGGTTGAAGTTGATCATCTGCCCGTTCGGCAGGACCGCGCGGCCGCCGGGCGTCGTGGCGCTGGAGATGCAGGTCAGGGCGCCGTTCACCTCGCCCAGGCCGCATGGCGCGCGGCTGGCCAGGTTGACCTCTTCGGATTTCTGATAGGTCAGGGCGGCGGTGACGCTGCCCCGGTCGTTCTTGATGCCCCACAGGACGTCGAAGGTCACATCCTGGCCGTCGCCTTCATCGGTGATGCCGTACTTGCCCGACACCTTCAGGCCTTCATAGCCGTTGACGGTGATGATGTTCACCACCCCGGCCACAGCGTCCGCGCCGTAGATGGCCGAGGCCCCGTCCTTCAGCACGTCCATGCGGGCGATGATCGGCGTCGGGATCATGTTCAGGTCGGGGGCGCTGTTGGCGCCGGTGCCGCCGTTGACCACGCGACGGCCGTTGATCAGCGTCAGGGTCCGATTGATGCCCAGGCCGCGCAGGTTCACCTGCGCCGTGCCGTAGCCGTTGCCGGTCCAGTAGGAGTTCGTCTGATTGCCCGCCGCGCCGGCCGACGCCGGCAGGCGCTGCAACAGGGTCTCGACGTTGGTGATGCCGGTGCGCTCGATGTCCTCGCCCGTCACGACCGTGGCGGGACCGACCCCGCTGATGTCCTGACGCTTGATCCGGCTGCCGGTGACGACGATGTCGTCAACATTCGTCACATCGACTTCCTGAGCCGACGCCGCCCCGCCGTACATCGTCGCGGCGACAGCCGCCCCCGCCAACAAAATCCTCTTTTTCATCGTCCCCATGCCTTCCCGCTTAGGTATTCGCGCAGAACCTCGAGCCCTGACTGCGGCGGAACCTGTGCGGGAGGCGTCTTGAGCGTCAAGTCATGTATATACATATGACAGCTCAAAAATCGGCAATATTTATGCGATTTTATCTAAAAATCAGCACAAATATATCATAAATATAGCCAAAAAATCAACACGCCACTAACTCGTCCTGAAAGACGGGCCGGACATGACTATTTTCCGTTGCTCCAAATGATCATGCGCTTTAAACAGCGCCGTAGATTATTTCATATTTATACTTGAGAAACGGCAATACGTAGCCGGACGCCTTATCCCTCAAAACAATGTGGGGATAAGCACCATGTTTTCGGAAACGCTCAAAAGAACGTCACAAGATCGAATCCTGCGACGCCTCCGCTACGCCGTTCGGCGCCGATGGATCACGCCAGCTCGCGCGCCAGGATCACGTCTTCGTACTCACGCCCGCCCACGCTGAAGCGCCGCTGGCCGAGCTCGACAAATCCGGCCCGGGCATAGAAGGCCAAGGCCCGCCGGTTCTGCGCATAGACGCCCAGCAGCAACCGCTGCGCGCCCCGACGCCGCGCCTCGTCCTGCGCCGTCGCCATCAAGGCGCGGCCCAATCCCCCGCCCTGGAATCGGCTCAGGGCGTAGATCCGCTTCAGCTCCAGATCGTCTTCGCGAACCTCGACCTCGGGAAGCTGGGGCTTGTCCAGCAGCGCATAGCCGATGGGCGCGCCATGTTCGACCTGAGCCAGCCACGCCGCCGCCCCCGCCTTCAGTCGTTCCGCGTAATAGCCGGAGGCATGCGCGACGCCGCAATGCGAAACGATGGCCGCGCCGTCCAGCACCCCGGCGAAGGTTTCAAGAAAGGTCGCCGCCCCAATCAAGGCCAGGGCGTCTGCGTCATCCGCCTGCGCGCTCACAATCGTCCAAGCCGACGCATTCGGCGCTGCATTCGACGCGCTCACTCTGAACTCCATTGTTCGGCGCCCGACAAAGAGCGCCCGCGAAAAGCTCCGTCAGTTGAAGCTTGACGGCAAGACGACGAAATCGCGCAGGCGCTCGCCACCACCCGCGCCACAAGGCGCCGAAGATTATTCGGCCTTTGCGTCATTATCCCGACTGGTCAACCCAGTCCGCACGCCGCTAGCTTCGCCCCATCAAGTTTTGTTCGAGGGGCTGAGGGGCTTTTCATGAAGCGCATTCTGATGACCACGGCTGCGGCGCTGACCGTGGCCTTTCCGGCGTTCGCACAGACGCCCGCGCCAGGCGGGGCCGAAGCGACGCCGAAATGGGACGTGCAGAACCCCATCGGCGCCCAGCGCGACGTCAACATCAACGTCGACGAAGGCACCTGGATGGCGCTGGACGTCAGCCCCGACGGCCGCGAGATCATCTTCGACCTGCTGGGCGACATCTATGTGATGCCGATCGGCGGCGGCGAAGCCCGTCCCATCGCCTCGGGCGTGGCCTGGGACATGCAGCCGCGCTATTCGCCGGACGGCCGCTTCATCGCCTTCACCTCGGACCGCGCGGGCGGCGACAACCTGTGGGTCATGGACCGCGACGGCTCCAACCCGCGCCAGGTGTCCAGCGAGACCTTCCGCCTGCTGAACTCCCCCGCCTGGACGCCGGACAGCCAGTTCATCGTCGGGCGCAAGCACTTCACCTCCTCGCGCTCGCTGGGCGCAGGCGAGATGTGGATGTACCACCGCTCGGGCGGCGGCAGCGGCGTGCAACTGACCGAGCGCCGCACCCAGCAGAAGGACACGGGCGAGCCCGCCTTCTCGCCCGACGGCCGCTACATGTACTTCAGCGACGACTCCACGCCGGGCGGCGTCTTTGAGTACTCCAAGGATCCGAACACCCAGCTCTATGTGATCCGTCGCCTGGATCGCGAGACGGGCGAGATCAAGCCCTTCGTCACCGGCCCCGGCGGCTCGGTGCGCCCGACCCCGTCGCCGGACGGCAAGTCGCTCGCCTTCGTGCGCCGCGACCGCTACCAGTCGGTGCTCTACGTCATGGACCTGGAGTCCGGGCGTGAGACGCCGATCTACGACGCCCTGGACCGCGACATGCAGGAGACCTGGGCCATCCACGGCGTCTATCCGGGCTTCGCCTGGACGCCGGACAACGGCTCCATCGTCATCTGGGCCGGCGGCAAGATCCGCCGCATCGACGTGGCCTCCAAGGCCGTCAGCGAAGTGCCCTTCCGCGTCACCGACACCCGCCGGGTGCAGGAAACCGCCCGCTTCCCCGTCGACGTGGCCCCGGCCCAGTTCGACGTGAAGATGATCCGCTGGGCGCAGACCTCGCCCGACGGCTCCAAGGTGGTGTTCGAGGCCCTGGGCAATCTGTGGGTCCGCGACCTGCGCAACGGCGTGGCCGGAACGCCGCGCCGCCTGACGCGCCAGAGCGACCATTTCGAGCTGTACCCGTCCTGGTCGCGTGACGGCCGCTCCATCGTTTACACGACCTGGAACGACGAAAACCTGGGCTCCATCCGCGTGGTTCCGGTCGCGGGCGGCGAAGGCCGCACCATCACGACCAACCCCGGCCACTATCTGGAGCCGCGCTTCTCGCCGGACGGCCAGACGGTCGTCTATCGCACCTCCAGCGACGGCTATCTGCGCTCGGCCATGTGGAGCCGCGAACCGGGCATCTACCGCGTTTCCGTGCGCGGCGGCGAGCCGGTCAAGATCACCGATTCCGGCGCCAACCCGCAGTTCGGCGCCAGCAACGACCGCATCTTCCTGAGCGCCCGCGACGGCGAGAAGCGCGTCCTGAAGTCCGTCAACCTGTCGGGCGAGGACGAGCGCACCCACCTGAGCAGCGAATGGGCGGCCGAGTTCTCCATCTCGCCGGACGAGCGGTGGATCGCCTGGACCGAACGCTTCAACGCCTATGTCGCCCCCTTCGTCCCGACCGGACGCCCGATCACGGTCGGCGCCGACGCCAAGGCCCTGCCGCAGACGCGCGTCACCCGCGACGCCGGCGAATGGCTGCACTGGTCCGGCGATTCCAGCCGCCTGCAGTGGTCGATGGGCCCGGAGCTGTTCTCGCGTCCGCTGAGCGAAAGCTTCGCCTTCATGGACGGCGCGCCGGCTGACCTGCCCAAGCCCGCCGAACACGGGATCAAGATCGGCTTCAGCGCCGACTACGCCCGCCCCAGCGGCGTCACCGTCCTGACCGGCGCCCGCCTGATCACCATGAAGGGCGAAGAGGTGATCGAGGACGGCGTGGTGGTCGTCAACGGCAACCGCATCGAGGCCATCGGCCCGCGCGGCTCGGTCACGGTTCCGGCCGGCGCCCGCGTCATGGACATGGCCGGCAAGACCATCATCCCCGGCCTGGTCGACGCCCACTGGCACGGCCGCATGGGTTCGGACGAGATCATCCCGCAGCAGAGCTGGGTGAACTACGCCGCCCTGGCCTTCGGCGTGACGACGCTGCACGATCCGTCGAACGACAACAGCGAGATCTTCGCCCACAGCGAACTGGCCAAGGCCGGGCGCGTGGTGGCGCCGCGCATCTTCTCGACCGGCACCATCCTGTACGGAGCGGCCACGCCGACGACGGCTGTGGTCAACAACCTGGACGACGCGCGCTCGCACCTGCGCCGGATGCAGGCCATCGGCGCCTGGAGCGTCAAGAGCTACAACCAGCCCCGCCGCGACCAGCGCCAGCAGATCATGCAGGCTGCCCGCGAACTGGGCATGATGGTCGTGCCGGAAGGCGGCTCGCTGTACCACGCCAACATGAGCATGCTGGTCGACGGCCACACCACCATCGAGCACTCGGTGCCGGTGGAGCGGATGTACGACGACGCGGTGCAGCTGTGGTCGCAGACGGGGACGGCCTACACCCCGACCCTGATCGTCGGCTTCGGCGGCGCCTGGGGCGAGAACCACTGGTATGAGACGACGGACGTCTGGAAGGATCCGATCCTGACCCAGTACGTGCCGCGCCGCATCCTGGATTCGCGCTCGCGTCGTCCGGTGAAGACCCCGCCGGAGGAGCTGAACCACATCTCCATCGCGCGCGAGTCCAAGCGGCTGATGGATCAGGGCGTCTCGGTCCAGATCGGCGCCCACGGCCAACGTGAAGGCCTCGGCGCCCACTGGGAGCTGTGGATGTTCGAACAGGGCGGCATGAGCGCCCACGAATCCCTGCGTGTCGGCACCATCAACGGCGCCCGCGCCCTGGGCATGGACAAGGACATCGGCTCGCTGGAAGTCGGCAAGCTGGCTGACCTGGTCGTGCTGAACGCCAATCCGCTCGAGAACCTGCGGGACTCGACCAAGATCGGCTACACCATGATCAACGGCCGTCTGTTCGATAACCACATGAACGAAGTCGGCGGCGCTGAGCGCAAGCCGTTCTGGTTCGAGAGCGAAGACGGCCAGGCCTGGAGCGCCTCGGGCACGGCCTCGGCCGCCGAGACCCACAGCCACACCCACGACTGATCCCGCCGCAGGGCGAGAACGCGAAAGGGCCCGGCATCCGCCGGGCCCTTTTTCGTGAGCAGTTCAGTTTGAGCGTTGGTCAATGCCTACCTCCGCTCATCCCGGCGGACACCGGGATCCAGTGAGTAAGCCAAACCATGGCCTAACCGCTGAGCTAGGCGCTCTGAAGCCAAAGCACTGGATCCCGGCGTCCGCCGGGATGAGCGGGAGCCGGCAGTGTGAAAGCCCAAGGGTGACGAAAGATAGAAATCTCGCGGCTTGCGCCCTGAAGCGCGAACGGGGCGAGGAGGTTATTCCCCCAGCCCGCGCACCGAGGCTTCCAGCAACGCATTGCGCCGCGCCGCGCGGCCTTTCAGCCAGCGCATGGCCAGCACCAGCGCCAGCACCACCGCACCGAAGGCCAGCAGCCACAGGGTCGGATTGTGCGCCTCGCTCATCATCTCCAGCTTGGCCAGGCCCTTGGCCGCCAGATAGCCCGGCGCCAGCATGGCCAGCACCCAGACGAAGGCCGAGCTGACATTGGCGATCTGGAAGACGCGCTGGCGCATCTGCAGCACGCCCACCATCACCGGCACGAAGGCGCGTAGCGGTCCGAAGAAACGGCCGATGAAGATGGAAGCCACGCCGTAGCGGCGGCAGTACAGGCGGGTCCAGGCCAGCTTGCGGCGGTGCGGCACCAGCAGGTGGTGACGCAGCACGCGCGTGCCCAGGCGCCGACCGATCCAATAGGAGATGGCGTCGCCCATGACGGCGCCGATGACGCAGCCGCCGATGACGGTGAAGGGGTCCAGCACGCCTGCGGCCACAAGGCCGCCCGCCGCCACCAGCAAGCCTGTCGCCGGCACGAAGGCGCCGATGACGACCAGAGACTCGAAGAAGGTCACGACGCCGAGGATCACGCCGGCCCACATGGCGTTGCGGGCGATGAAGTCGGCGGCCGAGGTAAGCAAACTGTCCATACTGATCCTTTGCCCGAGGGCATATGGGATCAGTGCATAGAAAGGGAATGCGGCGATGCGACGCCAAGGGGGAAAAAGCGCACGCCGTGACCCTCAGGCCGCACTTCGACCGCCCGGCGCCCTATCGTGTGGCGTCGTCAGACGTGTCGCGACGCTCGTCGTCCAGCTCGAAGGGGCGAATTCGACCGGCGCGCTCACGCGGGCTGCGTACGCCCCAGGGCCCCGGCACGGCGCCGTAGGCGTCGCGCCAGCCGTAGCCGTCCAGACCGTAGCGCCCCGCGCCGAAGCCATAGGGGCCGTAACCATAGCCGTAGGCCCAGGGCGCGTTCTTCGTCTGGCTGAAGCTCAGGTTCAGCGTGCCGTTCTCGCCCAGCGGCAGAGAGACCGCCGCGCCGAAGTCCTTGTAGCCGCCAGTGCCGATCCCGGCGCTGACCTGGCCGTGCATCCTGCGCGGCGCGGCCTCTTCCCAGGCGTCGGCCCAGGTCTCGACGGGCGGCGCATCGGCCTTGCGCTCGCCGATCCAGCGGGAAATCTGCTCTTCCGTCGTCAGACCGTGCGGCGCCGCCGTCTGAAGCGTCACGGCGGGCGAGGCGTCGCCGACCGTCGCGGCCAAGGCGTCGGCGCTCGCGGTCGGCACGGCGCCCGGACCAGCGCGCGGCGCCGTCGACACCACGCCCTCGGGATCACTGCTCGCCAGCAAGAGGGAGGCGGCCATGAGTTCGATCAGCATACGCATCTACTCCCGTTCACAAGCACCCTAACCCCAAATGCGGCCAAGGTCAGGCCGTCCCGTCGTCGCGCCCTAAAGGATCAGGCAGAGGCTCGCCTTCGGCCACGAAACTGAGCGCGACCGAGTTGATGCAATAGCGCAGGCCCGTCGGCGGCGGGCCGTCGGGGAAGACGTGGCCCTGATGACTGTCGCAACGGGCGCAGCGCGTCTCGACCCGCACCATGCCGTAGCTGTCGTCGCGCACGGCGCGGACGTGAGCTGGATCGACGGGTTCGTTGAAGCTGGGCCAGCCGGTGCCGCTCTCGAACTTGGTCCCCGAGCGGAACAGGGGCAGGCCGCATTCGCGGCAGCAAAAGACCCCTGCCCGTTTTTCGCCCAGCAGGGTTCCGCAAAAGGGCGCCTCGGTGCCGTGGGCCAGAAGCACGCGCTTCTCTTCCGGCGAGAGGTCGGCCTCCAGCGCCACGCGCTGGCTGTCGGTCGGCGGCGTCAGGTCATAGCCGGAGGCAGAGCGCATCGGGGCGGCGGATTCGGTCTGGGTCATGATCTCAAAATAGGAAGGGCCGGACGGTCGTTCCACCGTCCGGCCCTCAATAGCCTGAGATGATCGTTCGGATCAGGCGCCGAACAGGCCGTTCACCCAAGTCCGCACGGCCGCTTCGTCGGTCGCGTCGCCGGCATAGGCCAGGGCGCCGGCCGGGGCGTAGGGCGCATTGTTGCCGCGCTGGCGCGTCGTCCAGGCCTTATGACCATAGCTGAGATCGGCGTAGTTGGACGGCAGACGCAGGGTCGTCGGCTCGATGAAGATGGTGTCCTCGGCCGTGGTCGAGCCGGCGATGCGCACGTTCGGCAGGCGGCTCAGCAGGTCCAGCGTGTCCAGGCAGCCGCCCGAGCAGCCGGCGTCGACCAGCACGACCACCTGGCCCTGCACCGGGTTGGCGGCGCCGGTGTCCGGGGTGGCCGGGCGGCCCGGCATGACGAAGGTCGGCTGACCGGCGGCGATGGCGCTGTCGAAGGCGGCGACAATGGCCTGGGTCTGCTCGATCACCGCGCCCGATTCCTGGACGAAGCGCGGGTCCGACACCATGCGGTTCAGGGTGTCGGCGAACCACTGACGATTGGCGGCGGTGGCGCGATAGGTGATCTGGCCCGCTTCCGGCTGGCGGCTGACGGTGAACTCCGGCGACCAGATGCGGTTGGCCAGGCCATAGCCGCGCGTGGTGGCGTTGAGCGACGAACCGTTGGCGCCGCGCAGGTCCAACACAAAGCCTTGCGGCCCGCGAATAGCGGCGGACTGGGCTTCGATCTGGGCGAAGAAGGCGTCCCAGGCCGCGTCATCGGCCAGGGAGTGGACGTTGATCCACGGGCGGCCGTTCACCGTCTCGACCGACAGCGGCGCGCCCGACGGCGTATAAACCGAGGCGCGATAGGCGGCTTCCAGGTTCTGCGCCGTGGCCGGTTGCGGCGACAGGGTGAAATCGCGGGTGCGGCGGCCGACCTGGAACTCGCAGGTTCCGGGCACGCCCGTCGTCATCGGGTTGTTGCGGTTCCACAGCAGATAGGGCGCGCTGCGGACGCGGCCGGCCTCGGTGGTCAGATCGCCCTCGAACTGGTCCAGCTTGGCCTTGGCCAGGTCTTCGATCGGCTCGGCGTTGCAGCTCTTGAGCACGGCGCCCAGCGGCGGCGCGCCGCGCACGCCTTCCTGAACGTAGGAGACGACGTACTGGCCGTTGCGCCAGGCTGTGGCCACGCCCGGCCAGCTGGTGGCGAAGAACGGACCCAGGCCCTCATAGGTCGGGCGGGCGGCGATGTTGGAATCGCGGAAGCCGTTGGCGTACCAGCGCAGCAGATAGGCGTGGCTGTCGCCGCTGTTGACCTGACCGGCCTTGGCCTGGGCCTGCTGCAGGCCCGCATCCAGCCAGGCGCGGAAAGGAGCGCTGGCCTCGCCCGGCACTACGGCGGCGGGATGATTGTCGCGCAGGGCCGTGTGCATGGCCTGAAGGTCTTGCCGCGCCAGATCGCTGAAATTCTGGGCCGAAGCGGCCGAGGCGGCGAAGCTCAGGGCCAGTACGGCCGCCGAAGCGGAAAGCAGGCGTTGCATAGGGGTTTCTCCCGGTCCGTCAAAGTGCGGTTTGGGCGTGTTTTAGACCCATTAACGGCGCCGTCGCCACCCCTGTCGCGAATTGTGCAGCTTCTGACGGCGCGGCGTTTACGCGCGCCCGTTTCCTGACTAGGCCATGAAATCCGCAGGCGCAAAAGGCGCTGAATGCCGCGTGATTCCGAATGACCGCCCTGGCCGATCTTTTTTTGAACTCCACGGGACGTATCGGCCGGGTCCGTTTTTTCCTGAGCGCAGCGTGTCTGATCTGCGTCTGGATTGCGGCGGATATCCTGTTGTCGACGCCAGGCTGGCTTCACGCCCTGATCGCCGCCGCCCTGCTCTACAGCGGCTTCTGCGTCCTGTCCCAACGCCTGCATGACCGGGGCCGTTCAGGGTGGTGGAGCGGACTGATCCTGCTGGCCTTCGCCCTGACGTGGCCGCAACCGCTGACGCTTCTGGATTGGGTCGCGGCGGCCGCGCTCGCATTCGTCGCCTTCGACCTCGCGGCCCTGCCGGGTCAGAAGGCGTTCAACCGCTACGGCGCCGCCCCCGGCGCCCGCCGTCAGAGCGGCGCGACGCCCGCCTGAACCGGCCCGAACACCCGCTGGAAGGACGACTTCAACGCATCGTCCGCCTCGTCCATCGTCGCCAGCACGCCCAGATCGACCAGGCTGGTCACGCCGTGCTCGGTGATGCCGCACGGCACGATGCCGCCGAAATGGTCCAGGTCCGGCTCCACGTTCAGGCTGATGCCGTGGAAGCTGACCCATTTGCGGACCTTGACGCCGATGGCGGCGATCTTGTCTTCACGGCTCCAGCCCGCGCCCTTGCGCTCGACCCAGACGCCGACGCGACCCTCGCGCATGCCGGCCTCAACGCCGAAGCGGTCCAGGGCGCCGATGATCCAGCCCTCCAGACCGTGAACAAAGCCGCGCACGTCCTTGCCGCGCCGGTTCAGGTCCAGCATCACATAGGCCACGCGCTGGCCCGGCCCATGATAGGTGAACTGCCCGCCCCGCCCCGTCCGATGAACCGGAAAACGGTCGGGCGCCAGCAGGTCGTCGTCCTTGGCCGAGACGCCTGCGGTGTAGAGCGGCGGGTGTTCCAGCAGCCAGACCAGTTCCTCGGCCTGCCCGGCGGCGATGGCGGCGACGCGCGCCTCCATGGCGGCCTCGGCGGCGGCGTAGTCGACGTAGCCCGACGACAGCGCCCATTCGACAGGACGGCCGTCCTCGCGAACCAGGCGGCGTTGGGAAGAGTTTAACGGGTCGGCAAGCATGATGCCCTCAATGTGGGGCCGAACGCGGCGGCGCAAGGGCCGCCCGTTGATTTGCGAGTACCGTCTTGAGCCAGATCGAAGCCGTCGATGTCGAGATTTCGGTCGTGCTGGGCCGTTCGGTCCTGCCGATGCAGCAGCTGCTGCGCATGGGCCGCGGCGCCGTGATCCCGCTGGACGCCTCGGAAAAGGACGAGGTCTGGATCCTGGCCAACAACCATCCGGTCGCGCGCGGCGAGATCGAGATTCGCGACGACCGCATCGCCATCACGGTGACGCGCCCGGCCGATGTCTATGACTTCATGGCCGGAGCCGCGTAGCGCACCCTCTCCCGGCGGGTGAGGGCTTGAGCCTCCAAGAGCGAAGCGATTGGCTAAGGCGAAAGGGTGAGGGGCTTGTCCCGTCAGTCGGCGGAAGCCGTCGCGCCACGGCCTTTGGCCGACTTCGCCCCCGAACCCTCACCCTTTCGCGCTCTCGTGCGCTCAAGCCCTCTCCCATCAGGAGAGGGAATTTCGTCCCTCTCCGCTATTTCCGCAAAACGCTCTTTTCTTTCCGTCAGCTCTCCGCTATTGCCCGCCCTCCGATGCGAGCGGTCGTGGCGGAATTGGTAGACGCGCAGCGTTGAGGTCGCTGTGGGGCAACCCGTGGAAGTTCGAGTCTTCTCGACCGCACCATCTGATCTGACAGGGCGAATCTCGGCTAGATAGGCTGAAATCATCTCAGAGGAGGCAGATACGTGACCCACACGGACTTTGCCCCTCTGCGCCCCGAAGAGCCTCATCTCGAAGACGAAGATCACGCCGCCCTCGGCGAAGACTACGCCCTGACGGCGGCCTTCGTCGAAAAGGTCGTGGACGCCGCGGACGACGGCGACGGGATGCGGCTGCGCGGCCTGCTGGAAGACCTGCACCCCGCCGACGTCGCCGACCTGATGGGCTTCCTGACCGCAGAGCATCGCTCGGTCGTGGTCCAGTGGCTGCCGCCGGAACTACTGGCGGAATCCCTGCCCGAGATGGACGACGGCATCCGCGAGAAGGTGCTGGAGCGCGTCCCCTCGGCCACCCTGGCCGAAGCCCTGCAGGAACTGGATTCGGACGACGCCGCCTCGGTCGTCGAAGACCTGGAGGACGACCAGCGCGAGCGCGTGCTGGCCGCCATGCCCGAGGTCGAGCGCGCGGCCATCGAATCCTCGTTGGGCTATGCGGAGGATTCGGCCGGCCGTCTGATGCAGCGCGAGTTCATGGCCGCGCCGCAGTTCTGGAACGTCGGCGACACCATCGACCACGTCCGCGCCCAGGGCGACGACCTGCCCGAGCTGTTCTTCGACATCTATGTGGTCGATCCGATGAATCGGCCGGTCGGCGGCGTCGCTATCAGCCGCATGCTGCGCAGCCCGCGCGCCACGCCCCTGATCGAGCTGATGGAGCCGGTCAACGCCATCGAGGTGGACGTCGACCAGGAAGAAGTCGCCTACATCTTCGAGAAATACCACCTGATCTCCGCCCCCGTGGTCGACACGGGCGGGCGGCTGGTCGGCCAGCTGACCGTCGATGACGTCGTCAACATCATTCAGGAAGAGAACCGCGAGGACATCCTGCGCCTGGCCGGCGTCGCCGACGAGGACCGCTCGTCCAGCGTGTTCGAGATCGTGCGCGGTCGCGTGCCCTGGCTGGGCATCAACCTGTTCACCGCCATGCTGGGCGCCAGCGTCATCGCCCTGTTCGAAGGCACCATCCAGCAGATCGTGGCCCTGGCCGTGCTGATGCCCATCGTCTCGGCCATCGGCGGCAATGCCGGGACGCAGGCCCTGACCGTCACCGTGCGCGCCCTGGCCACGCGCGAGCTGAACGCCTCCAACGCCCTCAGAACCTTCTGGCGCGAGATGGCCGTCGGCCTGGCCAACGGCTTCGTCCTGGCGCCACTGATCGGTCTGGCGGCGGGCTTCTGGTTCCAGGACTGGCGCATCGGGGCCGTCATCGCGGCGGCCATGATCCTGAACCTGCTGGTCGCGGCCAGCGTCGGCGTGCTGACGCCGCTGACCCTGTCGAAGCTGAAGTTCGACCCGGCCGTGTCCTCGGCCGTGTTCGTGACGGCGACGACCGACTTCTTCGGTTTCCTGATCTTCCTCGGCCTGGCGACCATCGTCCTGCTGTAAACCTGACCTGAAACGGCCCCGCCGATTTCGGAACGAGGCTTGCTCCGCCCAGGCCAGGGCGAGAACGCCCGTTTCGAATTGGGTCAATCCGTGTCCGCAGCCGCGCCGCAACGCCGCAAGGTCTCTCGAGAAGGCCTTCTGCTGATCAAGAGCTTCGAGGGCTTCCGCCCCCGCACCGTGCTGCGCCGCGACGGCACGCCCGTCATCGGCTACGGCCACGCGCGCTCGGCCCGCCCCGGCGCCGTGGTCAGCGAAGCCGAGGCCGAACTGCTGCTGCAATACGACCTGATGCCGATCGTCGCCCTGCTGAACGAGCGCGTGCGCCTGCCGCTGAACCAGCACCAGTTCGACGCCCTGGCCAGCTTCATCTTCTCCATCGGCCTAGAGAGGTTCCAGGGCTCGGACGTCCAGGCCAAGCTGGACGCCAACGCGCCGTCCGAAGCCGCCGTCGCCCTGTCCGCCTGGCCCGAGCGCGCCTCGCCGCCGGTCGACGCCCTGTATCGCCGCCGCTCGGCCGAGCGCGCCCTGTTCGACACGGCCCCCGACCGGCCCGCGCCTCTGGAGACCCTGCTGACCGCCCCGGTGCGCGGCCCCGGTTCTGCGGAGCCGCCCGTCGACGCCGCCCCGCCCACCGCCCCCGTCCTGCGTCATGAAGCGCGCGCCGCCGCGCCCGACGCGGCTCTGGGCGACAAGGGCGCCGTCCTGTTCATCGGCGGCGTCGGCGTCCTGGCCTTCCTGGCGGGAATCGCCGCCTTCCAGCGCGCCTGGCGCGCCCCGACGGCCAGCGACGCGACCGTCCTGATCGGCGCCGGCCTGGCTATCGCGGGCCTCATCTTCATCGGCATGGCGGCCTGGAGCGGCTTGCGCGCCAAGGCTTCATCGACGGGCGCCGAGAAGCAGAAACAGTCGCGCTAACAGCAGTCTTTGCGAAGCTCGCGCACGATGCTACGCCTTGCGGCATGAGCATTCCCTTCGCGCCCCAATCCATGGAATTCGGCCTCGGCGAGACCGCTGACGCCATCCGCGACACCACCGCCCGCTGGGCCGCCGAACGGCTGGCCCCCCGCGCCGCCGAAATCGACGAGAAGAACGAGTTCGCCCGCGACCTGTGGCCCGAGATGGGCGAACTGGGCCTGCACGGCATCACTGTCGAGGAAGAGTTCGGCGGCCTCGGCCTCGGCTACCTCGAACACGTCGTCGCGATGGAGGAAGTCTCCCGCGCCTCGGCCTCGATCGGCCTGAGCTACGGCGCCCACTCCAACCTGTGCGTCAATCAGATCCGCCGCTGGGGCACGCCCGAGCAGAAGCAGAAATACCTGCCCAAGCTGATCTCGGGCGAGCACGTCGGCTCCCTGGCCATGTCCGAGGCCGGCTCGGGCTCGGACGTCATGTCCATGCGCACCCGCGCCGAGAAGAAGGGCGACCGCTACGTCCTGAACGGCACCAAGTTCTGGATCACCAACGCCCCCTCGGCCGACACCCTGGTCGTCTACGCCCGCACGGGCGAGGGTAACGGCGGCGTCACCGCCTTCCTGATCGAAAAGGGCATGAAGGGGTTCAACGTCTCCAAGAAGCTGGACAAGATGGGCATGCGCGGCTCGGACACCGCCGAGCTGGTGTTCGAGGATTGCGAAGTCCCCGAAGAGAACATCATGGGCGGCGAAGGGCGCGGCGCGGCCGTGCTGATGAGCGGCCTGGACTATGAGCGCGCCGTCCTGTCGGCCGGTCCGCTGGGCATCATGCAGGCCGCCCTGGACGTGGTCCTGCCCTACGTTCGCGACCGCAAGCAGTTCGGCAAGGCCATCGGCAGCTTCCAGCTGATGCAGGCCAAGGTGGCCGACATGTACGTCGCCCTGAACAGCGCCCGCGCCTATGTCTACGCCGTGGCCCGCGCCTGCGACCAGGGCAAGACCACCCGCTACGACGCGGCGGGCGCCATTCTGCTGGCCTCCGAGAACGCGGTGAAGGTCTCCCTTGAGGCCGTCCAGGCCCTGGGCGGCGCCGGCTACACCAAGGAATGGCCGGTCGAGCGTCTGGTCCGCGACGCCAAGCTCTACGACATCGGCGCCGGCACCAACGAAATCCGCCGCTTCCTGATCGGCCGCGAGCTTCTGGGCAGCTGACGGAACCCCAAGGCGGGCGGGCGGTTGCCCTTCATTCGAAGGAGATCGTCATGCCCGCCAAATCCGCCGCCCAGCAGAAAGCCGCCGGAGCCGCCCTGTCGGCCAAGCGCGGCGACACGCCCAAGTCCAAGCTGAAGGGCGCATCGAAATCCATGATGGAATCGATGAACGAGAAGCAGCTTGAAGCGTTCGCCCGAACCAAGCGCCAGGGCAAACCCGAACACGTCTCAAAGCACTGATCCACCGCCAGCAGAACAAGCTATGGCGCCGACTCTCGCGCGCCCCTACCTTGGCTTCACTTCTCGCTCTGAGTCCCGCTTGATGACGCTCGTTTCCACGCCGCCGCCCGACGAACGCCGCACCTTTTCCGACATGCTGGAACGACTGGGCGAAGGCAAGTCGGAGAAGCTGTCCCTGCGCGAGATGGTCGAAGGCTTCGGCGAGCGCGGCTTCGGCGCCGTCATCCTGATGCTGGCGCTGATGGCCCTGTTTCCGTGGCCGCCGGGCGGCAAGGCGGTCTTTTCCGTGCCGATC
>DJDA01000097.1 GCA_002430835.1 Brevundimonas sp. UBA5936
GCGCGGCCGCTTCGCGGTCCCTGACCCGGCCCGCCCCGCGCCGGAAACGACCCCTGTCTTTCACTCGACAGGAGGTTCAAATGACCTTGGAACAGCATATCGAAGAACTGCGCGCCGAGCTTCGGGGCGTCGTTGATCCGCGCGAACTGCGTCAGATCGCAGTCGAACTGGAAGCCGCCGAGATCAAGCTGGCGGCGCTCGAAAGGGCGTCGCTTTTGGCTCTGGAGCAGGGGCGATGAGCCCCTGCGACCAAGCGGGCGGTCTTCGGGCGCGATCCCCCCGGTCGCGGAAATCGCCGGTCAGNNTGGCGGCGTCATAGCCGCGCCCAAAGGGCGCATCGGCGGGATAGCTCAAATCGATCAGGCGCGATCGGAAGAAGTCTCCATGCGACAGGTCGCGAAGGTCTAGGAGGGCCGCCTCTACGTTCTTCTCCAAAAGCGCCGCCTCTATCGAATCCGAAGCATGGGCGGGCACGGGGCGGGTCACATCGAAATCGATCTTCGAGCCGTCCAGCGCCTTGTAGAACAGGGCGCTGGTTTCGCCTCGCCCCAGGGTGGTGGCGATGGCGCAAACCCTCCCAGTAAACGTTCTGGAAGAGACGCTGCCGACATAGGAAAGGGCGGCTTTCTGCGCTTCGCTCATCGCCGCGATCTGTTGAGCGGGGCCGGGATCGCGAATGTCCAGATAGACTGTCGGATCCTTCAGGATGTGGTTGTTGTGCGCCCAGACAATGACCTTGCGACCGGGGAATTTCTGCGTGACCAGCCATTCAAGATTGTCGGCCATCGCCTCGTCTCTTGAGCGGCCCTCCCAAGCCACCCGGGCCCAGGCCGCCAGACTGGTCAGCTCCGCTTGGACTTGCCAGACTGCATCGGCCGAGCCCTTTTTCTGCTGAAGCGAAGCGATCATCTGATCGATCGACGCGAAATAGCCCTCCTGCAATTCCTTTGGCGGCGGCGCGGCGAACTCGGCGGTTTGCAGCGCCGCGTACCCGTCGGCGAAGGCCTTGAACTGTTCGTCGGAGAGGTTCGCCCCGACGGTGGAACGGAGAGCCGCCGTCAGGTTTTCGCGGGCCATTTCGCCTTTCAAGCGGCAGTCGAAACCGCACACATCGAGGCGACCGCCCTTGGCGAATACGGCCTCTACATAGGCCCAGAGCCCGTCGACGGCCGGCGCACGGCCCCAGAAATCGNNAGATGCTGCTGTCCGCGAACGGCCGGATCTGCGCCGGCTCGGTTATCTCTTCCCAGCCGCGGGTGAGCGACCAGAAGTCGGCTTCGAAAGCGAGCACGTCGAAGCCGAACCGACGATGCAGGAGCTCAACCAGACGGCCTCGCAGCCGGATCGAACTGCCGTCGCCATGACTTGGCTCCCCCAGCATGACGATATCGCGATCCCCGATGACCGCAGCGAGGGCCTCTACAAGCTTCGCGTCCTGCCCGAGGTCTTGGGCCGCATCGAAGGGCAAGGCCGCTTCCGCAAGCCGCGACGCCACTCCGCCGTCGTTAGCTGATGCAGGCCAGGCCAGCGAAGCGATGCCCGCCGCCAGAAACCCAAGGGATGTCTCGCGTCGCGTAAAAATAGCCAGCCGTCCTAGGATGCTGCAACCCTCGTAGGGGCGAAGGCGGGATTCGGGCAAGCGGCCGGAACCGCCCAGAATTTCAGTCTGGCGGGAGGGGGCGCGGCATCGGCCTTCATCGGCGCGGTGCATCAAGGCGTGCAAGGCAAGATAAAACAACAGCGCCATCGCTCCGGGATGGCGCTGCAAGTGATTGTCTGCACATCGTTTTTTCTAAGATCCAATAGCGCCATGCCCGGCGCGATGGCGCCATAGGGCGCTGAAAGCCCGCAAATCCGGGCTTTGCGATGGCGCCAATAGGCAAGGGCGTTCGGGCGCGCCATGTCGGGGTTTCGGGCGAGGTCTCGCGCCCGCCGAAAGGAGCCGCCATGTCGGACGACGACGATCTCGAACCGCGCCTCGGCCGCATCCGTTCGCTCGGGAAGGCCCGGGCGCGCAGCTATGTCGGCCGCGTCGTGAAGGCGGCGAACCTGGCGCGCGGCGGCGCAGCGTCCGGACGGGGCAGACGGGGTTTCTCCGGCGCGCGGATCGGACGCGGCGCAGGCGTCGGCCGCGTCCTCGCCTCACGCGACCGCTTCTCGGCGCTGCGTCAGCGCCGGGTGATCATCAAGTCGCGTATCGTGCGCCTCGACGGTCCCAAGGGCCTCGCTCCGGCGTTCGCGCACCTGCGCTACGCCGAACGAGACGGAACGACGCGGGATGGAGGACCAGGCCGTCTCTATTCGGCGGACGCGGACAGTGTCGACCGCCGGGCCTTTCTCGACCGTCAGGACGGCGACCGGCACCACATGCGCTTCATCGTCTCGCCCGAGGACGGCGCTTCCTACGACGATCTCAAATCCCTGACGCGCCGCCTCATGGCGCAGGTCGAAATGGATCTCGGGACGAAGCTGGATTGGGTCGCGGTCGATCACTTCAACACCGCCCATCCGCACACCCATATCATCGTGCGCGGAAAGGACGATCGCGGGAAGGACCTCATCATCGCGCGCCACTATCTCTCGCAGGGAATGCGCGAGCGGGCCGCCGAACTCGTCTCGCTCGACCTGGGTCCGCGCAGCGACGTCGAAATCGCCGACCGGCTTCGTGCGGAGGTGTCCCAGGAGCGGCTGACCAGCCTCGACCGGCGGCTCCTTCGCGACCTCGACGCCGGGGGCGTCGTCGTGGCGTTCGAGCGCGATCCGTTCCAGCAGACCTTGCGGGCGGGCCGGTTGCAGACGCTTGGCCGGCTGGGCTTGGCGCGCGAGCTGGGGGCCGGGCGCTGGACCTTCGCGCCGGACTGCGAGGAGACGTTGCGGCGTATGGGCGAACGCGGCGACATCATCCGCACGATGCAGCGCGCCTTCACCGCCCATGGCGTCGAACGTCCGGGCCTGGACGCCGTGATCGCCGATCCCTCCTCGATGCAGCCGATCGTCGGACGGGTGATCGAGCGCGGCCTGTCCGACGAACTCAATGATCGTCACTACCTGATCGTCGACGCCGCCGACGGGCGCATCCACTATGTCGACATCGGACGGGGCGAGACGACGGAGAGACTTCCAGCGGGCGCGGTCGTGCGCATCCGAGCGACGCCCACGGACGCCCGCGCCGCCGACCGCACCGTCGCCGAGATCGCGGCGGCGAACGGAGGCCGCTACAGCGTCGACCTCCACCTTCGTCACGACGCGTCCGCGACGCAGGATTTCGCCGAGACGCATGTTCGTCGGCTCGAGGCCATGCGCAAGGCCGGCGCCGGGGTCGAGCGCGAAGCCGACGGCCGCTGGTTGATCGCGCCCGACCATGTCGCGCGGGCGGCGGCGTTCGAGG
>DJDA01000025.1 GCA_002430835.1 Brevundimonas sp. UBA5936
CGCCGATGCGCCCGCCCCCCCGCCCAGCGGCGCCGTCGGCGGCCTGCTGCGCGTCTCCAGCCCGCTGCTGACCGTCATGATCGATGTCGAGGCCCCGGCCCGCAACGCCTGGTCGGCCGCCGCCTGCGGCCAGCCCGCCGCGCTGGAGGTCGTCTGCGGCCGCGACCGCCTGTTCACATCAGCCGGATGGACGCCGCGCGCCCTGGACCGCCAGGCCCTGCGCCTGACGCCCGGCGCCTCTACCCTGACCCTGGGCGAACAGCCGCTGGGCGAGCCCCTGTCCGGCTGGAAGAGCGAGCTTCTGGGCCCGCGCCTGGTCGGCCCCGCCCTGCACGTCACGCGCCAGCATCAGGACGGCGACGGCGCCGTCTGGCTGGAGGTCGAGCACGACGGCTGGATGCCCGGCTATGGCCTGATGCACCAGCGCCGCCTCTACATCGACCAGCGGCTGGATGAACTGCGCGCCGAAGAGCGACTGCATCCGCCCGAAGGCCGACCCGAGGCGACCCGCGCCATCGCCGCCCCCTACGCCCTGCGCTTCCAGCTCGAGCCCGGCGTCCAGGCCTCCCTGGCCCGCGACCGCCGCTCCATCCTGCTACGCGGCCCGTCCGGGCGCGGCTGGTGGTTCCGCAGCGACGGCCCCGACGTGGCCATCGAGCCCGCCGTCCACATCGACGAGGGCCTGACCCGCCGCAGCCTCCAGATCGTCGTGCGCGGCTCGGCCCGCACTGACGCCGAGACCAAGGTCCGCTGGAAGCTGAGCCCGGCGGGCGCGAGCGGCGACCCCCACTGATGCTTCGCATGATCTGTCAGCGTTGGATCTACCGGGTCGGCAATTCGACAGTCTGCGTGGACAACGCCTTCAGCTGGGCCGGATGGGCGCAGGAACGCCTCAGGGTCAATGACGAGACGGTGCAAGACAGTCGCGGCATGTTTCGTACGCGCCAATCCTACGCGGAACCGTGGCTGACCACGATCGGCGAGGGTGAGCTGTCGGTGCGTATGTCCGCGCGCATTATGAGCATCCAGTGCGAGCTTCTGCTGAACGGCGAGCCGCTGGAGCCCGAGGCCTATATGGCGACCCGCTGGGCGGGCCCAAAGAACACCTGGCCTGTCGAAGAGAATTGGCGGCCTGCTCGGCGTGGGGACTTCATCGCCCTACCGAAGGCCGAGGCCGCCAAGGGCTGACGCCGCGCCCCGTTGGTGCTAGAGGCCCCGCCATCTCCCCGCCCCAGCCGTAAACGGACGCCGCCCATGCCCGCCGCTCCCGACTTTCCGCCCGCCCCGGACGCGATCAAACCCGTCCGCGCCCTGATCTCCCTGTCGGACAAGGCGGGGCTGGAAGACGCCGCCCGCACCCTGGCCGGCCTGGGCGTCGAACTGGTTTCGACCGGCGGCACCAAGGCGGCGATCGCGGGCTTCGGCCTACCGGTCAAGGACGTGGCCGATCTGACCGGCTTCCCGGAAATGATGGACGGCCGGGTCAAGACCTTGCACCCCGTCGTGCACGGCGGCCTGCTGGGCGTGCGCAACGCCCCGGCCCACGCCGCCGCCATGAGCGAGCACGAGATCGGCGCCATCGATATCGTCTGGATCGACCTCTATCCGTTCGAGAAGACGGTCGAGGACGGCGGCGGTTTTGAAGCGGCCATCGAGAACATCGACATCGGCGGTCCGGCCATGATCCGCTCGGGCTCGAAGAACCACGGCCACGTCGCCGTCGCCGTGGACGCCGAGAGCATCAGCCTGATCGTGGAGGCCCTGAAGGCCGACGGCTCGACTTCGCTGGCCCTGCGCAAGCAGTTGGCCGCCCGCGCCTTCGCCCGCACCGCCGCCTATGACGCCGCCGTCTCATCGTGGTTCGCCGGTCAACTGGAAGACGCCGCCCCGGCGCGCAAGTCGATCGCCGGTTCGCTGGCCCAGACCCTGCGTTACGGCGAGAACCCGCATCAGACCGGCGCCTTCTACCGCACCGGCGAGAAGCGTCCGGGCGTGGCCTACGCCACCCAGATCCAGGGCAAGGAGCTGGGCTACAACAACATCGCCGACGCCGACGCCGCCTATGAGCTGGTGGCCGAGTTCGAGGCTCCGGCCTGCGTCATCGTCAAACACGCCAACCCCTGCGGCGTGGCGGTCGGCAAGGATCTGTCAGAGGCCTACGCCCGCGCGCTGGAATGCGACGCCGTCTCGGCCTTCGGCGGCGTCATCGCCGTCAACCGCCCGCTGAACGGCGATGACGCGCGCGCCATCACCGACATCTTCACCGAGGTCGTCATCGCGCCCGGCGCCGACGACGAAGCCAAGGCCGTCTTCGCCGCCAAGAAGAACCTGCGGCTGCTGATCACTGACGGCCTGCCCGACCCGCACGGCGCGGGCGAGGTGTTCCGCTCGGTGGCCGGCGGCTTCCTGGTGCAGTCGCGCGACCGCTCGCTGATCAAGCCGTCCGACCTGAAGATCGTCACGCGCCGCCAGCCGACGCCGACCGAGATCCAGGACATGCTGTTCGCCTTCACCGTGGCCAAGCACGTCAAGTCCAACGCCATCGTCTACGCCAAGGACGGCCAGACGGCGGGGATCGGCGCCGGCCAGATGAACCGTCGCGACAGCGCCCGCATCGCCGCCATCCGCGCCAAGGAAGCCGGCGAGGCCAAGGGCCTGGCCCACTCGCTGGCCGAGGGTTCGGCCTGCGCGTCCGAAGCCTTCTTCCCCTTCGCCGACGGCCTGCTGGAAGCCGTCGCCGCCGGGGCCACGGCGGTGATCCAGCCGGGCGGCTCGATCCGCGACGAGGAGGTCATCGCCGCCGCCGACGAACGCGGCATCGCCATGGCGTTTACGGGCGTGCGCGTGTTCCGGCACTAGGCATGAAGAGCGCTAACGCAGGCGGCGCGGCCGCCTGCTGCTTGAGCCGCTTTTTGGACGCTAACGCGAGCCGCGCGGCGGCTCGCTGCTTGAGCGCAGAAAACAGGGCGCTGCCGGTCATCGGCAGCGCCCTTTTCTTTAGCCAAGGGCCGGTCGGGCCTCAGTCCTCGATCACCTCGTGCGAGCCGGCGCGGCCCAGGCGCCAGTAGCCGGCGACCTTCATCCATTTCTGGTTGAACGGCCGGGCGGCCAGCAACGCCGCGCGCATCGAGCGGGCGACCGAGGATTCGCAGGCGACCCAGACATAGGCGTCGGCCGGGTCGATCCGTTTCGCCGCCGCCACCGCCGCCGCCGTCAACGCCTCGGGTCGTCCGCGCGGGCCCCCGTTGCGATGCACCCAGACGATCTCGACGTTCGCCGGACTGGGCAGATCCAGCTCTCCGCCGGCGTCGTTCACCTCGATGCAGGCGATGGCGCGCGCGGTCGCGGGCAGCTCCTCCAGCCGCCGGGCGATGGCGGGGATGGCCGCCTCGTCGCCGACCAGAAGATGTTCGGCGAAGCTGGTCGGGATCAGGAAGGAGCCGCGCGGCCCGCCCAGCCCCAGTTCGTCGCCCGGCCGCGCATCTTCGGCCCAGGCCGTCGCCGGGCCGCCGTGACCGACGGCGAAGTCGATGGTCAGCCGCCGGTTGGCGACGTCGAATGCGCGCGGCGTATAGTCCCGCGCCACCGGCTTGGGCTCGGCATAGACCGGCCCGTCCGGCCCCAGCGTCGGCAGCACCAGAGGCTCGCCGCGCGGCACAGGAAAGATCTTCACATGGTCGTCGAAGCCGGGGCTGAAGAAGCCGTCCAACTCGTCGCCGGTCAGGACGATCCGTTTCAGCACCGGCGTCAGCTGCTCCACCGCCTCAACGCGGGCGCGGCGGAACTTCAGCTCGTGCCGCACGCGGCGCGGTTGTCTCAGCAGGGCGTCGGTCATGCCTGTCTCACCTTTTCAGCTGCGGCTTCGATCAGATCGGCGATGGCCTCGACCTGGGCCTCGCTCAGCGGCGGCTCCTGGGCTAGGCGCTCATGGGTCGCCGCGCGGAAGGCCTCGATGGCCTGGGCGATGCGAGCCGGACGGTCGGCGCGGCCGCGCAGGGCCTTCATCTTGCGCTCGGCGTGGGCCAGGGCCTCGGCGTTCTCGATCAGCAGGCGGCGCCCCTCGTCGGTGACGGCGTAGCGTTTCTTGCCGCCCTCGGCGACGACGCTGACGGCGCCCATGTCCTCCAGCAGGGTCAGGCTGGGGTAGATGACGCCGGGGCTGGGCGTATAGGCGCCGCCCATGCGCGCCTCGATGGCCTTGATCAGCTCATAGCCGTGGGCGGGTTTGTCCGCGATCAGCGACAGCAGCACCCAGCGCAGTGCGCCGTGCTCGAACATGCGGCCGCCGCCGCGCCGGCCGTGGCCCTCGCCGCGCGTCCGGCCTTCGCCCAGGCGTCGCCCTTCCGGCCACATCGACCGCGCATGGCCGCCATGCCCGAAGGCGCTCCAGCCGCGCCCAAATCCATGGCCCCGACCCTGGTCCAGGCCGTGGCCGCGCTTTCCGATCCCCTTGGATCCTCTCATTTCATCTCTCACTTCGATATATCTAACTTGCAACAGATATATCGATATATCGAAAGCGCAAGACCCCTTTCTTCGGCGACAGGACGGATTAAGCTGCGCCGATGGACACCGTCGCCGCCCGCTGGGCCCTGCTGGAACCGCATGTGCATGTCGTCGGACCAGACGATGATCGCCCCCGTCCGGCGGTGCTTCTGTTCCATGGCTGCGGCGGCCTGCGCGCCCACCTGCCGCGCTACGCCGAGGCGGCCAAGGCGGCGGGCTGGCGCGCCTTCATCGTCGATTCCTACGCCCCGCGCGGCTGGGGCCGGAGCTTCACCCTGGTCGCCGTCTGCACCGGCCTGGCCTTTCGCGGCTATGAGCGCGCGGGCGACGTGCTGGCCGCCATTCACGGGATTTCGCAGCGACCCGACGTGGACGCCGCGCAACTGGCGTTAGGCGGCTGGAGCCACGGCGGCTGGGCCGTCATGGAGATGATGAGCGAGACGCCCGAGCCGGGCCGCATGGGAGTCGCCGATCCGGCCAGCGTCGACCTGTCCGGCGTGAAGGCCGTCTGGCTGGCCTATTCCTACATCGGGCCGTGGGCCTTCAATCGGATGAAGCCCTGGCGCCATTGCCCGCGCGTCCTGGCGTTGACGGCCAAACGCGACCACCTGACCACCGTGCGCAACGCCGAACGGGTCAACGCCATGATCCGCGACTGCGGCTCGGAGGTCGAAAGCTGGGTCGCCGACGGCACCCACGCCTTCGACGAGCCGACCAACAACGGCCCGATGCGTCATCACCCGGAGTTGACCGAAGAGGCGCTGCGCCGCTTCACCGCCTTCCTGAAGGACAGCGCGCCCCACGCCTGAAAATAATCACGCGGCCGCGCCTTGACGCGCGCCCCATCACGTAACAATTGAAGTTACATGAAAAGAGACTCCCGCCTCTCCAACATCCTGCACGCCCTGCTGCACATGGCCGAGCATGAACAGCGCTACGGCCGACCGATGACCTCGGACATGCTGGCGACCTGCCTGTCGACCAATCCGGTCGTGGTCCGCCGAACCATGGCGGGCCTGCGCGAACAGGGGCTGGTCGTATCCGAGAAAGGCCACGGCGGCGGCTGGAGGCTGGCGCGCCCGCTGGAGGCCGTCACCCTGGGCCAGGTTCACGCCGCCCTGGGCGAACCCGGCCTGCTGCCCGAGACGCCGCCGGTCGAGGCCGAGGGGTGCCTGATCGAGGCGGCCGTCAACGACGCCCTGTCCGACACCTACGCCGCCGCGCGCGCCCTGCTGGCTGCGCGGCTGGACTCCATCACCCTGGCCGATCTGGCGGCGGACTTCTCGCGCCGGCTGGCCGCCCATCCCAAGAGAGACCTGCTCCATGCGCACCAGCGAAAATCCGATGCCCCATGACGCCGTCGTCATCGGCGGCTCCTACGCCGGTCTGTCCGCCGCCCTGCAGTTGGTGCGGGCGCGCCGCCGCGTCCTGGTCATCGACGACGGCCGCCCCCGGAACCGCTTCGCCGCTCGCGCGCACGGGGTGCTGAGCAACGACGGCCGTCCGGGGTCTGAGATCGCCGCCGCCGCCCGCGCCCAGGTCGCGGCCTATCCCACCGCCGCCTTCCGCATGGCCGAAGCGGTGGACGCGGCGCGCATCAACGGCGGCTTCTCGGTCGCCTTCGCCGACGGCAGCCGCACCATGGGCCGTCGCCTGATCCTGGCCCACGGGGTCGAGGACGTCCTGCCCGACCTGCCCGGCGTGAAGGAGCGTTGGGGCCGCACCGCCCTGCACTGCCCGTGGTGTCACGGCTATGAGGTCGGCGGCGGGCCGATCGGCGTCCTGGGGCGCGGCGACCATGCGGTCCAGTACGCCAGCGTCGTCGCCGAATGGGGCCAGGTCGTGCTGTTCATCGATCCGGCGCGCCTGAGCGAAGACGACGCGCGCATGCTGGCGCGGCGCGGCGTAACCATCGAGCCGACGCCCATCGAACGTCTGGAAGGCGAGGCGCCGACCCTGACCGGGGCGCGGCTGGTCGACGGCCGCTTCATCCCGCTGAAGGCCGTCTTCGTCGGCGCCCATGTGCGGCAGTCCGGCCGCTTCGCCGAGAGCCTGGGCTGCGAAATGACCGACACCCCCATGGGCCGCATCGTCAAGGTCGACGCCCAGCAGCAGACCAGCCAGCCGGGCGTCTTCGCCGCCGGCGACCTGGCGCGGCCTGCGGGCAACATCACCCTGGCGACGACGGACGGCATGATCGCCGCCCACGCCGCCTTCCGCTCCCTGATCGAAGAGGAGACGGCCTGAGGATTTCAGCGCGGCTCGATCTTCACCTCGGCGCGAACCGAGTTGGCGATGTAGCAAACGTCATGGGCGCGGTGATGCAGGTCGGCGATGGCCGCCGCATCCGGCTGCTTGTCGCCCGACCAGGTCACGGTGGGACGCAGCACCACCTCGGTGATCGACATCTTGCCGCGCTCATCCTTGCCCAGCGTCCCTTCCGCATCGTCGCGATAGGAATCGACCACGAAGCCGTCCTTGCGGGCGTAGGCCAGGAAGAACAGCATGTGGCAGCTGGACAGGGCGGCGACCAGGGCCTCCTCCGGGTCCACCGCCGCCTCTTCCGACAGGGGCGGCGGGATCATGGGCGAGGGCGCCGACGACCCGCGCACCACCGCGCCGCCGTCGAAGCGCCAGTCATGGCCGCGGCCGTATTTGTTGTCGCTGAAGGGCTGATCGCCCCGGTTCCATTCGACGACGGCGACGTGCTGGCTCATGACAGGCTCCGAAACAAAGGGTCGAAGCTTAAGCTAGGCGCCCGGTTCGGCTTTCGCCAGATCGCCTTGGGTCAGATCGTCCTGAGCCAGCATCCGCATCTGCATCTGCGCCCGGATGGTGAAGCCCAGCGAATGATACAGGGCGATGGCCCCGGCGTTGTCGGCGTAGGAATGCAGGAAGGCCGTCTCGCCGCGCGCCAGGATGCGCGCGATCACCGCCCGCATCAGCGCCCCGGCGTAGCCTCGCCCGCGCGCGTCGGGATGGGCGCAGACGCCGGAGACCTCGGTGAAGCCGTCCGGCTTCAGCCGTTCGCCCGCCATGGCCAGCAGCCGCCCGTCCTGCTTGACCCCGAAGAAGTCGCCCAGTCGGTGCGTCTTGTCGAAGAAGGGCCCCGGCTCGGTCAGCGTCGCCAGGGCCAGCATGGCGGGCGCGTCGGCCTCGGTCAGGGGCTCGATGGCGATGTCGCGCGCCTTGGCCGGGGTCAAGTCGACCAGCACCATCTGCGTCAGCACCGCCTCCTTCAGCACCGTCAGGCCAGGCGGGACGGGCGTGCGCTCCGCCTCGACCGTGGCCAGCAGGCCCTCGGGCTGCTCCAGCGCCGCGACGGCCGCCAGGCTTTCCGGCGACTGATCGACGCTGGCGACGAAGACGCCGTAGCCCGGCGCCAGCCGCAGCGCCCCTGCTGCGCCCACGGCCAGGGACGCCTGACGCGCCGACGTCAGGGCGTTCCAGATCGGACGGTCGAGCGGGTGCGCCATTCGGCTCAGCCCTGCCAGAAGCCGACGATCTTCTTGACCTCGGCGATGGTCGGCTCAGCGATCTCACGGGCCTTTTCGGCGCCGGAGGCCAGGGCGCGGTCGATTTCGGCCGGGTCGTTCATCAGGCGGCGCATCTCGGCGGTGACGTTCGCCATCGAGGACACGGCCAGCTCCGCCAGCTTGGGCTTGAAGGCGCCGAAGCCCTGACCCGCGAACTCGGCCAGCACCGCCTCGCGCGTGGTGTCGGCCAGGGCGGCGTAGATGGCGACCAGGTTCTTGGCCTCAGCCCGACCTTCCAGACCCTCAACCGTTTCCGGCAACGGCTCCATGTCGGTCTTGGCTTTGCGGATCTTGTTGGCGATGGCGTCGGCGTCGTCGGTCAGATTGATGCGCGACAGGTCCGACGGATCGGACTTGGACATCTTGGCCGCGCCGTCGCGCAGGGACATGACCCGCGTCGCCGGACCCTGGATCAGCGGCTCGGGCAGGGGGAAGTAGCCCGGCGTGCCGAAGTCGTTGTTGAACTTCTGGGCGATGTCGCGGGTCAGCTCGAGGTGCTGCTTCTGGTCCTCGCCGACCGGCACCTCGGTCGCCTTGTAGAGCAGGATGTCCGCCGCCTGCAGCACCGGATAGGTGTAGAGGCCGACGCTGGAGCGTTCCTTGTGCTTGCCCGACTTCTCCTTGAACTGGGTCATCCGGTCCAGCCAGCCCAAGCGGCCGACGCAGTTGAAGATCCAAGCCAGTTCGGCGTGGGCGGGCACGGCCGACTGCGGGAAGATGACCGCCTTGGCCGGGTCGAGGCCCGAAGCCAGATAGGCCGCCGCGATCTCGCGCGTCTGGGCGGCCAGCTTCTCCGGCTCCTGCCAGACGGTGATGGCGTGCATGTCGGCGACGAATACGAACAGGGGCGCGCCCGTCTCCTGCAGTTCGGTGAAGCGCTTCAGCGCGCCCAGATAGTTGCCCAGGTGCAGGGCGCCGGAGGCCTGGATACCGGACAGGATGCGGCGCGGACCGGTGTATTGGGCCGGAGTCTGGTCAGTCATGATGATGGATCTCGGAAGTCGAAAGGCGAATGTCGGCGCGCGTCATCCCGCGCGAAAGGCAGGCGTGCGAAGGCACGAGGCGGCAGGTCAGCCGCGCCATCGTCCGTGAGCGAGTTTTCGTCCCGAAAGCGCCATGCCCTCGCGCTTATCGGTTCGGGGCGCGAAGGGCAACACTCCTGCGGCGGTTCGCACGTCGCCGCGATCATGGAACGATGTTAGCATCCTCTTCCATCGGCATGGAGGGAAGGACATGGACGAGTTCGAAGTCGCCCCGCCCGAGGGTTTCGACTCTCGCCTGGCGCTGACGCGGATGCTGGCGCTGCTGCGCCACCTGATCGACATGATCGCCGAGTTCAGAGAGACGCTGATCTTGACCAGCGGCGGCGATCCCGCCGACCCGGTGCTGGACGACGCCTTCCTAGCGGCGAGGAGCCTGGCGCTGGAAGACGTCGACGCCCTGATCGCCTTGGTCGATGCAGCGGACTTCACCGCCCCGGCCATGGTCGAGCATCGCCTTCAGGGCGAGGCGCTGCGCTTCAAGATGCTAGCGATCCTGGCGGCCTATCGCCTGGTCGTCGCCGCCCAACCCAGCCGGAATCCCGGCATGAGCCGAGGCTGGTCCCTGTACCGCCGCGCCCTGCGCGCGACGCTGGCGGCCATCGACGGGCCGCTGGAATCCCTGACGGCGGCGCTCGGCGCCAAACAGGGTCTGGTGGAGTTCAAGAAGGCGCTGGAGGTGCTGCTGGACCTATGACCGAGCCGAGCGCCGGACCAGCCCCTTGACCTCAGCCACCGTCACGGCGCGCGTCAGGAAGGCCAGGACGACATAGGCCAGACCGCCCGCCGCCACGACCAGCAGCAGGGTGATCTCCTTGGCGCCGTGGGTCGATCCCAGCATCGCCAGCAGGTCCGCGACCGGCGCCTGCAGCATCGGCCGCGCCCAGGAGGCGACGCCGACCACCGCCGCCAGACCCGTGCTGGCCAGGGCGATGCGCCCCAGACGCCAGACCGCGCGCGGACTGGGGCGGTAATGACCGCGCCGCCACAGGGTCGCCGCCAGCAGGATGACATTGGTCCAGGCCGAGGCGCTGACCGCCGCCGCAATGCCCGACACCCCCATGCCCAGATAGAACAAGCCGATCGCCAGCGCCGCGTTCACCGCCACCGACACCAGGGCGAACACCATGGGCCTGCGCGTATCGCCGCGGGCGAAGAAGGCGGGCGCCAGGATGCGGATCAGGACAAAGGCGGGCACGCCCCAGCCGAAATGCAGCAGGGCGTGAGCCGTGTTGACGGCGTCGATCTGAAGAAAGGCGCCGCGCGTGAACAGGGCGTCGATCAGGAAATAGGGCATGGCCATCAGGGCCGCCGCCGCCGGCAGGGTCAAGGCCATGGACAGGATCAGCGCCTCGTCCATCGACGCCTGCTGCTGGCCGTGATCCTGTGACGCCACCGCCGCCGACAGCTTGGGCAGCAGGGCGATGCCGATCGCCACCCCGACCAGCCCCAGCGGCAGCTGATACAGCCGGTCCGCCGTCGCCAGCCAGGTACGGCCGCCGTCGACGAAGCTGGACAGGTTGCCGGAGATGAAGACGTTGATCTGGGTCGCGCTGTTGCCGATGGCGGCGGGAACGGCGGTGATGATGATGGCCTTCACCGCCGGAGTCATCTTCGGCAGGCTGAGACGGATGTTCGCCCCCGCCTTGCGCGCCGCCCACCAGCACAGCCCCGCCTGGGCCACGCCCGCGACCAGCACGGCCCAGGAGGCGGCGTAGGCGGCCTCGATCTGGTCGCCCTTCACCGGGATGACGGCCGCCAGCATGATCAGGTTCAGCAGGATCGGATAGGCGCCCGAGACGATGAAGCGCCCCCGCGCGTTCAGCACCCCGCTGAGCAGGGAGGCGATCGCCATACAGGGCAGGTAGGGCATGGTGATCTGGGTCAGGATCACCGCCAGCTTGAAGCGCGCCGGATCATCCAGAAAGCCGATGTTGATGACGGTCATCAGCCACGGCATGGCCAGCTGGGCGACAAGGGTCAGCGCCACGGTGACGGCGGCCACGGCGGCCAGGGCGTCGGTCGCCACCTTGTCGGCCGCCGCCTCGCCTTCGCTCTTCAGCGTCTTGGCGTAGGCGGGCACGAAGGCGGCGGCGAAGGCCCCCTCGGCGAAGATGCGCCGGAACAGATTGGGGAAGTTCAGCGCGGTGTAATAGGCGTCGGCCGCCGGTCCCGCCGAGGCGCCCAGCGCCGCCGTGATGACCAGATCGCGCGCGAACCCGGCCAGACGGCTGAGCAGGGTCATGGCGCTGAAGATGGCCGAGGACCGCGCCACGCCGCCCGTCTTGGGCTTGGCCGTCGCGGCGGAGGCGGGCGGCTGGACCACCGGCTCGACCGTGGCGTTTGCCGCAGAAATCGGCGCGGCCGGTTCGATGGGATCGGTCTTGTCGTTCACGGCTGTTCCTGCGCTCGGTCCCGAAACGCCTTAGCGCGCCTGCGGGTCGCTGGATACGGGCTTGCGGCCCAACGCGCCTTCCAGATCCGAGACGTCGCGCACGCTGGCGCGCACAGGAACGATGCGCCGTCCCGCCGGGCCTTGCGGCGCGCGATCCAGCACCTCCAGCAGATCGGCCTTCAGCGCCTCCAGCTTCGACTTGCTCCTGGGTTTCCGGCCGTCGGCATCGGTGATGTAGAAACCGTCCACCGCCCGCTCGCCGAAGCTGGCGACGTGGGCCGAGCGGGTCGAATAGCCGTGCGCGGAAATCGTCCGCGCCAGGTCCGCCAGCAGGCCGGGGCGGTCGGCGCCTGAGACCTCGATCACCACGGCGCTGGTGCCCGTATCGGCGTCGATCCGCACCACGGGCCGCACATCGAAGACGGCGCGGCGGGCGCTGACGCGCGGCGGCTCCAGCGTCGAGGTCCGCGCCCCCTTCAGCACCGCCCGCTCCATCGCCTTGACCAGAATGGCCAGCCGTCGCGGCTCGCGCCCGCCATAGGGTTCGCCCGCCCCGTCCTGAATCTCGAACACGTCCAGCGCCATGCCGTCGTCGGCGGTGGCCAGTCGCGCGCCCACCACGTCGGCCCCCGCCATCGACAGGGTAGCGGCCAGATCGGCGAACAGGCCGGGCCGGTCGCGCGCCGCCACGGCCACGCGGGCGGTGGATTCCAGCGGCCCCTCGGCGGGCAGGGCCTCGACCGCCGCCCCCTCGCGCCGCGCCCGTTCGACCAGCGCCGGGTGATCGGCCAGGGGGTCTTCGCGCGTCACGGCGTCGCCCCGGAACAGGGCCTCGGTCGCCTCGAACAGGGCGCGCATCAGTTGCCCCTTCCAGCCGTTCCACACCCCCGGCCCGACGGCGCGGATGTCGGCCACGGTCAGCACCATCAGCATCCGCAGACGCTCGGGGTCGCCCACCGCCTCGGCGAAGGCGCGCACGGTTGAGGGGTCGGACACGTCGCGTTTCTGGGCGTAGTCGCTCATCAGCAGATGATGACGCACCAGCCAGACGACCAGCTCGATCCGGCGCGGATCGACGCCCAACCGCTCGCAGGCCCGGCGCGCGGCGATGGCGCCGTCCTCCAGCTGGCCCCGGTCGCCGCCCTTGCCCACGTCATGCAGAAGCATGGCCAGCATCAGGGCCTCGATATCGGCGATGCGCGGGACGATGGCGGTCGAGGCCGGGTGGTCCGCCTTCAGCTTGCCGCGCGCGATGTCGTTGATGATCCCCACCGCCTGCAGGGTGTGCTCGTCCACCGTATAGGCGTGGTACATGTTGAACTGGGTCTGGCCGACGATCCGCCCCCACTCGGGCAGGAAGCGGCCGAGGAAACCCGTCTCATTCATGATCGACAGGACGCGATAGGGCCGCTGGCCGTGCGCCAGCACCGTCAGAAACGCCTCGGCCGCGCGCGGATCGCGGCGCAGGGCAGGCGCCACCAGGGTCAGCGAACGGATCACGGCGGCGAAGGCGTCGGGGTGCAGGTCCAGGTCCAGCCGGTCCGCCTCGACGAACAGCAGCAGCAGACGCACCGGATCGCGGGCGAAGACGTTGGCCCCCGTGACCGTCAGCCGCCCCTCCTCCACCGCCAGACCATCAAAGGCCAGCTTGACCCGGCGGCGCCGGATCAGCCGCGACAGGCCGCGCGCCAGCCCTTCGGCCTTCTTCTGCTGACGCGCCTCCAGTTGGGCCGAGACGGCGCGGGTCAGGGCGCCGACCTCCCGCGCGACCTGAAAATAGCGGCGCATGAAGCGCTCGACCGCCAGTTCGTCGCCGCGCCCTCGCCAGCCCATGCGCCGGGCGATCTCGGGCTGAACGTCGAAGGTCAGCTTCTCCTCGGCGCGCCCGGCGACCAGATGCAGCAGGATGCGCACCCGCCACAAAAAGCCGATCGCCTCGCGGAAGCTGCGCAGCTCGCGCGCGGTAAGCAGTCCCTCCAGCGCCGCCTGCCCGCGCTCGCTGTCCGGCGCCAGGGAGCGGGCGATCCAGAACAGGGTGTTGAGGTCGCGCAAGCCCCCCTTGCCGTCCTTGACGTTCGGCTCGACGCGATAGCGGACGGCGCCGGTCTTCTGCAGGCGCACGTCGCGCTCGGCCATCTTGGCGGCGATAAAGGGGCGCGGATCGGCGCGGGCGACGGCGCTGCGGAACCGCTTCAGCAAGCTTTCGCCCAGACCGGCATCGCCCGCCACGACCCGCGCCTCAAGCAGGCTGGTCCGCACCGTCATGTCGTCGCGCGCCAACGCCAGCGTCTCGCCGATGGAGCGAAAGGCCGAACCGACCTTCAGCCCCAGATCCCACAGGACATAGTGGACGAACTCGACCACCGCCTGTGCGCGCGGGCTGATCGCCTGTCCTGGCCGCAGGAACAACAGGTCGAGGTCCGAAAACGGCGCCAGCACCCCGCGCCCGTAACCGCCGACCGCCAACAGGGTCAGCCGCTCGTCCGGGGCCGGATGGACCTGTTCGGTCGTGAAGCGCCACAGGGTGGTCAGCAGGGCGTCCGCGGCCTCGGCGTAGAGGCGCGCGGCCTCGGCCCCGTCGGTTGCGCTCTCTGCCCGGCGTGCGGCGCGGACGCGGGCGGCGTCGAAGCTTTCGCGCAGGAGGGCGGTGACGGCGGCGCGCGGGTCCGGCGCCGAGGCGGCGTCGAGAATGGCGGACGGGAGCAGAGGCGGTGCGGTCACGGCGACGACCATAGCACGCTCCCTATCTACCGCTCATCCCGGCGTCCGCCGGGATGAGCGGAAGTTTAGGTCTTCGCCAGATTTTTCAGTCGATACAGCGCCTCCAGCGCCTCGCGCGGGGTCAGGTCGTCGGGATCGATGGCGGCGACGGCTTCGTCCAGCATGGATTTCATCGGCGGCGGGGGCGGCTCAGCGGCGGCGAACAGCGGCAGGTCGTCCAGACGGGCGGTCGCCGCCTTCTCGTTCTCCAGACGCTCCAGCACCTCGCGGGCGCGGCCGACGACCGCCGTCGGCACCCCGGCCAGACGCGCCACCTGCACGCCGTAGGAACGATCCGCCGCGCCGGGCGCCGCCTCGTGCAGGAAGACCAGTTCGCCGTTCCACTCGCGCGCCTTCATCGACAGATTGCAGACGTGGTCGAGCCGTTCCTCCAGCTGGGCCAGCTCATGATAGTGGGTGGCGAACAGGGTGCGGGCGCGGTTGGTTTCGTGCAGGGCCTCGGCCGTAGCCCAGGCGATGGCCAGACCGTCATAGGTGGCGGTGCCGCGCCCGATCTCGTCCAGCACGACGAAGCTGCGGCCGGTCGCCTGGGTCAGGATGGCGGCCGTCTCGACCATCTCCATCATGAAGGTGGAGCGGCCGCGCGCCAGATCGTCGCCGGCGCCGACGCGACTGAACAGGCGGTCGACCACGCCCAGCCGCATCGACCGCGCCGGGACGAAGGCCCCGGCCTGCGCCAGCACCACCAGAAGCGCGTTCTGGCGCAGGAAGGTCGACTTACCCGCCATGTTCGGCCCAGTGACGATGGACAGGCGCGAGGCCCCGACGCCGTCGCCCGCCAGCTGGCAGTTGTTGGGCGTATAGGGCAAACCCTGCGCCTTCACCGCCGCCTCGACCACTGGATGGCGGCCCGCCTCGACGGCGAAGCACAGGCTGTCGTCGACGCTGGGGCGCACGGCCCCGACCTCTTCGGCCCATTCGGACAGGGCGGCGTGAGCGTCCAGTTCGGCCAAGGCCTCGGCCACGCCCTGCAGCGGTCCGGCCAGACGCGCGACTTCGCGGCGCCAGCCCTCGAAGGTCTCGGCCTCGATGGCCAGGGCGCGGTGCCCGGCCTGGCTGATCCTGGCGTCCAGCTCGGACAGCTCAACGGTGGTGAAGCGCACCTGATTGGCCAGGGTCTGGCGGTGGATGAAGGGGCTGTCGGGTCCCGCGCGCAGCAGAGGCTCGGCCGCCTTGGCGCTGGTCTCCAGGAAGTAGCCGAGGACGGCGTTGTGGCGCACCTTGAAGGCGATCCCGCTGTCGGCGACGGCCTTGGCCTCCAGTTCGGCGATGACCTTGCGGCTGTCGTCGCGCAAGGTGCGGGCGGCGTCCAGCTCGGGCCGGTGGCCAGGGTTCACATAGCCGCCGTCGCGCGCCAGATGCGGCGGCTCGTCCATCAGGCCGTCTGTCAGTTCAGCCAGCAGGTGCGACAGGTCGCCCTCAAGCGCCAGTCGGTCCAGACAGGCCGTCACCCGCGCGGGCGGCCCGGCCAGCGGATCATTGGCCGAGGCCGTGAACAGGGCGCTGAGCCCCTGCGCCGTCTTCAAGCCCGAACGGATGGCCGCCAGATCGCGCGGCCCGCCGCGTCCCAGCGCCAGACGCGAGGTCGCCCGCGCCACATCTGCCGAAGCGCGCAAAGATTCCCGCAGGTCGCGCCGCAGGTCGCGCCGCTCCAGCAACCATTCCACCGCATCCAGTCCCGCGTTGATCGCCGCCGGATCGCGCAGGGGGCGCGAGACGCGCTCGGCCAGCGCCCGCGCCCCGCCCGAGGTCACGGTGCGGTCGATGGCGTGCAGCAGGGAGCCGTCGCGCTCGCCTCGTTGTGTGCGGTCGATTTCAAGACTGAGACGGGTCGCTGGATCGATGGCGAGGAAGCCGCTCTCGCCCGAGCGGCGCGGCGGGGTCAGGGCGGGAATCCTGCCCGCCTGCGTCGTTTCCAGATAGGCCGCGATCAGGCCCAGCGCCGAGATTTCCGCCTCTTCAAAGGCGCCGAAGCCGTCCAGCGCCGAGACGCCGTAAAGCCGCTGCACCCGATCCTTGGCCCCGACCGGCTCGGCCAGGGCCTGGGGCATGGCCTGAACCACGCCGCCCGAGCCGTCCAGCGCGCCCTTCATCGTCTCGTCCGAAAACAGACGGTCGGGGACCAGCACCTCCGACGGGCGGAACGCCGCCAGGGCCGCGCCCAGGTCGGACAGGTCGCAGGCGACTGAATCCACCACCCCCGCCGACAGCTCGACCACCGCCACGGCGGCCCTGCCCTTGCGGATCGCCACCGCCGCCAGCCGGTTGGCGCCGCGCGCGTCCAGCAGCGTGTCCTCGGTCAGGGTGCCGGGCGTCACCACCCGCACGATATCGCGGTGGACCACAGCCTTGGAGCCGCGCTTCCTGGCCTCGGCGGGATCTTCCAGCTGTTCGCAGACGGCGACCTTGAAGCCCTGACGGATCAGCCGCGCCAGATAGCCGTCCATGGCGTGGACCGGCACCCCGGCCATGGGGATGTCCTCGCCCTGATGCTTGCCGCGTTTGGTCAGGGCGATGCCGAGCGCCGCCGCCGCCTTCTGCGCGTCCTCGAAGAACAGTTCGTAGAAGTCGCCCATGCGGAAAAACAGCATGGCGTCGGGTTGGCCGGCCTTGACCGACAGATACTGCGCCATGACCGGCGTGGTTCCGGCGTCCGGCTTGAGGTCGGTTTTCGGCGGGTGAGAGAGGGGCGCGTTCATCTGGCCCGCAGGGTGGCGGATCGGGGCGGCGGCCTCAAGCGCGGGCGGCGTCCCTCATGCACAGGCGCAAGGCGACCTGTGGACAGCCCTGTGGATCAGGCGGCGCTGACCAGCCGCAGGCGCGGGCGCGAGGCGAGGGCGGCAGGCGTCTCGTCCAGGGCCAGGGCGTCCCAGTCGATGTCGGGGCGCGGGGCGTGGGAGGCGGCGATGATGGCGCGCAGCTCGGCTGATGAGGCCACGCTGGCGATGACCGAGGCCACGCCGGGCAGGGTCAGGGCGTAGGCCAGCGCCGCCTGCATCGGGTCGACGCGCGCCTCGGCCAGACGGCGGCGCGTGCGCGACAGGGCCATGCCGTGGGCGGCCAGTTCGGGCGGCAGGCTCTCGCGGTTGGCGAACAGAAGGCCCTGGGCGAAGACCGAGGCCAGATGCACCTCGACCCCCTGGCTCGCCAGCTCGGCGATGACGCCGCAACGCGCCGCGCGCTGGTCCAGGATGTTGCAGGTCAGTTGCACCACGTCCGGCTGGAAGCGGCGGGCCAGCAGGCCCGGGCCGTCCTCGACCGTGGCGATGAAGCCGACCTTGCGGAAGACGCCGCGCGCCTTCAACGCCTGAAGGCGGTCCCACAGGGCGCGGCCCTCGGCGCCGGCCAGATCGGCGGCGCTCTGCACCAGCACGGCGTCGCCGCGCGGCAGGCCCATACGCTCCAGCGAACGACGGGCGCGAGCCTCGACCCGGTCCAGGCCGTCGGCCAGGGGCACGGTGCGGACGGTGACGCGGAAAGGCGAGGGGAAGGGCCAGGCCTGACCCAGCATCCGCTCGACGTCGCCCTCGGGCCGGGTGGCGACCAGGCCGATTCCAGCGTCGCCCGCAGTCTGAAGCAGGTGGCGCGTCGCCTCCTCCCGCTGACCGGGCGGCAGCGGGCGGGACCGATCAGGCTCGACCACCAGGGCGATGGCGAGTTTGTCGGCCGGAGAGGGTGGAACGGCGAATCTCACACCGCCACTTTCGCCGTCAAAGCTTAAGGGAGATTGACCGAAATCAAGGTCGTTGGTGAATGAAGACGCTTAATCCGCGTCCGGCTGGTTTTCCGGCACAGCGGCGATGAAGGCCGGATGCGCCTCGGCCCTCGCCTCGATCTCCAGCAGGCGCGGGAAAGCCGCCAGATCGACGTGGAACCGCCGCGCCGAATAGAGCTGGGGCATCAGGTAGCAGTCGGCCAGGGTCGGCGCGCCGCCGAAGCACCAGCCCTCGCCGTGACGCACGACCAAGGCCTCCAGCGCCGTGAAGCCGTCGATGATCCATTGACCGGCCCAGGCGTCCACCCCCGCCTGATCGGCGCCCAGACCGCGCACCGCCTTCAGCACTCGCAGATTGTTGAGCGGATGGATGTCGCAGCCGATCACCGCCGCCATGGCCCGCACCTGCGCCCGGCCCGCCGCATCGCGCGGCAGAAGGGGCGGCTCGGGATGGGTCTCCTCCAGCCATTCCAGAATGGCGGGGCTCTGGGTCAGCACCAGGCCGTCGTCCGTCTCCAGCGCCGGAACCAGCCCCTGCGGATTGAGCCTGAGGTAGGCGTCGGACTTCTGCGCGCCCGTACGCAGATCCAGCGCCGCCTGCCGATATTCGACCCCTTTGAGATTGAGGGCGATGCGGGTGCGGTAGCTGGTGCCCGAGCGCCAGTAGCCGTGCAGGATCATGATTGCACCGTGAAGTTGAGTGGGGGCAGGCCCGCGATGATCGCCTCGACCCGATCGCCGGGGCTCAGGGAGCCGACGCCTTCGGGCGTGCCGGTGAAGATCAGGTCGCCGGGTTGCAGCGCCCACAGTTCAGACGCCTTGGACAGGACGCCGTCCACGTCCCAGATCATGTCGGACAGGCGGCTGGACTGGCGGACCTCGCCGTTGACCTTCAGCTCAATCGTCGCGTCGGACGCGGGCGGCGTCAGGCTGAGCGCGCCGCAGGGCGCGGACTGGTCGAAGGCCTTGCCCGCCTCCCACGGCCGCCCCTTGGCTTTCGCTTCAGCCTGAAGATCGCGCCGCGTCAGATCGACGCCGACGGCCCAGCCGACCGGCCGGGCGTCCGCGCCCAGGGCCACGACCAGCTCGACCTCATAATGCAGGTTCTGCGTCGCCGACGGATAGGCCGGGTCCGCGCCGTCCACGACCAGGGCGTCGCCCGGCTTGGCGAAGAAGAAGGGCGCGGGCTTGTCGGGATCGGCCCCCATTTCGCGGGCGTGGGCGGCGTAGTTCTGGCCCACGCACAGGATGCGCCGCACGGGCAGGCGACGCGCCTCGCCTTCGATCGGCAGGGACGGCGTCGGGGCGGGAGAGAACAGCCACTGGGTCATGACGCCTGTTCTAGAAGCGCCGCGCGCGTCGCGCCAGATAGGCGGTCCTGCGACCTTCGCCCATGCTGCATTGCAGGAACCTTGATCGTCGGTGTGGCGTTCCGGGCAGGGCTTCTCTATTTAATCGTCAAGCTTACACAAGGAGCGGAGCGCGCATCATGGCCACGTCCAAGGCTCGTGAAGACATCAAGAACGACCTCAAGACCCTGAAAGAGGATCTCAAGACGGGCGCCCGCGAGGAAACCCAGCGCCTGAAGGAAAAGGCCTCCGAGGCCGAAGCCCGCCTGCGCGAGCAGGGCGAGGAACTGCGCGAGAAGGCGCGCGGCTATTACGACGACGCCAAGGTGCGCGGTCGCGAGTATTACGACGACGCCGCCGAGAAGTTCGACGAGGCCCAGCGCTATGTCGTCGAGCGCGTGCAGGAGCGCCCGATCCAGTCGACCGCCATCGCGCTGGGCGTCGGCGTCGTCCTGGGCCTGCTGCTGGCCGGGCGTCGGCGCTGATGATCGGGCGGGGGCTCATCAACCGCGCGGTGGCGACCTTCGTCGCCGCCGGCGCGGCCTTCGTGGCCATGGTCGCCCTGGGGGCCACGGTCTATTACCTGCTGCTGCTGGTCGTGCCGCCGCTGATCGGCGCCGCCCTGACCGCTCTGCTGTTCGCCCTGATCGCGGCCATCGTCGCCCTGGTCTTCGTGCGACGAGCGCATGGCGATGACGAGGACGAGGAATACGACGAGCCAGAAGGCCTCGGCGTGCGGGCTTTCCGGCTGTTCCAGCAGCGTCCGATCCTGGGCGCTGCGGCGGCTCTGGCCGGCGGCTTCATCTTTCTGCGCAACCCGGCGCTGGCCACCATGGTGGCGGCGGCCTTCACCGAGAAGAGCCGCAGCACAAGCCGCACAGGCCGTCGCCGTTAAAGGGAACAGCCAAGTCTCCGAGGCGTTGTTTCAGGCAAGCGGCGCTATCGACGGGAGAGGTCGAAAGCCCGCTCCCGTCAACATCTTTCGGAGGGTTCGCCTATGCTTCGTTGGGCTATTATTTTCTTCATCATCGCCTTGGTCGCAGCTGTGCTCGGCTTTGGCGGCATCTCGGGCATGTCGTTCGAGATCGCCAAATTCATCGCCATCATCGCCGTCATCCTGTTCGTCGTCTCCCTGCTGGTCGGCGGGCTGAGGGGACGTGGCGGGCCGCGCATCTAGCCGAACGGCCAGACATCGAAATCAGGGCCGCGACCATGGCGTCGCGGCCCTTTTTCATGATTAAAACCAGCAGCCGTCAGGCGCGGCGGCGCGGAAGTCGCCAGGTCTGGTGATCGGCGAAAGCCCGACCATCCCAGGCCACGGCCGAAACCGTCACCGTCTCGGCGTCCCATTCGATGCGGTTGAAGCTGGGCGGCGATCCGCGCTCGCGATGCGACAGCGTCCCGCAACCGACCGCATAGGAGCAGTGGTCCCCCACCCCGATCGGCAGGGCGAAGGGCACATGAACATGGCCGGTGACGATCAGGTCGACGCCCGCCTCTGCGAAAATGCGGGCGGCCCGCTCGCCGCGCTTGACCTCGCCGGTCATCGGCGCGCCGATCATCTCGACCAGGGGATGATGGCAGGCCAGGACGCGCAAGGCCCCGGCCGGCGCCTGACGCAGGGCCTCGGCCGCGCGGCGCGTCTGATCCAGATCGATGACGCCCTTGGACCAGTTGGGCCGCGCCTGCCAGCCGCGCGCCGTCGTCACCCCGCGCACCATCAGATCCTCGCGACGGAACTGATGGTCATGCGCCGGATGGCCGGTCGCCCGCTCGAACGCCCGCCACGGCCAGAACAGCCGGGCCATCACATCCCAATAGGGCACGTCATGATTGCCGACGGTGACGAAGACCGGCTCGGGCAGGGCGCGAATCCACTCGCCCGCCGCCGCGAATTCGCGCGGATAGCCCCTCTGGGTGATGTCGCCGGTGATCAGGATCAGATCGGCCCCGGCCGCGTGGGCGTAGTCGGACGCCGCCGCCACCGCGTGTTCATGCTCGCATCCGAAATGAACGTCCGAGAACTGAAGAACCAGACCCACTAGACGCTGTCCCTGCCCGCCGGAGGCTTGGGCGCCAGGGCCATGAAGGCGCGGGATACGAATTTCACCGCCGTCTCGCGGCCCAGCAGCATCGGCTCGCCGTCGATCACGGCGGGAATGCGCGAACGGGCCTCCACCTCGATCTTGCGCGCCCCGCGCGTCGTGACGGTCGGATCCTGGCGCCAGTCGTCAAATAGGGCGTGGGCGGCCAGACGGAAGGCCTGGGCCGCGTCGGCGGTGTTCATGGCCGCCGCCTCCAGCCCGTCGCACTTGACCATGGCCTTGGAGATCAACGGGCTGATCAGCACCAGCGCCTCGGCCTTTTCCCGCGCCCCGCCGTCCAGCGCATAGCGCACACGGCCCGAGAAGGCCTTCTTCAGCGCCCGACGACCATAGGTCCAGGCCATCTTCAGCTTGCCCTCGCGGATGGCCTCGCGCGCCGGGGCCCACAGGGCGGGCGAGCCCAGGATGGCGGCGCAATAGAAGGCCTCGCCCTCGACCTCGCCGCCGGACACGCACTGGGGCGCGCCTTCTTCCAGCGCCAGCCGAAGCGCCGCCTTCCAGTCCGCCGTGCCGTACAGGGCCTTGGGCAGCATGTTCATGGTGCCGCCGGGCAAGGGGGCGATCAGCGGCCCATCCGGTCCGGCGCGGGCGGCGACCGAGCGCGCCGTCCCGTCGCCCGCCAGGATGAACAGGGCGTCCGGCCGCGCCGCCAGGGCCTCGCCGATCTGATCCGGAATGCGCGCGCCCTCCAGCACCACCACCTCGGCCTGCAGCGGATAGACGGCTAGCAGGGCGGCGGCTTCATCGGCCGCCTGCGGCCCGACGCCGCCCGACAAGGGATTGACCAGGATGATGACCCGCTCCAGCCGGACCTCCCCGGTCAGAGGGCGAGGCTCCTCGACCGTGTCGTGCGACGAAGGGGCGGCGGCCAGGGCGCTCAGGAAATTCGGGGCGTCGATCATGGGCGGCGAACGCCTGCGCGGGCGGCCAGTTCCGCACCTGCGACAGTGAGGGAAAAATAAAGTGAAGCTTGTGGCGTTTTGCCTCGGAACCGCCCTCTTCGGACTGCGTTATCGAAGCTTCAGGGGTGCCCCCTAAGGGATGAAGGACAGAACCATGAGCAAGGCGATTCTCGCCATTGCCGGCGCCGGTCTTCTGGTGACCGCCTGCGCCAGCGACCCGTATTACGGCGGCGGCGCCGGCTCGAGCCAGGCCGTCCGTCAAGGCGCGGTCGGCGCGGGCCTGGGCGCCGTGGCCGGCGCC
>DJDA01000030.1:0-16604 GCA_002430835.1 Brevundimonas sp. UBA5936
TGGCCGGGGTCGACACGATCTCGCGCTTCGGCCAGGCCTTCAACGACAACCGCTATTTCCACATCACCTGGTTGGTCCTGCCGGTGATCGGTCTGTTGGAGCGCGCGGGCCTGCAGGAGCGCGCGCGTGACCTGGTGACCAAGGTCAAGGCGGCGACCGCCGGGCGGGTCGACAGCCAGTACAACGTCGCCCAGCTGCTGGAGAAGGGCGACCAGGGCGTGGCCCCCAATCGGGTCGAGGCGTTCAAGTGGTACATGATCGCGGCGCGGCGCGGCGACCAGCAGGCCCTGGCCTCGGTGCAGCGCCTGACCTCGGGCCTGTCGGCGGCCGATCGCCGCACGGCGCGCGAGGCCGCCGACGCCTTTACCGCGCCGGCCGCCTGATCGGCGCACGACGCGTTCAACCGGGGGTGGCGGTTCGCCGCAGGGGCCGCTAAGACCGGAAGCCTAGTCGCCTTTCCGGCGCCGATTGCCTGTCCTTCCAGCCGAAGGCGCGTGCCGTGGATATTTACCTGCCGATCGCCGAAGTCTCGGTGAACTGGCCGCTCCTGGTTCTGCTGGGGGCGCTGGTTGGATTCGTGTCCGGTCTGTTCGGCATCGGCGGCGGTTTCCTGATGGCGCCGGTTCTGGTCTTTCTGGGCATCCCGCCGACGGTGGCGGTGGCCAGCCAGGCCAGCCACGTCGTCGCCTCCTCGACCTCGGGCGTCATCCGCTATTCAGGCATGAAGGCGGTCGATTATCGCATCGGCGGCATCATGGCTGTCGGCGGGGCGCTGGGCGCCGTGCTGGGCGTCGAGCTGTTCCGCTATCTGCGCCTGCTGGGTCAAGCCGACCTGGTGGTGGCCTTGTCCTATCTGCTGTTCCTGGGCTCGATCGGCAGCATGATGCTGTACGAAAGCCTGACGCAGATCCTGCACCGCGTCCGGGGCGAGACGCCGCCGCGCAAGGAACGTCGCCGCCCCATGTGGCTGTACGGCCTGCCGTTCAAGATGCGTTTCCCGCGCTCGGGTCTCTACATCAGCGCCATTCCGCCGTTCGGCCTGGGCGTGTTTGCAGGGATTTTGTCGGCCATCATGGGGGTGGGCGGCGGCTTCATCCTGGTGCCGGCCATGCTCTATGTGCTGCGGATGAAGGCCAGCGTGGTGGTCGGCACCAGCCTGTTCCAGATCATCATCACCACGGCCATCACCACCGTGCTTCAGGCCGGGCGCAACCAGACGGTGGACATCGTCCTGTCGACCATCCTGCTGCTGGGCGGGGTGGTGGGGGCCCAGTACGGTGCCAAGCTGTCGGGTCGGTTCCGCGCCGAGGAAATGCGTGCGGCGCTGGGGCTGATCGTCCTGCTGGTCGGCATCCAGATGGGGCTGGAGCTGTTCGTGCGGCCCAGCGACCTGTTCCTGCTGGCGCCGGGGGTGGCGGACTGATGTTCCAGATCCTGCCGCCGGAGCCGCCGCCCGTCGTCGCCGCGCCCGAGATCATCATCGAACGCTCCGCCGCCACGACCGAAGACGTGCGGGTCGCCGCCGCCCTGACAGACGCGCGGGTGGATGTGGACTCAGGCTTCAAGGGCGCTTCGATCGTCCTCTACGGCGCCGTGTTCAATCCGACCGACACGCCCGCCGACGTGGTGGTGGTGGTGCGCGGCCCCGACGCCCCGGTCCGCCTGGTCAAGAAGACGCGCAACATGGGGGTCTGGCTGAACAGCCGCCCGGTGCTGTTCGAAGGGGCACCCGGTTTCTACATGACCGCCTCGACGCGGCCGCTGAGCGACATCGCCGACTTCGGCCAGTTGCGCCGCCTGGGCGTGGGTGTCGATCACCTGCGCATCGATGCGCCGGAAGAAGCCCGCACCGTCACCCGCTACGGCGTGCGCGACGTGGTCATCAGCCGTCTGGGCGAGGACTATCTGGACTGGCGCCGCGCCGTCATCCGGTTGAAGGAGGCGGCGGCTCTCTATGATACGGACCCCAAGGGGGTGGAGTTCGTCGATCGGGGCCTGTTCCGCGCCGAGGTCAAGCTGCCCGCCGTGGCCCCGACGGGGAAGTATTACGCCGAGGTCTGGCTGTTTCAGGAGGGGACGCCGGTGTCGGTGTCCAACATGACCCTGACCGTCGAAAAGGTGGGGCTGGAGCGCGATATCTATGAGTTCGCCCACAACCGCCCTTGGAGCTACGGCGTGCTGTGCGTGCTGCTGGCGGCGATGACGGGCTATGCGGCGTCGCGGGTGTTCCGGAGTAGATAGGCCCTTTCCCGCTCATCCCGGCGGACGCCGGGAACCAGTGAGAACCACGCGCTCCGCCTTTGAAGAAGGTCAAGACTTCCACGCGCGCGGATGCAGCCAAAGAACTGGGTCCCGGCGTCCGCCGGGATGAGCGGGAGTAGAGGGCGCGCTCAAGCAGCGAGCGACCGCGTCGCGAGCGTAGTGCAAAAAGAAAGGGCGGCCTGCGAAGGCCGCCCTTTCCGTTTCCGTCTGAAGCCGAGCCTCAGGCCGCCTTCTTCTCCGGCGCGAAGCGGCCGTAGAAGGTTTCGTCCTTGGCGGCCATGTCGCGCAGAAGCTGCGGAACCTTGAAGCGGTCGCCGTATTTGGCGGCCAGTTCGTCGGCCTTGGCCACGAAGGCCTTCAGTCCGGTCTGGTCCATGAAGGTGATGGGGCCGCCGGTCCAGGGCGCGAAGCCCCAGCCCAGAATGGCGCCCAGGTCGCCCTCGCGCGGGTCGTCGATGACGCCCTCTTCCCAGCAACGGGCCACTTCCACCGCCTGGCGGTACAGCAGGCGGGTCTTCAGCTCGTCGATGGCCTTGAACGCCTCGGGGCTCTCGCCGAAGGCGTCGCCCTTGGTGGTCGGGGCCAGTTCGGCCAGACCCGGCCAGATGACCTTGGGCTTCTGGTCGTAGTCGTAGAAGCCCTTGCCGTTCTTGCGGCCGTAGCGGCCCTGCTCGACCATGGTGGCGACGATCTGTTCGCCTTCGGTCGGAACGTATTCAGCGCCCAGATCCTCCCGGGTCTGTTTGGCGATCTTGTACGACAGGTCCAGCGCCACGTCGTCGTGCATCTCCAGCGGGCCGCGCGGCATGCCGGTCATACGGCCGACGTTGTCGATCAGCACGGGCGAATAGCCCTCTTCCAGCATGGCCATGCCTTCCATCAGGAAGGTGGAGAAGCAGCGCGAGGTGTAGAAGCCGCGGCTGTCGTTGACGACGATCGGCGTCTTCTTGATCTTCAGGACATAGTCCAGCGCCTTGGCCAGGGCCGCGTCGCCGGTCTTTTCGCCCATGATGATCTCGACCAGCATCATCTTGTCGACGGGCGAGAAGAAGTGGATGCCGATGAAGTCTTCCGGCCGCACGCTGGCCTCGGCCAGGCCCGAGATCGGCAGGGTCGAGGTGTTGGAGCCGAACACGGCGCCCTCAGCCAACTGGGCCTCGGCGCGCTTGGTGACGTCGGCCTTGATCTCGCGGTTCTCGAACACGGCCTCGATGACCAGGTCCGAACCCTTGATCAGGTCATAGTCCGTCGTCGCCGTGACCAGGGCCAGGGTGGCGTCGAACTTCTCCTGGGTCATCTGACCGCGCGACAGGCGCTTCTTCAGCAGTTCCTCGACGTGGGCCTTGCCCTTGTCGGCGGCTTCCTGGGTCTGGTCGATCAGCACGGTCTCGATGCCGGCCATGACCTGCACATAGGCCACGCCCGCGCCCATCATGCCGGCGCCCAGGACGCTGACTTTCTTGGGATCAGACTTGGGCACGCCCGCGGGGCGCACGGCGCCCTTGTCCAGTTCCTGCTTGGACAGGAACAGGCTGCGGATCATCGCCTGGGCCTGCGGCGTCATCAGGGTCTTGATGAAGTAGCGCGTCTCGATGCGCAGGCCCGCCTCGATCGGCACCTGCACGCCTTCATAGACGGCCTTCATCATGTTCAGCACGGCCGGATAGTTGCCGTAGGACTGCTTGCGCAGGATGGCGTTGCCCATGATGAAGACCTGGGCGCCCGCCGGGTGGTAGGGGCCGCCGCCGGGGATCTTGAACTTGGGGTCGTCCCAGGGCTGGACGGCCTTGCCGCCGGCCTTGATCCAGGCCTTGGCGGCCTCGACCGACTGGCCCTTCTCGACGACCTCATGGACGACGCCGGCGCCCTTGGCGTCGTTCGGGCGCCAGGACTTGCCCTCGGCCATCTGCATCAGGGCGGTCTGCACCCCGATCAGGCGCGTCAGGCGCTGGGTGCCGCCGCCGCCGGGGAAGAGGCCGACCTTGATCTCGGGCAGGCCCAGCTGAATCTTCGGGTCGTTCTCGACGACGCGATAGTGGCAGGCCAGGGTGAACTCCAACCCGCCGCCCAGCGCCAGACCGTTGATGGCCGCCGCCACGGGCTTGCCCGAGGTTTCCAGCGCGCGGAAGGCGCCGTTCAGCGCCCAGCCGGTGTCGAACGCCTTCTGCAGGTCGCCGCCGCCGGCCAGCATGCCTGCGGCCATGTCGCCCAGGTCCGCCCCGGCGCAGAAGCCGGTCGTCTTGCCCGAGGTCAGGACCACGCCCTTGATGGCGTCGTCGGTCTTGATCTTTTCGACCAGGGCCGGGATCTCGGCGATTACGGCCGAGGTCAGGGTGTTCATCGAACGGCCCGGCACGTCGAAGGCGACCGTGGCGATGCCGTCGGCGTCGATGTCGATCTTGAAGTTTTCCATAGTCATTCGCTCCCGGATCAGACGCGTTCGATGACGGTGGCGGTGCCCATGCCGCCGCCGATGCACAGGGTGGCCAGGGCCGTCGACTTGTTCGAGCGCTCCAGCTCGTCCAGCACCGTGCCCAGGATCATGGCGCCGGTGGCGCCCAGGGGGTGGCCCATGGCGATGGCGCCGCCGCAGACGTTGATCTTGTCGTGCGGAATATCGAGCGCCTGCATGTAGCGCAGCACCACGGCCGCGAAGGCCTCGTTCAGTTCATACAGGTCGATGTCGCCCGGCTGCATGCCGAGCTTGCCCAGCAGCTTGCGGGTGACGGGCTCGGGGCCCGTCAGCATGATCGACGGTTCGGAGCCGATCGAGGCGCCGCCCAGGATCTTCGCGCGGGGCTTCAGGCCCAGGGCCTCGCCCATCTCCTTGGAGCCGACCAGGATGCCCGCCGCGCCGTCGACGATGCCGGACGAGTTGCCCGGCGTGTGGACGTGGTTGACGCCCGCCGCCTCGGGGTAGCGCTGGTTGATCACGGCGTCGAAGCCCATGCCGCCCATCATGACGAAGGAGGGGTTCAGCCCGCCCAGGGTCTGCATGTCCGTCTTCGGACGAATGGTCTCGTCACGGTCCAGCTGGGTCAGGCCGAGCTGGTTCTTGACCGCGATCACCGATCGATCGAAGCGGCGCTCGGCCCAGGACTGGGCGGCGCGCTTGTGGCTTTCGACCGAATAGGCGTCCACGTCGTCGCGGCTGAAGCCGTATTTGGTGGCGATCATGTCGGCCGAGACGCCCTGCGGCACGAAATAGGTCGGGAAGGCCGCCGAGGGATCGGTCGGCCAGGCGCCGCCGTCGGAACCCATCGGCACGCGGCTCATGGCCTCGACGCCGCCGCCGACGGCCATGTCGGCCTCGCCGGACTTCACCTTGGCGGCGGCCATGTTCACGGCTTCAAGACCCGAGGCGCAGAAGCGGTTGATCTGCACGCCCGCCGTCTCCTGGCCCCAGCCGGCCGACAGCACGGCGGTGCGGGCGATGTCCGAGCCCTGCTCGCCGACCGGCGACACCACGCCCAGGATCACGTCATCGACCTTGGAAGTGTCCAGGCCGTTGCGGTCGCGCAGGGCTTCCAGAACCTGGGTCGCCAGGCTCAGGGCCGTGATCTCGTGCAGGCTGCCGTCCTTCTTGCCCTTGCCGCGCGGGGTGCGCACGGCGTCGTAGATGTAGGCGTCGGCCATGGAGCGTCTCTCTTCTTTTGTGTCCCTACCGTTCGCTGCGCGGCAGCGAACTGCATGAGGGACGGTTTTCTGGTGTCCCTATCGCTCGGCGCGCGACGCCTCGCTGCATGAGGGACGGTTGTCGTCTTGGTTGGGAGGCGGTGGGCGGACGGATCCGATCATCGCGTCTGGAATTGAAACTCAGGTCGTTAGAAAGCCGACGTTTACGTCAACGTCAAGTAACAAGGCGCGTGAGGTCGTCGGATGTGAAAAGGGCGGGCCGTTGTGCGCGGCCCGCCCTGTCTTCTTAGCCTCAGCGGCGCGCCAACCGCACCAGCTTGCCGTTCTCCTCGTCGGTGACGACCCAGACGGCGCCGTCAGACCCGACCGCCACGTCGCGTATGCGCTCGCCCAGGCCGGTCAGCAGCCGCTCTTCGCCGCCCACGCGGCCGTCCTGCAGCACCAGGCGAACCAGATGCTTGCCGCCCAGGCCGCCGATCAGGGCGTTCCCCTTCCAGTCGGGGAACATGGCGCCGTCGTAGAAGACCATGCCGCCCGGCGCGATCACCGGATCCCAGTAGTAGACGGGCTGGACGGTGCCTTCCTGCGTCGTCGTGGCGCCGGGGATGGCGTCGCCGCTGTACTCGATGCCGTAGGCTGCGCCCGGCCAGCCGTAGTTGGCGCCCGCCTTCTCCAGGTTCAGCTCGTCGCCGCCGCGCGTGCCGTGCTCGATGCTCCAGACCGCCCCGGTTCCCGGCTGGACGGCGATGCCCTGCGGGTTGCGGTGGCCGTAGGACCAGATTTCGGGCAGGGCTCCTTCGCGGCCGACGAAGGGGTTGTCGGACGGGACCGAGCCGTCGGCGTTGATGCGGATGACCTTGCCGTGGTGCGAGGCCAGGCTCTGGGCCGTCGGCCGCATCGGCTTGTCCGACCGTTCGCCGATGGTGATGTACAGCTTGCCGTCCGGGCCGAAGACCAGGGAGGAGCCGAAATGCTTGTCCCCGTCATAGGTGTCCTTGACCTGGAAGACGACCTGCACGTTCTCGACGCGGCTCAGATCGTCCGACAGGCGGCCGCGGGCCACGGCCGTGCCGTTGCCGCCGTCTCGCGGCTGGGCGTAGGACCAGTAGATCATCCGGTCCTGGGCGAAGGTCGGGCTCAGGATCACGTCCAGCAGGCCGCCCTGGCCGCGCGCCGCCACGGCGGGCAGGCCGCCGATCGGCGCGCCGATCCGGCCCTGGGCGCTGACCACGCGCATCCGGCCGGGCTTCTCCGTCACCAGCCACTGGCCGTCCGGCAGCAGGGCCAGGCCCCAGGGGTGCTCCAGACCCTCGGCCACGACGGCGTGTTGCATGGCAATCGTCGTGCTGACCGACGGCGCGCGGGTCTGGCCTTCGAGCGCCGGCTTCTGGTCCGGGTTGTTGGGCGGGCGGGTCTCGACCGGCGCGCCGGTGGCGGCGGAGGACGGCGCCTCATCCTGACCATTGGCCCCGCAGGCGGCGAGAGCCAGGGCGGCGACGGAAGCGGCGAAGAGGGCGGGGCGCAGCATGGCGGCTCCTGAACAGCGTGGCTTTGAACGGTCAGGATGCAGTGTCGGCGCGCTTTGCGCGAGCCGAAACGCGCCGCGACCGATAGTCCCGCACGAAATCCGCATCGAAGCGGCTTGAACCGGAGAGAAGGCGGCGATATACGCACCCCTCTCGCGCTCAGGGGTCGTTCTCGATCCGGCGCGATGCTCCGTAAGGGGTTGGGTAGCTCAGATGGTTAGAGCGGTGGATTCATAACCCACAGGTCGGCGGTTCGATCCCGCCTCCAACCACCACGGATCTCCTTGAAATCCGATGGGTGCGGCGTCGGGTCTGATGCGGTGATCGGACATGCTTGCGCTTAGCCAACGTCGCCTGTTCGCCTGAGCGGCAATCACGGGTTAGCTGCGGCTGAGCGGGTCGCGCAGTGGCGCGATCAGGCGATGGCTCGCGCAGTTCGAGGCGCGACGGCTGGTTCCAGCTGTATGTCGATGACGTCGCCGCTCGGGACGTATCCTTGCTCGCGTGCGAAGCGCATAGCGCTTTCGACGGTGGCCATCATGTGCGGCGACTGCCGCTCGATTTGATTGTTCACGAGCAGGGCGTATTCATACCAGACGTGAGGTTCGCCCATCGCCGCCGCGCGCGATATGCGAAGGATAACCGCCGTCTGCATTTCCGCCCCTCGAACCTGCCCGTCGGCATCCCTTGCCTCGTGCTATGGCCCAGATCGTTGAACGCTGTCCAGCGAGAACTTGATGTGAGTTTCAAGTCCTTGGCGTTCGCCGAAGTGATGGGTCGTGCGGCGGCGGCAGGGGGACGACGAAACGTCGTTGATGTGCGTTTGAACCTCAGGCGGTTTGGCCCATTGTACTGAGCATGCCTCTCGCTCTTTTCGCCTTTGGCGCCATCATTCTGGCCGTGGTTCTCACCGGGGTCGACCGCGCGGTCACCAGCGAACGGCGACGCCCGCCGGATCGTGATCAGGACGGGGAGCCGGACGAGCCTCATGGCCCGGCGCGAGGCTTGTAGCTGCCGGGCCGGTCGCCCGAATTCAGCCGGAGCGGCGTGAAGTCGTCAGGTCTGCGGAATGCGCGAGGCGCCGCCGGTGATCTTGCAGACGTAGTCGGTCTGCGGGCGGCCGGTCTGACGGCCGGTAGGCGAGATAATGCCGCCGCGCTCGCGGCATTCCGCGTCCAGCTTGTCCATTTCCTGCTGATAGGTCGGCAAGGGGCGGCCTGAGGCGCAAGCGGCGAGCGCCAGCGGGGTGAGGATGGCGGCGGTGAGGAACAGGGTGGCGCGCATGACAATCTCCTTCGACAGGTGAAACGAGCGACGAGGCGCGATGATCTCTCCGAACGTTCCGCCGAGCAAGCGGTTCAGCCTGCCAGAACGCCCAGATGCTCCAGCAGGATCTTCAGGCCCAGCGCGATCAGGGCGACCCCGCCGACCAGCTCGACGATCTTGCCCAGCCGCGTGCCCGCCGCCTTGCCGACCAGCAGGCCCAGCGTCGCCAGGGCGAAGGTGGTGAAGCCGATGCAGGCTGCGATCAGCCAGATGTTGGCGTCCAGCAGGGCCAGGCCGACCCCCACCGCGCCGGCGTCGATCGAGGTGCCGACGGCGGTGGCGACCAGGGCCAGCAGGCCGCGCGACGCGGCCTTGCCGCTGGCGTTTTCCGCCTCGACGGCTTCTTCTTCGCGCTTCAGCGCCTCCCAGATCATCTTGGCCCCGACCGCGCCCAGCAGGCCGAAGGCGATCCAGTGGTCGATCGCCGCGACGAAGCCGGCGGCCGCCACGCCCAGGGCGAAGCCGATCAGGGGGGTGATGGCCTCGATCACGCCGAACACCAGGCCCGAGCGCAGGGCCTGGGACACCGTCGGCCGGTGCTGGGCGCCGCGCCCGATGGCGGCGGCGAAGGCGTCGGCGGACATGCTGACGGACAGGACGGCGATGGCGACGGGGGACATCATGGGAAAACACACTCGGCCGGACGCATGACAGCACGCTCCACGCGCGGGCCGGCCCCGCAGGTGCAGCATGCTGGTCTCGCTAGGCGGAGGTGATCCGCTGATCGCGCCATGCCCCTGAATGACAGGAGGCAAGTGTGTTGACGCGACCCCGGCTGGGATATGCCGGAAGCTACTCCCCAACGGTCGCCCCTCTAACGCCTCGTTCCGAGTCTATCAACCCGCGCATGGCCAAAGGCGACAAGACGCCCCATCTGTGCTAGACGCCGCCGCTTCATTCTTCGCCGCAGGACATCCGACCTTGAGCATTTCGCTCGATCTCTCGCGCGCCAGCGCCCCGGTAAAGACGCCCGTCAACCTCAGCGGTCTGACGCGCGACGAACTGCGCCAGGCCCTGATCGACGCCGAAATCTGTCCGCCCGAAAAGGCCAAGATGCGCGCCTCCCAGGTTTGGCGCTGGATTCACCATTACGGCGTCACCGACTTCGACCTGATGAGCGACGTGGGCAAGGACACGCGCGCCAAGCTGGCCGAGGCCTTCACCCTGGCACGGCCCGAGATCGTCGAGCGTCAGGTGTCGAAGGACGGCACGCGCAAATGGCTGATCCGCACGGCGCCGGGCATTGAGATCGAGACTGTCTACATCCCCGACGTGGGCCGGGCGGGCGCTCTGTGCGTCTCGTCCCAGGTCGGCTGCACCCTGAACTGCACCTTCTGCCACACCGGCACGCAGAAGCTGGTCCGCAATCTGACGACGGCCGAGATCGTGGCTCAGGTCCAGGTGGCCCGCGACGACCTGGACGAGTGGCCCTCGCCCAAGGAAGACCGCCGCCTGTCGAACATCGTCTTCATGGGCATGGGCGAGCCGCTCTACAATCTGGACCACGTCGCCAACGCCATCGACATCATCTCCGACAATGAGGGCATCGCCCTGTCGCGGCGCCGGATCACCGTGTCGACCTCGGGCGTGGTGCCGCAGTTGAACGCCCTGGGCGAGCGCACGGCGGCCATGCTGGCCATCAGCCTGCACGCCACCAACGATCCCTTGCGCGACCAGTTGGTGCCGCTGAACAAGAAGTATCCGCTGGACCAGTTGATGGCCGCCATCCGCGCCTATCCCGGCCTGTCTAACGCGCGCCGGGTGACGTTCGAATACGTCATGCTGAAGGGCGTCAACGACAGCCCGGCCGAGGCGCGCGCCTTGATCAAGCTGATCGAGGGCATTCCGTCCAAGGTGAACCTGATCCCGTTCAACCCCTGGCCCGGCACCGACTATCAGTGCTCGGACTGGAAGACGATCGAGACCTTCGCCGCCATCCTGAACAAGGCCGGCTACGCCTCGCCCATCCGCACCCCGCGCGGCCGCGACATCCTGGCCGCCTGCGGCCAGCTGAAGTCCGAGAGCGAGAAGCAGCGGGCCAGCGCGCGGATCAAGGCTGAGCGCGAAGAGGCCGACGCGGCCTGAGACGCCGACCGTCCGTCTGGACGCTTTGTCCGCCGACTGTGGCGCGGGCGCCCTAGCGGAAGGGCCAAGCTTTCGGGCAAGGGTGTTTTGGTTTCGTTCCCCTTCAGGCTGGGAGGCTAGGGTTCGTCGTCATGGAGACCTCGTCGTTGCCGGGCGTGCTGTCGACGCCTGAACTCCAGGCGTTTGCGACGGGCTTTCCGATCCTGATGCTGCATCTGGCCGTGACCTTCGGCCTGCTGGCGGCGGGGGCGGCGGTCTATGCGCTGCTGACGCCGTGGCGCGAGATCGCCCTGATCCGCCAGGGCAATCCGGCCGCCGCCGTGGCCTTTTCCGGAGTGCTGGTCGGCCTGGCCATTCCGCTGGCGGTGTCCCTGTCGGTGTCGACCTCGATCCGCGACATCGCCATCTGGGGCGTGGCGACAGTGGTGCTGCAACTGCTGGCCTTCCGCGTCGTCGACTTCCTGCTGCACGGCCTGCCGCAACGGATAGAGAAGGGCGAGACCTCCGCCGCCGTGGTCCTGGCCGGGGCCAAGCTGTCGACCGCCTTGATCCTGGCGGCCGCCCTGACGGGTTGAGGGGGCGGCCTTGCGCTTTCCCCACCTTCCTGACTGGACCATCTACGCCGCCGTCATCGGCGTGATCCTGATTGCGTCCCTGAACCGGGGCGAGCGGGCTGATGCGCCGCACGACTTCCATGCCGAAGAACCGACAGGGCCGTTGCTGGGGCCGATCACCCCCTTTGATCCGTCCGTCACCGTCGACACCTCGGACGAGCATGAGCCGGTGTCGGGCACGGCCTTCTCCATCGCCGGGGACGGGCGCTGGATCACTGCGCGCCATGTGGTCGAGGGCTGCCGCAAGCCGGCCCTGGTGATCGACAAGACTCGCGCCCTGGCCGCCGACGTGCGCCTGGCCGCGCGGGCGGACGTGGCCCTGCTGCTGACCGACGGCGGACCGCCCGCCCTGCCGATCGCGCCCCAGGCGCCGCTCTACAAGGGCCAGCGCGCCTTCCACCCCGGCTTCCCTCAGGGGCGGCCGGGCGAGGTGGCCTCGCGCCTGATCGGCCGCGAGACGCTGAAGATACGCGGTCACCGCTCCTATGACGAGCCGGTGCTGGCCTGGGCCGAAGCCGGCCGTACGAGCGGGCTGAAGGGCACCTTGTCGGGTTTGTCGGGCGCGCCGGTGCTGGATCGTCGCGGGCGGGTGCTGGGCGTGACCATCGCCGAGTCGCCCCGGCGCGGCCGTATCTACACCACGGCGCCCGACACCTTCGTCCCCACGGTCGGCGCCCAGCAGCGCGCCGACGAAGCCGCCCTCGGCCAGGCGGTGACGACCCAGAACTACGGCGCCGTCTCCGACCGCCTGCGTCAGGATCTGCGGGTCGCCCAGGTGGTCTGCCTGACGACGTGAATGGAGCCTAGCGCGGCGCGCCGTGATCCTTGACCCATTTCGCCTTGGCGGCGTCGATGTCAGTGCGGGGAAGCTGAGACAGGGGCTCGGCGAACTGCCTCAGCAGGGTGGCGGCGTTGGCGTCGCCGCCTTCTGCGGCCAACTCGACATAGGCCGCGCCCTTGACCGGGTCGCTGGCGCCGCCCTCGCCGACCAGTATCATCATGCCCAGAGCGCGCAGGGCGTGGGCCGAGCCGCTCTCGGCAGTCCGGGCATACAAGAGGCGGGCCTCGGCGGGATCGGGCGTTACGCCTTGGCCCATGGCCAGCATGACCGCCAATGAGATCATGCCGCTTTCGAAGTTCTGTTCCGCGGACTGGCGGACGTAGCGGTACGCCGTTGCGAGGTCGGTAGGCGCTCGGCCGTCTATCAGAAGCATGCCGAGGCTCCATTGGGCGCGCGGGTCTCCGCTGTCCGCCGCAAGGGTCAGGTGGGTGCGAGCGGCGTCGAGGTCGACCGGCACGCCCCAGCCGTACTGGTAGGCGCGACCCAGCAGGAATTGGGCGTCGATATTGCCGGGGTCAGCTCTGACGGCCGTCTGCATCAGCCGAGTCCCTTTTTCGGGATCCTGCTGCACGCCTGTGCCCAAGAGATAGGCCCGGCCCAGAGGATAGGCGGCGACCAGAAGCTCCAGTGCGGCGACGGCTGCAGAGGGATCAGTTTGAAGCAACGCCAAGGCGTCGCCCAGCGGATCTGGCGCGGACGAGAGCGCCTGTCCGGGCGACCCGGCTAACCAGACTGTTCCGGCCGCCAGCAGGGCGATACGTCCTGTTTTCAGCATAGTGCGGTTCTCCGATTTCCAGCTTGGCCGGAAATCGGAGCCGGTGGCAAGCCGCCCTACTTCAGCGTGGCGCTGTCCAGATTGAGTTCGGTCAGCGAAATGACCTCGACGTTCGGATACTTGGCCCTCAGGCCGTCGATGAACTTCGAGGCGTCGCCGACCACGACCAGGCTGGCCCGGTCGGTCGGCAGGTGCTCGGCGAAGGCCGCCTCGACCTGTTGCGGCGTGACCGCGCGGACGCGTCCGGCGTAGTCGGCCAGGTCGCTCATCGGCAGGTCGTAGAGGGCCAGGTTGGCGACCAGGCCGCCCAGGCCGTCGACCGTCTCCAGCGAACGGCCGAAGGCGCCGATCAGGGTGGCGCGGCGCGGAGCCAGTTCGGTCTCGGTCGCCGGGGCGTCGCCCAGCTTGCCGATCTCGGCCAGCATCAGTTCGACCACCTCGGTCGCCGACTCGTTCTTGGTCTGGGTCGAGGCGGTGAAGACGCCCGCGTCCGCCCGCGCGCCCAGCGACGATCCGGCGCCGTAGGACAGGCCCTTCTCGATGCGGATCTTCTGGTTCAGCCGCGAAGAATAGCCGCCGCCCAGCAGGGTGTTGCCGACCGTCAGCGGGAAGAAGTCGGCGTCGGTGCGGCTGACGCCGCGGATGGCGGCGACGACCGCCGCCTGGCCGGCGCCCGGCTGGTCGATGACGACGACGCGCGGGGCCAGCGCCTGGCCCGCCTTGTCGATGGCGGCCGGCGCCGGACCGGCGTCGCGCCAGTCGCCGAAGGCCTCGTCCGCCAGGGCGCGGGCCTCGGCCGGGGTCACGTCGCCCGAGAAGACCAGGGTCGCCTGCGACGGGCGGAAGCGGTCGGAGTGGAACACCGCCACGTCATCGCGCGTCAGGGCGGGGATGCTGTTCACCGTGCCCGAGCCCGGCGCGCCGTAGGGGGCGTCGCCGTAGATCACGCGGCCGACCGACTGGGAGGCGATGGAGCCCGGCTGGCTCAGCGCCACGCGCAGGCCGTCCAGGGTCTGGGACTGCTGACGCTCCAGCTCCTCGGCGGCGAAGGTCGGATTGCGCACCAGATCGGCCATCAGGGTCAGGGTCCGGCCGAACACGTCCTTGGGCGCATTGGCGTAGACGTTGGTGAAGTCGGCCCCCGCGCCTGCGCCGATGCTGGCGCCCAGCTGTTCGATGGCGGTGGCGATTTCCGGGGCCGCCTTGGTCGTCGTGCCCTGGGTCAGCAGGGCAGCGGTCATGGAGGCGACGCCCGGCTTGCCCGCCGGATCGTGGGCCGAGCCGGAGTTGAGGTTCAGTCGCGCGGAAACCAGCGGCAGGCCCTGCGTCGGGGCGACCAGCACGCGCAGGCCGTTGTCCAGACGGAAGTCGGCGATGGCCGGGGTGGCGGGCGACACCTCAGGCCCCGGCTGGGGCAGGCGGGCGCGCTCGGCCTCCGGCAGCAGGACGGCGACCGGGCCGGCCGGGGCCAGGGACGCGACCGTGACGGGGGCGTCGACGTTCTTCTTCTGCTCGCTGGGCGCATTGGCGTCGTCGGCGGGCAGGTAGTTGATGGTGATCTGGCGCTGCGGCGTCAGATAGCGGCGGGCCACGCGCTGCACGTCGGCGGCGGTGACGGCCTGGATCTCGGCGATCTCGCGGTCGGCGGCGGTCGCGTCGCCGGTCATGATCAGCGCCATGCCCAGCGTCGTGGCGCGGTCGTCGATGCTTTCACGGCCGCGCAGGGCGTCGGCGACCAGCTCGTTCTTGGCCTCGGCCAGTTCGGCGGCGGTGACGGGCTCGTCGCGCAGGCGCGCGATCTCGGCCTCCAGCGCGGCCTTGCCGGTCTCGACCGTCTCGCCGCCCGCCATGATGGCGTAGGCCGCCAGATTGCCCGCCTGCTGGGCGAAATCGGGATTGGAGCCGGCCGAGGCGGCGATCTGCTTGTCATAGACCAGCGAGCGGTACAGGCGGCTGCTTTCCCCGGTCGACAGGATGCCGTCCAGCACCGTCAGGGCCGCGCGATCGGCGTCCTTATAGGCCACGGTGTTCCACGCCAGGGCCACGGCGGGCAGGGGCACGTTCGGCGCGTAATAGGTGGCGGTGCGCGGGCCGGTCGGCTCGGGCTCTTTCACATCATTGGCGGGCATGGGCGTCGACGGACGCTTCAGCGGGGCGAAGTACTCGTCGACCCAGCCGTCCAACTGCGCCTGATCGAAATTGCCCGCCACGATCAGCATGGCGTTGTCCGGCCGGTAGTAGGTGGCGTGGAAACGCAGCACGTCGTCCAGGGTCGCGGCGTCCAGCTCCTCGATCGAGCCGATGCCGGGGCGGCGATAGGGGTGGTCCTGATAGATGGTCTCGGGCGTGAATAGGCCGAACAGACGGCCATAGGGGCTGGCCAGGATGCGCTGGCGGTATTCCTCCTTCACCACGTCGCGTTCGGAGGCGAAGTTCGCCTCATCGACGACCAGCGAGCCCATTCGGTCGGCTTCGGCGAACAGGATGCGCTGCAGGTGGTTGGCCGGGACGACCTCGTAATAGGCGGTCACGTCGTCGGCGGTGAAGGCGTTGTTGAAGCCGCCGACGTCTTCGGTCAGACGATCGAACGTCTCGGACGGCATGTTCTTCGTCGCCTTGAACAACAGGTGTTCGAACAGGTGGGCGAAGCCCGAACGGCCCGCCGGATCGTCCTTGGACCCCACGCGATACCAGACCTGGACCGTGACGTTGGAGGTCGAGGCGTCGCGCGCCGTATAGACCTCCATGCCGTTGGCCAGCACCCGCTTGGCGAAGCCCAGCGGCGGCACCTCGACCCCGCCCTGGGCGGTAGACGCGGCGGGGAGCGGGGGCTTAGCCCGGGCCGGGGCGGCGGCGGGCAGGCCGAGCAGCAGCGCCGAGACGCAAGCGGGCAAGATCAGGCGAGTATGCATGAGGGGCGGCTTACCAACGCCCGCAGTCGAAGAAACGGGCGCTGAGAGCCTAGCAGGGCAAGGAGCCGCCGCGCACCTTACGGAGCTGTAATGAAAAGGTCGGAGCCTCTACCGCCCGAACACCTCGACGCCTACGCCGCCGTCGGTCGCCAGCCAGGCGCGCTTCATGCCCTGGCTGTTGTAGGGCTGGGCGATGTTCCCTTCGCGGTCCAGGGCGATCAGGCCGCCGTCGCCGCCCAGGGCGCCGATGCGGTCGATGACGGCTTGCGACGCCTCGGCCAGCGTCTGGCCCGCCGCCACGCCGAAGGCGGTGCGCGCGGCGGCGGCGACGCGGATGAAATACTCGCCCTGGCCGGTGCAGGAGACGGCGGCGTGCTCGTCGGCCCAGGTTCCGGCGGCGGGGATGGGGGTGTCGCCGACGCGGCCCGGCATCTTGCCGAACACGCCCGCCGTCGAGGTGGCGGCGGCCAGGCGTCCCTGGCTGTCCAGCACGCAGCAGCCGACGGTGCCGTGGCTTAGGCCGCTGGGCGGATGGTTGTCCTCGCCCTGACCGGCGCGGGTGTACCAGGCCTCGGGGTCTTCGACGCGCGCCAGACCCTGTTCGGCGGCGAAGCGGGCGGCGCCGTT
>DJDA01000030.1:16702-17536 GCA_002430835.1 Brevundimonas sp. UBA5936
GGCGTCCAGCCGCGCCTTCATCGCCTCCACCACCTCGCGCATGTGCACGACCTCGGCGTCGTAGTTGCGCTCGCGCCGGGCGCCGGCGCCGCCGTGAAGGATGAGGGCGGGTTTCGCCATGATCGTCTCCTCAGAACCCATTCGACCTCTTTGCATCAGGCCGCAGGCTGATTAGCGTCGCCGGCGTGTCGGCGCCATGGCCGATGGGGGATAGCTGAAAAGAGTTCCTATGCGTGCAGTCCTGTCCAAGGCCCCCGGCGGCCCGGAATCGCTCGTCGTCGAGGAGGTCATGGACCCCACGCCCGGTCCAGGCGAGGTGGTGATCGAGGTCAAGGCCGTGGGCGTCAACTATCCCGACGCCCTGATCATCGCCGACAAATACCAGTTCAAACCCGAGCGCCCCTTCGCGCCGGGGGCCGAGGTCGCGGGCGTGGTCGACGCCGTCGGCGAGGGGGTGAAGGGCGTGTTCCGGGGCGACCGCGTCGTCGCCGTCCCCGGCTGGGGCGGCATGGTCGAGCGGTTGAAGGTTCGGGCCGACAGCCTGATCCCCATTCCCGACGGCATGGACTATGAGACCGCCGCCGCCTTCATCATGACCTACGGCACCAGCTACTACGCTCTGAAGGACCGGGCGCAGCTTCAGCCGGGCGAGACCCTGCTGGTGCTGGGCGCGGCGGGCGGCGTCGGGGCGGCCGCCGGCGTGCTTGGTAAGGCGATGGGCCGGCTCGTGGTTGCCGCCGCCTCTAGCAACGACGAGGTCGATTTCGCGCTCGCGCAGGGCGGTGATAACGGCCAGTTTTACCCTTCCGCTTAGCTGGATAAGGAGGCACAGAA
>DJDA01000031.1 GCA_002430835.1 Brevundimonas sp. UBA5936
CCCGCCACAACCGCCAACGGCAACACCATGTTCAGCGGCGACAAGGCCGACTGACGCCCACATGTCCGCCGTGACGCGCGCGCCTCCCCTTCCGCTCATCCCGGCGTCCGCCGGGATGAGCGGGGGTAAAGCTCATCTCCCAATTTGACGGGCTTTCACGCACGAAAAAGGGGCGACGCGAACGCCGCCCCTTCGACTTTTCAGTCAGGCGTGAGGCCTTTTAGGCCGCCTTCTTGGCCTTGGTCTCAACCTTGCCTTCGATCAGGGTCGAGCCGGTGGCGATCTCGATGCTGCGGGGCTTGAGGGCCTCGGGCAGTTCGCGCTTCAGCTCGACGGTCAGCAGGCCGTTGGCCAGGGCCGCGCCCTTGACCACCACATAGTCGGCCAGCTGGAAGCGGCGCTCGAAGTCGCGCTCGGCCAGGCCGCGATGCAGATAGGTCTTCTGGGGGGCGCCGTCGTCGTTGGCGGCCTTCTTGCCGGTGACGGTCAGAAGGTTCTCCTTCGCCTCGATGTTCAGCTCATCGGCCGAGAAACCGGCGACGGCGATCTCGATGCGATAGGCGTCCTCGCCGGTCGTCTCGATGTTGTAGGGGGGCCAGCCGTTTTCCTGGCTGGAGCGCGCGGCGCTTTCCAGCTGGCGGGCCAGGCGGTCGAAACCGACGGCGGAACGGTACAGCGGCGAGAAATCATAGGTACGCATGGGTCATCCTTCTGACATTCAGCAAGGTTGAGCCGCCCGGCGATTTGGCCCCGGACGACGGAGGGTTTCAGTCCCGGCGGTCCGTAATCGGCCCCGTCAGGTCTGGAGAGCCCAGGATCGGCGCTCTCGGATGAAGAGGTAGGAGGCCGTTTTCCGAGCGCAAGGGGCGCGCGAAATCGTCGCTTTCGGCCTCTGCGCCTTGCCGTGGCCGCGAAGCGCCGTAAGGGTTTACCCTTCCTTGTCCAGGATCGACCGGAGCCCGCCATGCGAACCTTCGCCCTCAGCGCCGTCGCGGCGTGTCTGCTCGCCTCGCCCGCCCTCGCCCAATCGGGCCCGCCGGAGGCCGCGTCGCTGCCGCACCGCCAGGGTCTGTCGATGGAGATGCCGAGCTTCTCCGAGGATGCGGCGCTTCAGGCGGCCGTGGCCGCGACGACCCGGCCCGAGGCCGACCGCGCCCGCGACGGCGAGCGTCATCCGTTCGAGACCCTGACCTTTTGGGGGCTGCAACCCGGTCTGACGGTGGTGGAGATCGAGCCGGGCCGCGCCGGCTGGTGGCGCAACATTTTGGAGCCCTATGCGGCGGCGACCGGCGGGCGCTACGTCCCGGTCAACCGCCCGACCGAGGGCATGGGCGTCGCCGACGGGACGGCGGACATGGTCGTGGTGGCCCGCGCCTTCCACAACTGGTCGCGCGACGGCCGGGCCGAGCCCTATCTGGCGGTCTTCTTCACGGCGCTGAAGCCCGGCGGCGTGCTGGCGGTCGAGCAGCACCGCGCGGCCGAGGGGCTGAACGTGACCGAGACGGCGCCGAACGGCTATGTGCCCGAGAGCTGGGTCATCCACGCCGCCCGCCGCGCGGGCTTCGAGCTGGAGGCCCGCAGCGAGCTGAACGCCAACCCCAAGGACGACCGCGACCACCCGTTCGGGGTGTGGACGTTGAAGCCCACGCGCACCTCGGAACGTGACGGCCGGGCTCTGACGGCGGATGAGCGCGCGGCGCTGGACGCCATCGGCGAGAGCGACCGGATGACCCTGCGTTTCCGCAAGCCCTACGCGGCGGACTGACGGCCCGATGACAATGCAGTGCGTGGTTTTGACCCTGGCGCAGAAGCGCCTTAAGCCCCAAGCGAAGACACCCGGCGGCGAGAGGAAGCGCGCATGACAGAACGATCGACGCGGCGATCCGTCCTGACCGGCGCCAGCGCCTTGGCCCTGGTCGCGCCCCTGTTCGGCCTGGCGGCCTGCGGCCGCAAGGAAGAGGCGCCGACGCCCACCGCGCCCGACGCGCCCAAGGGCCCGCCGGAAGGCTCGCTGGAATGGGCGGTCGCCGGGGCCTGGCGTCCGGCGGACGACAAGGCGCGCGACGCCTGGCGTCACCCGGTCGAGACCCTGCGGTTCTTCGGCCTGCAGCCTAAGATGACGGTGGTCGACTTCTGGCCCGGCAGCGGCTGGTACGCCGAAATCCTGGCCCCCTATCTGAACAAGGGCGGCGGCGCCCTCTATCTGGCGGGCTTCGTCGAGGGGCCGAACGCCGACCCGGCCCAGGTCGCCATCAACAACGCCCTGAAGGCCCGCATCCTGGCCGACAAGAAGCTGTATGGCCCGGTGCAGTTCACCGCCTTCGGTCCCGGCTCGCCGCCTGTGGCCCCGGCGGGGACGGCCGACATGGTGCTGTTCATGCGCTACATCCAGGCCTGGATGGCGGCCGGGATCGCCGAAAAGGCCTTCGCCGACGCTTTCACGGCCCTGCGCCCCGGCGGCATCCTGGGCATCGAACAGCATCGCCTTCAGCCGGACGAGGATCAGGATCCGGCCGCCGCCAACGGCTATGTGCAGGAGGCCTTCGTCAAGCAGTTGGCCCAGGAGGCCGGCTTCATCTTCGTCGAGGCGTCCGAGATCAACGCCAATCCGGCCGACACCAAGGACCATCCGTTCGGCGTCGAGACTCTGGCGCCGCGCCGCCTGACGGCGCCCTTGGGTCAGCCCGCCGATCCCGAGTTCGATCGGGCCAAGTATGACGCCATCGGCGAAAGCGACCGCATGACGCTGAAGTTCAGGAAGCCCGAGTGAGCCGCACCGCCGCCTTCGCCGCCCATGCGCCCCTGATGGGGGTGCCCGGCGCCGCCAGCCCGCCGGGAGGCGAGGGCGACTGATTCCGCGGCGCCGGGGGCCTGCGCCTGCGCGCCGGCTTCTGGACGCCCTCGACCCTGCAGGCCAAGACGCCGCGCGGAACGGTCGTTCTCAGCCCCGGCCGCACCGAACCGATCGAGAAGTATTTCGAGCTGATCGGCAACTTCCTGGCGCGCGGCTTCTGCGTCCTGGCCCATGACTGGCGCGGTCAGGGGCTGTCGGCGCGGCTGCTGCCGGACCGCCTGCGCGGCCACGCCCGCGCGGTCGAGGAATTCCTCGACGACTACGCCCGCCTGCTGGACGCCTATGAGGCGCGGGCGCCCAAGCCGTGGATCATGGTCGGCCACTCGATGGGCGGCGCCCTAAATCTGCTGACGTTGGAAGGCGATGAGACCCGTTTCGCGGGGGCCGTCCTGTCCAGTCCCATGCTGCGCATCAAGACCGGCAAGCGGTCGATGTGGACGGTCAAGCTGGCGGTGCGCTGGGCCCTGCGTCACGGCAAGGCTGGGGACTATGTGCTGGACGATCCGGATGATCCCTTCGACCACACCTTCGAGAAGGACGGCCTGACCTCGGATCAGGCGCGCTACGATCTGTGGCGGCAGCAGCTCTACGCCTGCCCGCACCTGGCCATCGGCGGCCCGACCTGGGGCTGGCTGGCCTTCGCCCTGGATGCGGGCGAGCGGGCGCTGAAGCCCCGCGCGCTCAAGAGCGTGAAAATACCGGTCTGCGTGGTTCAGGCGGCCGAGGACGACAAGGTGTGGAAGCAGACCAACCGCTGGGCGGCCCGGCGCATGGGTCGCGGTCGCTATGTCGAGGTGCCGACAGCCAGGCATGAGGTCATCATGGAGGTCGACGACCTGCGCGGCGTCTTCCTGCACGAGTTCGACGCCCTGGCCGACTATGTGGCGCCGGGCGCCGCCGCGCCTTCGGCCTCTCCGGCCGCGCGGACCGCCGAACCGGCCTGATCCGTCAGGAAAGGCCGAGCAGGGACAGGGCTTGGATCGTCAGGCGCGCGTCGCCGGCCGCCAGGACGCGGCCGTCGGCGTCGTACGGCGCGCCGCCTCGCCAGTCAGTGAAGCGGCCGCCCGCGGCCTCGACCAGAGGCTTGTGCGCCGACCAGTCCCAGACCTTCAGCTCGCTTTCGGCCACCAGGTCGATGCGCCCGGCCGCGACCATGGCGTAGGCGTAGCCGTCGCACCCCAGTCGGGCCAGGCGGGCCGAGGCGCGCAGGCGGTCCCAGGCGGCGCGGTCGGCGCCGATGAAGATCTCAGGGTCGGTGGTGGCGATCAGGGCCTGACCCAGATCGGGGCAGGCGCGGGTCTTCAGCGGGGTTTCGTGATCGCCTTTCAGCAGGCGCGCGCCCGACGGGCCGCCCAGGAAGACCTCGTCCAGATAGGGCTGGCCCACGGCGCCGATCACGGGCGCGCCCTCCTGGCGCAGGGCGATCAGGGTGGTCCACAGGGGCAGGCCGGCGATGAAGGCGCGGGTGCCGTCGATCGGGTCCAGCACCCAGACGTGGTCGGCGTCGGGGCGATCCTCGCCGTATTCCTCGCCGATGACGCCGTGATCGGGATAACGGGCGGCGATCAGGCGACGGATGGCCGCCTCGGCGGCGCGGTCGGCCTCGGTGACGGGGTCGAAGGCACCGGGGCCGCCCTTGTCTTCCTGCGTGAAGTCGCCGCGGAAGAAGGGCAGGGCGACGCGGGCCGCTTCATGCGACAGGGCGACGGCGAAGGATTCCAGCTCGGTCATGCCCCGGCCATACACCGCCCGGCGCGTGATGGCCCCAAATTCATTGAATCAAGGGTTCATTGAGCCGCGAAGGCGATCAGGCGGCGGCGGCCAGGGGCGCGTCGGGCCGAGGCTGGCTGTTGTCGGGGCTGTCGCCCGCGCCGTCGTAGAAATAGCTGACCGGCGTCTGCAGCGCCTCGGCCAACTCCCACAGGCGGGCGGCCGAGATGCGGTTGGCGCCGCATTCGTACTTCTGGATCTGCTGGAAGCGTATGCCGACGCGGTCGCCCAACTGCTGCTGGGTCAGACCCAGCAGGCGGCGACGGCGACGCAGGCGACGACCCAGGTGAAGGTCGATCTCGGCGGGCATGACGACTCTCCTGTCTCCCTCGGCCTGTGCCGGATCGGCACGGACAAGGGGACGCGCCGCAAGGCCTGTGCCGTTTTCGCCCCAAGGGCGAGAGGCTGAGGCGAAGGCGCAACCCGACGCTCGCCCGCGCATTACGGCCAAGGCAGTCAGCTTTTCAGGAAGGGAAGAGAAGCATGGGTGGATTTGGATTTATCGCCTGGATCATCATCGGCATCGTCGCCGGATGGCTGGCGGAGAAGATCATGAAACGGGATCACGGCCTGCTGACCAATCTGATCGTCGGCGTCGTCGGCGCCCTGATCGGCGGGTTCCTGGCCAACAACCTCTTGGGCGTGGACGCCGCAGGCAATTGGATCGTCGGCATCATCGTCGCCACCATCGGCGCCGTGGTCCTGCTGTTCCTGCTGGGCCTGGTGAAGCGGCGGACCTGATCGCGGTTTCATCACACAAGAAAAAAGGGGCGGCCCGTCGGGCCGCCCCTTTTGCCGTCGAACCAGACGATTTAGTGAGGTTCGTCGCCGTTCGGTTCGTCGCTGGTCGGCTCATCGGCCGGCGGAGCGTCGGCCGGAGGGGCGTCAGCCGCGGCGTCCGGGGTCGGTTCAGTCGTGTCCGAGGCGATCGGAGCGGCCGACTGAATGTCCGAGGCGCTGGCGTCGACGACGATGTCGGCGCCGTCCTGACGGATGCCGGCCAGCGGCACGGGGCGGACCTGGCCATCGGCGGTGCGGACGGTCAGTTCCTGACCGTTGGCGCCGTTCTGGACGCCGACCAGCTTGCCGATCTCGGCGCCGTCGCTGCCCTTGACGGTCGAGCCCGGCGTGAGGGTCAGGCTCTGGGGAGCCGCGGCCGCCTCAGCGGGAGCCGGTTCGGGCGTCTGCGGCGTCGTGGCGTCCTGGGCGAAAGCCGGGGCGGCGATGAGGAAGGCGCCGGCGATGCCGGTCAGCAGGGCGGTCTTGCGGATCATGAGAAACTCCTGGAAGGGCGAGCCCGGCGCTCGCGAAAAAATGAACCCCCGTGATCTCTGATGGTTTCACCTGCCCTGAAATGACCTTTTACTCGCCCCAAACGACCGATTCTTGCTCTTCGGAGGTTGATTGACCAAACCGAGCGCAAAACACGACCCTTGGCGCATCACGCGGCGACTGGCGGGGCTGGCCTATGAGCTGACGCCGCAGATGTTCGCGGTCGCCACCTTCCTGCTGGGCGGGGTGATGCTGCTGTCGGCGGTGACGCCCGCCTTCAGCGACCGGCTCAGCGCGCTCGGGCGCTTCTATCCGCCGTTGCTGATCGATCTGTCCCACTTCGCGGCCAGCGTGACCGGCTTTGTCCTGCTGCTGATCTCGGCGGGGCTGTGGCGGCGGCGGCGCGGGGCCTATTACGCGGCGCTGGCGGTCCTGATGGTCGGGGCGGTCTTCTCGCTGATGAAGGGGCTGGACTGGGAGGAGGCGATCGAGCTGACCCTGGCGGCGGCCCTGCTGACGCCGTGCCGGTCGGCCTTCAATCGTCGCTCGCGCCTGGGCGAGCCGCTGCGGCCGGGCTGGCTGCTGATGCTGGCGGCGGCGGTGGCGGCCATGCTTTGGCTGGGCCTCTTCGCCTATCGCGACACGGCCTATACCGACGAGCTGTGGTGGACCTTCCTGGTCGACAAGCAGGCCTCGGGCTTCCTGCGCGCCGGGGCGGTGCTGGCCCTGCTGACTCTGGCGGTCGGGGTGCGCTCCCTGTTGACGGCGCCGGGCGCCCGCAGTCACGGCCCCGCCGCGCCGGCCGATGTCGAACGCGCCCGACTGGCGCTGGAGACGGCTGAGATCGCCACGCCCGAGGCGGGCCTGGCCCTGCTGGGCGACAAGGCCCTGTTGTTCAGCCCGTCAGGGCGCAGCTTCATCGCCTATCGCGTGCGCGGCCGACGCTGGATCGCCATGAGCGAACCGGCGGGCCTGAAGGAAGAGCGGTTGGAGCTTCTCTGGGCCTTTGCCGAGATGGCCGACAGCTACGGCGGGGCGGCGGTCTTCTATTCGGTGGGCGAAGGGCTGCTGGCCGATCTGGCGACGCTGGGCCTGGCCATGCGCAAGGTCGGCGAGGCTGCGGTGATCGACGCCGCCCATTTCACGACCGAGGGCAAGGGCAAGCAGAACCTGCGCACCGCCGTGAACCGGGCCGAACGCGAGGGCGCCAGCTTCGAGGTGGCCCCGCCCGGCGCGGCGCGGGCGCTGGAGGTCGAGTTGCGCGCCGTGTCCGACGCCTGGCTCAAGCATCACAACGGCTCGGAGAAGGCTTTCTCGCTGGGTCGGTTCGACCTCGACTATCTGGACCGCTCGCCGGTCGCCGTGGTGCGCGAGAACGGCCGCATCGTCGCCTTCGCCAATCTTCTGGTCGGGGCCGGCGGGCGCGAGGCGATGATCGACCTGATGCGTCATGATCCCGAGGGGCCGCATGGGATCATGGACTATCTGTTCACCCGCACGGCCCAGTGGGCGCGCGAGCAGGGCATGGAGCGGCTGGACCTGGGCATGGCGCCCCTGTCGGGTCTGGAGGATCGCCGCATGGCGCCGGTCTTCGCTCGCGTCGGCGCCCTGGTGTTCGAGGAGGGGGGCGCCGTCTACGGCTTCCAGGGCCTGCGCGCCTACAAGGCCAAGTTCGGCCCCGTCTGGCGGCCCAAATTCATCGCCGCCCCGACGACCACGCCCCTGGCTCTGGCCCTGCTGGACGTGGCCTTGTTGACCAGCGGCGGCTGGCTGGGCCTGCTGGGGCTGAAGAAGTAACCGCCAGCCACAAAAAAGGCGGCCCGCAGGGGCCGCCTTCTTCATTTCGGCTGGTCGCCGGATCAGTCGGCGCGGACGCGCTTCTTGCGGAAGGAGGGGTTCAGGATTTCCTTGCGCAGGCGGATCGACTTGGGCGTGACCTCGACCAGTTCGTCTTCCTCGATATAGGCGATGGCCTGTTCCAGGCTCATCTTGCGCGGCGGGGTCAGGCGCACGGCCTCGTCCTTGCCCGAGGCGCGGACGTTGGTCAGCTGCTTGCCCTTGATCGGGTTGACGTCCAGGTCGTCCCAGCGGCTGTTCTCGCCGATGATCATGCCCTGATAGGTCTTCTCGCCGGCGTTCACGAACATGACGCCGCGATCTTCGAGGTTCCACAGGGCGAAGGCGGCGGTGTCGCCGTCCGAGTTCGACACTAGAACGCCCTTCAGGCGGCCTTCGATGGCGCCCTTGTGCTCTTCATAGTGCGAGAACACGCGGTTCAGCACGCCCGAGCCGCGCGTGTCGGTCAGGAACTCGCCCTGATAGCCGATCAGCGAGCGCGACGGGCACTTCAGCTGGATGCGGGTCTTGCCGGCGCCCGACGGGCCCATGTCGGTCATTTCAGCCTTGCGGGCCGACAGCTTCTCGATGACGACGCCCGAGAATTCCTCGTCCACGTCGATCATGACGTCTTCGATCGGCTCCAGCTTCTGGCCGTTCTCGTCGGTCTGATAGACCACGCGGGGACGCGAGATCGACAGCTCGAAGCCTTCGCGGCGCATGTTCTCGATCAGCACGCCCAGTTGCAGTTCGCCGCGGCCGGCGACTTCATAGGCGTCCGAGCCCGGCGTCTGGGTGATGCGGATGGCGACGTTGGCTTCGGCTTCCTTCAGCAGGCGGTCGCGGATGACGCGCGACTGCACCTTGTCGCCTTCGCGACCGGCCAGCGGGCTGTCGTTGACGCCCACGGTCATCGAGATGGTCGGCGGGTCGATCGGCAGCGACGGCAGGGCCTCGGTCACTTCCAGGGCGCACAGGGTGTCGGCCACGGTGGCTTTCGACATGCCAGCGATGGCGACGATGTCGCCGGCTTCGACGCCGTCGTCGATCGGCTGACGCTTCAGGCCGCGGAAGGCCAGCACCTTGGTGATGCGGCCCTGTTCGATGGTCTTGCCGTCGCGCGACAGGGCCTTGATGGCCATGCCCGGAACCGCCTTGCCCGAGTGGATGCGGCCGGTCAGCAGGCGGCCCAGGAAGGGGTCGCTTTCGATCAGCACGTTCAGGATCTGGAACGGCTCGTTGACGCGGGCCTGGGCGGCCGGCGCCGGGACGTGGTCGACGATCAGGTCGTACAGCGGGTGCAGGTTCTCGCTCGGTTGAGCCAGGTCCAGCGTGGCCCAGCCCGAACGGCCCGAGGCGTAGATGACCGGGAAGTCCAGCTGCTCGTCATTGGCGCCCAGGGCGGCGAACAGGTCGAAGGTCTCGTTCAGAACGCGGTCCGGATCGGCGTGGGCGCGGTCGACCTTGTTGATGCACAGGATGGGACGCAGGCCCATGCGCAGGGCCTTGGTCAGCACGAACTTGGTCTGCGGCATGACGCCTTCTTCGGCGTCGACCAGAAGGACGCAGCCGTCCACCATGCCCAGGATGCGCTCGACCTCGCCGCCGAAGTCGGCGTGACCGGGGGTGTCGATGATGTTGATGCGGGTCTCGCCCGCCTTGCCGTTCCACAGCACCGAGGTGCATTTGGCCAGAATGGTGATGCCGCGCTCGCGCTCCTGGTCGTTGGAGTCCATGGCGCGTTCCGTGGTCGCCTCATTGGCGCGGAACAGGCCCGACTGGGCGAGGAGGGCGTCAACCATGGTCGTCTTGCCATGGTCGACGTGGGCGATGATGGCGATGTTGCGCAGGTTCATTTCGGGCTCGGGCGGACTGTGTTCGGTCACGGATGGGCCGCGCCGCTGCAAGAAGGTTGCAGAGAAGGGAAGGGTTCGGGGCGCCTCTTACAGGGATGCGGGCCAAAACGCCAGTCCAGTGCGTAATCGCGTTCAGCGGCCGCCGCCGCCAGACTTCAGCCCAGCGGCAGGAAGGCGATCACCGCCAGCGCCAGCAGCCCGATCAACAGGGCCGACAGGGCGGCGACGGCGGCGACGCGCGGTCCGGCCCGCGCCACGGCGCGCGGATCGACCATCAGCCCCAGCGCCGCCATGGCGATCAGCGTCAGGGCCGAGACGGAGGCCTGCAGCGGCGGCAGGATCGCCTCGGGCAGCCAGCCCAGCGAACGGACGGCCATCAGGGCCAGGAAGACCAGGATGAACCAGGGCGCCATCTGGTGCAGCTTGGGTCCGCGCCCGGCTTCGCTCTGTTTCGAGCGCATCAGGCCCAGCACCAGGCAGACCGGCCCCAGCATCAGCACCCGCACCAGCTTGACCACGGCGCCCGTCTGGACGGCGGCCAGACCGGCGGGCGCGGCGGCGGCCAGCACCTGCGGCACCGCATAGACGGTCAGGCCCGCCAGCACCCCGACCCGCGTGGCGTCATAGCCCATCATGGCCCCGACCACGGGAACCAACAGCACCACGGCGACGCCCAGCACGGCGGTGAAGCCGATGGCGGCGGCCACGTCTTCGCCCTCCGCCTCGATGACGGGGGCGACGGCGGCGATGGCCGAGTTGCCGCAGATGGCGTTGCCGCAGGCGACCAGCAGGGCCATGGCGTGCGGCAGGCCGAACGCCCGGCCCAGGGCGTAGCCGCCGACAATGGCGACGGCGACCACGCCGACGATGGCCAGCAGCAGCCAGGGACCGAGCGCCACGACCGCCGCGCCCGAAACCGTGGCGCCCAGCAGGGCCACGGCGACTTCCAGCAGGGTCTTGGCGCTGAAGCTGACGCCCGGCATCCATAGCGACGACGGCGTCCAGATCAGGCGCAGCCCCGCTCCGATCAGGATGGCCAGCACCAGGCCCTCGATCCACGGATGCTCGAACAGTCGGGTCTCGACGATCTGCAGCCCATAGGCGGCACCGCCGATGGCGGCCGACAGCGCTACGCCGGGCAACAGGCGCGCCGGGCCCGTCAGGCGGCGGGCAGGGGCGGCGGGGTCGAGGGCGACGGTCATGCGGTTCTTATCCGCTCCGCCATCTGATCGATCCAACGCGTAGTTATGGACTTAACGATCAATATAATTGATCAATAAGCCATGACGCTGGAACAGCTCCGCATCTTCGTCGCCGTGGCCGAGCGCCTGCACATGACGCGGGCGGCCGAGGCGCTGCATCTGACCCAGTCGGCGGTCAGCGCGGCGGTCAATGCGCTGGAGACGCGACACGGGGCGCGGCTGTTCGACCGGGTCGGGCGCGGCCTGGCCCTGAACGCAGCGGGAACGGCCTTCCTGCCCGAGGCGCGGGCCGTGCTGGCGCGGGCCGAGGCGGCCGAGCGGCTGCTGGACGAACTGGCGGGGCTGAAGCGCGGCTCGGTGCGGCTGTTCGCCAGCCAGACCATCGCCGCCTATTGGCTGCCGCCGCGCATGGCCGCCTTCGCCCAGAGTCATCCGGGCATCGAACTGCATCTGTCGATCGGCAACACCCATCAGGTGATCGAGGCGGTTCTGGCGGGCCAGGCGGAGCTGGGCCTGATCGAGGGCGCCGAGGACGCGCCCCGACTGGAGCGGACACGCATCGCCGCCGACCGGCTGATCGTGGTGGCGGCGCCGGGGCATCCGCTGGCGGATCGAGACAGGGAGTTGGCGGCGTCTGACCTGAAGGCGCTGGACTGGGCCCTGCGTGAGGCGGGATCGGGCACCCGCAGCGAGTTCGAGGCGGCCCTGCCGCGCGGCCTGGCGGCGTCGGACCTGAAGACGGCGCTGGTGCTGCCGTCTAATGAGGCGATCCTGACGGCGGTGGCGGCCAGCGCCGGGGACGGCGGCGGCCTGGTCACGGCGATCTCGGAACTGGCCGCCCGGCCCCTGATCGAGGCGGGGCGGCTGGTTCGTCTGCCGCTCGAACTGCCCGAGCGGCCCTTCTATCGGCTGCGGCACCGCGAACGCGGGGCCAGCCGGGCGGCGGAGGCCTTCACCGCCGCCCTTTAGTCTGACTTAGACCTGAGCCGAACGGCGGCGCACCCAGGCGTAGAGGGCGTAGGTCAGGACGACGAAGGCGACAACGCCTGCGATCATGGCCGGCCATGCGGTCTTTTCGGGCAGCAGGGCGAAAGGCGCCTCGTTGCGCGTGCTGACGATGACGGCGGCGGTGAAGACGCCGAACAGGCTCTCGCCCACGATCAGGCCGGACGCCAGCAAGACGCCCATGCGGCGGGCCACATCGGCGTAGCGGGTCGACTTGACCGCCCGGTCGTACAGCCAGCCGCAGACCGCGCCGATGACCAGCATGGTGGTGACGGCGGCCGGCAGATAGACGCCGATCCCGGCGGCCAGCGGCGGCAGCTTGATCTTATCGTTCGTCGTGCGGCGCAGGATGATGTCGAGGATGATGACCAGAACGCCGACCACGGCGCCGATGCCGATCAGATCCCAGCGCAAATCGCCGCTGATGACGCCCTTGGCCAGGGCAGAGATCAGGGTCGCCTGAGGCGCCGCCAGGGTCTTGGAGCCCTGGACGATGGCGGGCGGGCCGCCTTCGAAGCCGAAGGCCTGGTTCATCATGTCCAACACGAAGGGGATGACCAGGGCGCCGGCGACGACGCCGACCAGCAGGGCCGTCTGCTGACGCCAGGGGGTGGCCTCGACCAGCTGGCCGGTCTTGAGGTCTTGAAGGTTGTCGTTGGCGATGACGGCCACGGCGAAGACCACGGCGGTGACGATCAGGGCGAAGGCGACGATGGACGGGTCGGCGGGAACCCCGGCGATGGCCAGCACGCCCAGCATCAGCAGGGAGGCGATGATGATGGCCAGGATGCCGACGCCCGACACCGGGCTGTTGGACGAACCGATCAGACCGGCCATGTAGCCGCAGATGGCGGCCACGGCGAAGCCGATGACCACGACATAGACCAGGCCGCCGATGACCAGCAGCGGGGCCGATCCGGCCAGGCTGGTGCCCTGAGCCACGACGGCCAGCAGGACGGCGATGCCGACCAGGGCGGCGACCGAGATCAGGCCGACCAGCTTGATGGGAATGTCCTGCTCGGCCAGCTCCAGCGTCTCGCCGTGGGCGCGGCGCGCCTGGGCGGAAATGGCAGAGGCCAGGCCGGCGGCCAGGGGTTTGGCCAGCTTGGCCAGGGTCCATAGGGCGGCGACGCCGATGACGCCGGCGCCGATGAAGCGGACCTCCTGGGCCCAGACGCTGACGGCCAGGCGCTCGGCGCCGGCGTCGGCCGGAACTGTGGCGGCGATGGACGGCACGCCGTTGGCGGCGGCCCAGGCGACGAACTCGGGCGAGGTCAGGATGGGCACGAAGATCAGCCAGGCCAGGACCAGGCCGAACAGCTGGGTCAGGCCGACCGCCAGACCGATCAGGTGGCCGGCGCCCAGCAGGGCGAACTGCATGGAGAAGCCGACGCCGGTCGCCCCGCCGCCCATGGCGGCCGGAAGGCGCAGGAAGGCGGTGGTCTCATGGGCGAAGACGCGGGCCGAGGCCAGGAAGCCGAAGAAGGCTGAGGCGATCGCCCCGCCGACGACGACGAACAGGCCGGACTTGTTCTCGCGCACGGCCTCTTCGGTCTGCTCCGCGCCGGGCGAGCCGACCTTCAGCACCTCGGCGGCGGCGACGCCCTCGGGGTAGGGCAGGCCGCCCTGGACGACCAGGGTGCGGCGCAGGGGAATGGAGAAGGTCACCCCCAGCACCCCGCCCAGGACGCAGATCATCACCGACTCCCAGAAGGGGAAGTTCATCCACCAGCCGATCATCACCAGGCCGGGCAGGACGAAGATGATGGCGCTCATCGAGCCGCCGACCGAGGCGACGGTCTGGACGGTCATATTCTCCCAGATGGTCGAACCGCGGAACGCCCGCAGCAGCGCCATGGAGATGACCGCCGCCGGTATGGCCGAGGCGAAGGTCAGGCCGACCTTCAGCCCCAGATAGGTGTTGGCCGCCGTGAAGACCGCCGCCAGCAGACAGCCCAGGATCAGGGCGCGGATCGTCAGTTCGATGCGTTTGCCGGTTCCGGCGGGTTTGTCCGTCATGCGGGAGCCTCGTGAATTTGCCGGGAGGCTAAGCCTGAAAGCCAGGCCGTGACAACGGGGCGCGCCTCTTCTCTGGCGCCCTTTCAGCCGCTACCTCTGCATTCATGCCCGAATTACCCGAAGTCGAAACCGTCCGTCGCGGCCTGGAGCCCGTGCTGGAGGGCGCGCGCCTGACCGCGCCGCGCCAGAACCGGCCGGACCTGCGCTTTCCTTTCCCGGAGCGCTTCATCGAACGGCTGGAAGGGGCGACGGTGCTGCGGCTGGAGCGGCGCGCCAAATATCTGCTGTTCCCTCTGTCGACCGGCGAGACCTGGGTGACGCATCTGGGCATGACCGGCCGCTTCACCCTGGAAGGCGTCGCCCCCGGCGTGTTCGAGACGGACGCCCCCATTGTCGGCAAGCATGAGCATATGAGTCTGACGGCCGACCGGGGCGGGGTGCTGACGCGGCTGGGCTACGCTGATGCGCGCCGTTTCGGCTTCATGGGTCTGATCCCGACCGAGGCGGTCGAAGGTCACGCCTGGTTCGCCAAGTTGGGGCCGGAGCCTCTGGGCAACGCCTTCTCGGGCGCGCACCTAGCCGAGGCCTTCGCGGGCAAGGCGCAGAACATCAAGGTCAGCCTGCTGGACCAGAGCATCGTGGCCGGTCTGGGCAACATCTATGTGTGCGAGGCCCTGTATCGCGCGCGCATCTCGCCCCTGACGGCGGCGGGCAAGGTCAGCCGCCCTCGGTTGGAGCGGCTGGCGCTGGAGGTCCGCCATGTGCTGGGCGACGCCATCGCGGCGGGCGGCTCGACCCTGAAGGACTTCGCCAACGTCGAGGGCGGCCAAGGCTATTTCCAGCACAATTTCGACGTTTACGGCCGCGAGGGCGAGGCTTGCCGTACGGAGGGCTGTTCCGGCGTGGTGGCGCGCGTGGTCCAGGGCGGGCGCTCGACCTTCTTCTGTCCGGTCTGCCAGAAACGGTGAAATGTCGAATAAACTCGACTTGATGTAAAAAATAATAGACTCAATGTCTGCGTTGTGCGACATCGCCTCATCGCTTGGGATCAAGGAGGGGGCGGCCAATGTCGTTCAGGGAAAAGCTGTCGTGGGGCGTGTTGCTGACCACGTCGACGGTGTGGGGGTTCTATTTCGTGCGACTGGGGCTGAAGGCGGCTGACGGCTCGCTGACCCAGAATCTGGTGCTGTGGACCATGGGGGCTTGCATCGGCTTCAGCATCGCGGCCCAGGTCGGCGTTTCCATCCTGGCGGCGGTCAGCACGCCGAAGGCCGAGCGGGGCGTGGTCGACGAGCGCGAGCAGGGCGTGGCCCTGAAGGCCAGCTACACGGCCTTTGTGACCATGAGCGGCACGCTGGGGGCGCTGTCGGCCTTTGGTTATAATTATGCCCTGCGTCATCCGGATATGCTGGGGCCTGACCCTCTGGCGCCGGCTTTGCTGCTGGCGGCCAACGGTTTCATCTTCGCCCTGGCCCTGTCGGAGGTGGTGCGCCATGCGATCCTGATCACCCGGCTGCGCCGGGTCGTCTGAACTGCGAAGGACAAGGAGCGCGTCATGAGCTTTCGCGAGAAGCACCTGTGGGTGGCCATCATCGCCGGGTTGGCGGTCTGGGGCGCCTACGCCTGGAGGTTCGGCGAGCGGGTGCTGGCCGGAGGGCTGAAGCAGGCGGACTTCGCCGCCGACATGGGCGGTCTGTTCATCCTGGGCCTGATCGCTGTGGTGGTTCTGGAAAGCGGGCTGACGGCCCTGGCCATGTTGACGACGTCCAAGGCCGAGCGCCGGGCGCGCGACGAGCGTGAAGGCGCAGCGACGCTGCAGGCCAGCCACGTGTCTCTGATGCTGTTGATCGGCCTGCTGGTGACGATCTCGGCGGTCGCCTATGGCGTCGGCTTCTGGGGCAGCCTCAAGCCTGAGGGGCTCGCGCGGTGGATGATCCCCGGCAACGGCCTGGTGCTGGTGGCCAATGCGGTCCTGGGCTGCGTCATGGCGTCGGAGCTGGCGCGCTGGGCCCTGTCCCTGGCCCTGTTGAAGCGGGGGCGGTGATGAGCAAGACGCCGCCGCCCATCAGGAACCGCATCCGCGAACTGCGCTTCCATGCCAATGAGATGACTCAGGCCGACCTGGCCGCGCGCATCGGCATGACGCGCCAGACCATCGTCGCCATGGAGCAGGGCAAATACTCGCCCAGCCTCGAAGCCGCCTTCCGCATCGCCCAGGTCTTCGGCGTCGAGATCGGCGAGGTGTTCCAGTGGGAGGGCTGAGGCGCTAGACCACCCTGCAACGAGCATAGAGGAGCGCCCAGATGGCCGACGCCTATTCCACCCTGCTGATCGAACGCCATGCCGACGGCTATGCGGTCGTCACCCTGAACCGGCCCGAGGCGCTGAATGCGCTGAACACCACCTTGACGGGCGAGCTGGGCGACTTCCTTGAGAGCGTGGCCGATGACGACAGCGTGCGCTGCATCGTCCTGACCGGCTCCGTGAAGGCCTTCGCGGCGGGCGCCGACATCAAGGAGATGGCGGATCAGGCCTATGCCGACATGTATCGCGGCAACTTCTTCGCCCGCGCCCATGACCGGGTGGCGAACTTCCGCAAGCCGATCATCGCGGCGGTGTCGGGCTACGCCCTGGGCGGCGGCTGCGAGCTGGCCATGCTGTGCGACTTCATCATCGCCTCGGACACGGCGAAGTTCGGCCAGCCGGAGATCAATCTGGGCGTGGCGCCCGGCATTGGCGGCTCTCAGCGCCTGACCCGCGCCGTGGGCAAGGCCAAGGCCATGGATATGTGCCTGACCGGCCGGATGATGGACGCCGTCGAGGCCGAACGCGCCGGGCTGGTGTCGCGCGTCGTGGCGTCCGACGCCCTGCTGGACGAAGCGCGCGCCGCCGCCGCCAAGATCGCCGGCCAGTCGATCCTGGCCGTCATGGCCAATAAGGAGCTGGTCAACGCCGCCTTCGAGACGACCCTGGCGCAAGGGGTGGTGTTCGAGCGTCGTCTGTTCCACTCCCTGTTCGCCTTCGACGATCAGAAGGAGGGCATGGCCGCCTTCGTCGAGAAGCGCAAACCGGCTTTCACGGGTCGCTGAATCCGTGTCGGGGCCGGACGCTGCGGGGCGCAAACCCCGGCCCCGACTCAATTCCCGCCGGATCGCGTTGACCGTTCGGGGGCTTTCCGCTATAGCCGCCCGCTCTTGAGATTTTCTCGCCGTGGACGTGTGGTTTACGGCGTTTTCGTTCGAAGGTTTTTACCCGATGGCCAACAATGCAGGCGCCCGCAAGGCGATCCGCAAGATCGAAGCGCGGACCGAAGTGAACAAGGCCCGCCGCACCCGCGTGCGCACCTACCTGCGCAAGTTCCAGGAAGCCCTGACGGGCGGCGACGTCGAAGCCGCCAAGGCCGCCTTCATCACCGCTCAGTCGGAACTGATGCGCGCCGTGTCGAAGGGCGTGGTTCACAAGAACACCGGCTCGCGCAAGGTCAGCCGTCTGGCCGCCCAGCTGAAGAAGCTGTCGGCCGCCTGATTTCGCAGGGCGCTCGGACGGGTCTTCACGGCTTCGTCAAACGGCGCAATGTGACGGCTACGGAAGGCCTGTAACGGGCATTTCGTAAAAGAATGTAAGAATTTCAACGGCGAGGAAGCGCAAGCTCCCTCGCCGTCTTGCTGTCTGGAGCTAAGTGACGCTTACGGATTCTGGTTATGGATTGGGGCGAAATCGCCATTTTCCCAAGCCCTGCCGAGGTTTGCCGGAGTCAATCAATTTAAGTGCGAATCTCGACTCGAATCAGCGTTGATCTCCGCCGCGCCGGGGGTAAGTTGAAGGGGTAACGCGCTTCCGTCCTGTTGGGATGAAGACGAGGGAAATCAATGGTTTCCCTTGGCGCGAGATGTCTGTCTGTGAGTACGACCCCGCTTGCGAAGCCCCGCTTCGCGAGGCGAGAGAAGTCGTCCCTGGACGTGGCGTCTCGAAGGGCGTTCGTCGGTGATAACTCTTGTGGCGGGTGTTCTGAATGATCGGGGGCGCGGTAATGGCGGGAATGACGGATCCCAACCGTATCTGGACCGAGGCGGCGGACCGCCTGAAGGCTGAGATCGGGGATGGTCCCTTCAGCTCCTATATCGCGCCTTCCGCCGTGCGCGTGGATTCCCAGGGCAATCTGATCCTGGTGACCCCGACGGCCTACGCCCGCGATTGGGTGCGCAAGAACGCCCTGCGTCGCATGAACGAGCTGTGGCTGGGCCTGGACGGCCTGTCGCGCCGCCTGGAGGTGCGCTGCCGCGCCGAGATGGGTTCGGCGCCGCCGTCGGGCCTGCGCGACGCCCCGCGTCTGGCTTCGATCAGCCCCGCCCCGATCGCTCCGGCCGCCGCCGCGCCCGCCTTCGCCGCCGCGACCGACGGC
>DJDA01000143.1 GCA_002430835.1 Brevundimonas sp. UBA5936
ATCCGGTCCTTTTCGCTTAGTTCCGGCGCCGCCTTGGCCGCGCCGCCGCTGCCGGCGCCGACCGCCGGGAAGGCCTCGCCCGCCGTGCGCTGCAGATTGGCGTGCACCTCGGCCGCCGTCGCCGCTCGGCCGTTGCGATAGAAGATCGAACGGTTGGCCGAGGCCGCTTCGGCGAACAGGGCGACCGCGCTGGTCTGCGGCCGCGACTGCACCGCCTCCAGCAGCTTGGCCGCGCCCGCCGGGCCCAGGAAGTGCGCGGCGTACAGGTCGCCCGCCCCCGGCTCGCGTCCCGTGCGTCCGCGCAGATAGGCCGCGTTCGAGGCCGTCAGCTCCCCCGCCATGGTCGAGGCGGCCTGAGGATCGAAGCGCAGGTCCAGCACGACGTTGCGAGCCGAGCCGCGCACCTGCCAGCGCCCGTCGCCGCCCTGATAGATCAGGTCGGCGTACTGGCCGTAGCCGTGCTTGGCGCCGTGCCGTTTCACCGTGCCCAGCCAGGTCTGCTCGATGAACTGGAACAGGCCCGAGGCTGAAGACGTCGGCGCCCGCGCATTGGGATTCATCGCGCTTTCACGGCGCGCGGTCTTCATCAGGAAATCGAAGTCCACGCCCGTCGAAGTCGAGGCGCGCCGAATGGCCGCCTCCACGCCGCCGGATGATGGAATCGCTTTCACGGTCATGTGTGAACGGTCGCTAACCTCGGTAAACGAAACCTTAACGCAACACCGCCGCCGTTAACAATTCCAAGCGCCACAATAAGGCCGCAAGCGAAGCGCGAACTTCGTTCCGTGGGTGCTGGGGAGGGCCTGCGACAGGAGGCGCGTAAGTCATGATGATGCGTATCGCCGGGGGCCACGGCGTGGTCAGCCCCCTCGACTTCCAGCAACGCAAGAAGCCCCTGCCCCGATGGGTGTGGGCGATGATCACCGCCTCGGCTCTGGTGCATGTCGGCGCCGGCGTCTGGCTGTATCAGCAACGCTTCGAACTGGCCGACGCCCCTGCGTCCTTGGAAGACCTGCCCACGACGATCGTGGAGCTGACGCCCAGGGTCAAACCGCCTGAGCCGAAGACGGCCTCGCCCGCGCCGACGCCGCCGATCCACCGGCCGACGCAGATCATGCCCAGCGACGTCGCCCCGCTGGAGGTTCCGGTCGCCCCCGTGGTCAGCCATGACGCCGGGCCGGTCATCAACCTGACCGAACCTGCGACCGAGCCTGCGGCCGGAACGACGATCACGCCCGAACCGCCCAAGCCGGTTCCCGTCATCACCCAACCCGACTGGGTGCGGAAGCCGACGGCGGATCAACTGATGCGCGCCTATCCCTCGGCGGCCGAAGCGCGTGGGATCGGCGGGATGGCCGAACTGTCCTGCCTGGTGCGGGTGGACGGCAGCCTGACCGGCTGTTCCGTCACCTCGGAAACACCCGGCAATCAGGGCTTCGGGCGGGCGGCGGTGAGCCTGAGCCGTTACTTCCGCCTCAGCCCGCGCACGGTGGACGGACAGGCCGTCGACGGCGCGCGCGTCACCATGGCGATCCGCTTCGACCTGCCTAAGGACTAAACGAACCGCGAGGGATGGAGGGGCGGCTCGGCGACGGGCCGGCCCTCTGTCGCGTCGGCCACAACCGCGCCGACCAGCGGCCCCAGCAGCCAGCCGTTGCGGCGCGGCCCCAGCGCGACATGAAGACCCAGCGCGACCTGTCCGGCCATCGGCAGGCCGTCCGGCGTCGTGCCGCGCACCCCCGCGCGCCAGTCGATCGTCAAGGGACGCGGCGTCTGGCCCAGCACCTTCCATGCGTCTGCCAGCATAGCCTCGCAGCGTGCGGCGTCGGGCGTCACCGAGCGCTCGCCCGGCTCCATCGTCGCCCCGATCACGCTGCCCTCGCCCATCGGCGCGACATAGGCGCCCGGCCCGCGCACGACGTGATCGACCAGCCTCTCCTTCACCAGACCGATCTGGCCGCGAATGGGCGTGATGCAGGCGACGGCCGCGCGCGCTTCGAGCGGCAGGCCCTCCAGCGCCGAGTCGGCGCCCGTGGCCAGGATCAGATGATCAGCGCGCGCGGCGCCCGTCGTCGTCTCAACCCGCCAGCCCGGCCCGTCCGGCGCCATGCGCAACGCTCGCGCCGCGATCACCGTCAGCCCCTGCGCCAGCGCCGCCAGCGCCTGAAGCGGATCGACCTTCGCATCCTCATGCGTCGTCAGGCGGGCTGAGTCAGCGTCATACTGATGCTGGAAGCCCAGCGTCTTCATCCGCGCCGCCAGATCGACGACATCGCCGCCGCGCCATTCCGCCAGCTCGCCATACAGGCGCACGCCCGTCGCCTCTGCGAAGGCGGGCCACAGGTCGCGCGCGCGGCGCAACACTCCGGCCGTCTCCAGCGACAGGTCGTCGATGGCGCATTCCATGGCGGGCGCAATCATGCCCGCCGCCACGGCCGAGGCGTTGACGCCGCCCGGATCGACCACCGCCACGCGGCGTCCGCGCCGCCTCAGCTCCGCCGCCGCGCACAGGCCCAAAGCGCCCGCGCCGATGACCACGGCGTCGAAGGAGGGTTCAGGAGAATTGAAAAGGGGCACGGAAAGTCCTTCGACCTCCCGCGCCCCGATTTCAACCGTTGAGGACGGTCTTTTATTCAGCCGCCAGCTTGGCCGCGCGCGCCTCTTCCAGACGCTTGGTCAGGGCGGCGTGCTGGCCCCACAGGGCCTTGGGCAGGCGATCGCCGAACTTCTCGTAGAAGGCGGGGATCAGGGCGGCTTCCTCGGTCCAGACGTCGGCGTCGACGTCCAGCAGGATCTTCAGATCGGCGTCCGTCAGCGTCAGACCCGACAGGTCCAGCGCGGCCTTGGACGGCACGCGGCCGACCGGGGTGTCCACGGCCTCGGCCTGGCCTTCCAGGCGCTCGACGATCCACTTCAGCACGCGGGCGTTGTCGCCAAAGCCCGGCCAGACGAACTTGCCGTCCTCGTTCTTGCGGAACCAGTTGACGAAGAACAGGCGCGGCAGCTTCGACGCATCGGCCTTCTCGCCCATCTTCAGCCAGTGGCCGAAGTAGTCGCCCATGTTGTAGCCGCAGAAGGGCAGCATGGCGAAGGGGTCGCGGCGCAGCTCGCCGACCTTGTTCTCGGCCGCCGCAGTGCCTTCGGAGGCCACGGTCGAGCCCATGAAGACGCCGTGCTCCCAGTCATAGGCTTCCGTCACCAGCGGCACGGCCGAGGCGCGGCGGCCGCCGAACAGGATGGCGTCGATCGGCACGCCCGCGGGGTCTTCCCACTCAGGTGCGATGGACGGGCACTGACCGGCCCAGACGGCGAAGCGCGAGTTCGGGTGCGCCGCAGGCTCGCCCGAAGCCGGATCGTGCGGCTGGCCCTTCCAGTTGGTCAGGCCTTCCGGCGCTTCCTTCGACAGGCCTTCCCACCAGACGTCGCCGTCAGCGGTCAGCGCCACGTTGGTGAAGATGGTGTCGCGCGTCAGGGTCTCGAGCGCGTTCTTGTTGGTGTTGCGGCTGGTGCCCGGCGCCACGCCGAAGAAGCCCGCTTCCGGGTTCACGGCGTACAGACGGCCGTCGTCGCCGAAGCGCATCCAGGCGATGTCGTCGCCGACCGTCTCGGCCTTCCAGCCGTCCAGCGCCGGTTGCAGCATGGCCAGGTTGGTCTTGCCGCAGGCCGACGGGAAGGCCGCCGCGACGTATTTCGACACGCCCTCGGGGCTGGTCAGCTTGAGGATCAGCATGTGCTCGGCCAGCCACCCCTCGTCGCGGGCCATGATCGAGGCGATGCGCAGGGCGTAGCACTTCTTGCCCAGCAGGGCGTTGCCGCCGTAGCCCGAGCCGTAGGACCAGATTTCCCGCGTTTCGGGGAAGTGGACAATCCACTTGTCGTCGTTGCAGGGCCAGGCCACGTCGGCCTGACCGTCGGCCAGCGGCGCGCCCAGGGTGTGGACGGCGGGGACGAAGACGCCGTCAGCGCCCAGCATGTCCAGCGCGCCCTTGCCCATGCGGGTCATGACGCCCATCGACACGGCGACATAGCCGCTGTCGGTGATCTCGACGCCCAGGGCGGAGATCTTGGAGCCCAGCGGGCCCATGCAGAACGGCACCACATACATGGTGCGGCCCTTCATGCAGCCGTCGAACAGGCCGTCCAGACGGGCGCGCATTTCAACCGGGTCGGACCAGTTGTTGGTCGGGCCGGCGTCGGCGGCGTCTTCGGAACAGATGAAGGTGCGGCTCTCGACGCGGGCCACGTCCTTGGGGTCCGAGGCGGCGTAATAGCAGCCGGGGCGCTTGGCCTGATCCAGCTCCTTCAGCGTGCCCTTGCCGATCAGATCGGCGACGATGGCGGACTTCTCGGCGGCCGAGCCGTCGCACCAGTGAACACGGTCAGGCTTGGTCAGGGCGGCGATCTGCTCCACCCAGGCGACGAGGGCCTTGTGTTCGGTCGGCGCCGGATGGAGTCCGGGAATCGATTGCGTCACGTCTTGCTCTCCTGAAGCTGCGCGCAGCGATCTGTCGTCGCCGTCACGCAATAAGCTGATCACGCTGTGTAACGGGGGCCAATGAACCCCAAGGGACGTAAGGTCAACCACTGCACGTTTCATTCCCCCGTTATCCGGCTCGCCCCATCCGCACGCACATTTAAATCGTCAGAGCGCGTCCCAAGGGGTATCTCCTTCGGCGTGAAGACGATGGATTCTGTAAAGTCGACGCCGGACGGCTTCCCGAGCGCCCTGATCTCGCCTGCGGCTGAACGCAACAGCGCGGCCATACTGGAGGTGCTGCGCGCCCATCTGCCCGCTCAGGGCCGGGTGCTGGAGATCGCCGCCGGATCGGGCCAGCACGCCGTCGCCTTCGCAACCGCCCTGCCCGGCCTGGACTGGACGCCCAGCGATCCCAGCGCGGAGGCGCGGGCCAGCATTGAGGCATGCCGGGCGAAAACGGGCGCGGCGAATCTGCGGCCCGCACAGGCGGTCGACATGCTGGATGACGCCAGTTGGCCGTCAGAGCCGCTGGACGCCATCGTCTGTATCAACATGGTCCACATCAGCCCGTGGTCGGCGGCCGAAGGCCTGATGCGGCTGGCGGAACGGTTGCTGACGCGCCCCGGCGGCCTGCTGTATCTGTACGGCCCCTATCGCGAGGCCGAGGTTGCGCTGGCCCCGTCCAACGCCGCCTTCGACGACAGCCTGAAAGCGCGCGATCCCGCATGGGGCCTGCGCGACCGGGGCGAGGTCGAAGCGCTCGCCCGGTCGCATGGCCTGGCCCTGACGCTGCGGCGGACCATGCCCGCCAACAACCTGAGCCTGATCTTCCGCCGGGTTTAGATGGCGGCGACCACAGCCGTCAGTTCGGCGCGGTCGTTCAACAGGGCGGCCTTGCCGTCGCGGAAGGCAGCGCCCGGCGCATCAGCCGGTTGGCCAAAGATTTCAGCCGCCACAGCCACGCCGTCGGCGAAGGCCAGAACCGGCAGGCCCTGCGCCTTGGCCAGGTTCACCAGCGCCTTGACCTGCACCAGGCCGGCTTCGTCCGACACGCCGCCCGGAACCACCACGCCCTGAACACGGCCGCCGCTGATGTCGTCAGCCGTCGCCGTCGCCAGAACCGTCAGCCCGCCGGACATCAGGCTGCCCTCGCCCGTCGAGATCGGGGCCAGGGAAACGCCTTCAAAGCGCAGGGCGGTTTCCATGTCGCCCAGTTCGCCGAAATCCATGCCCTTGCGCATGATCAGACCGAAGCGCAGGCGGGTCGGCGTGGGGCGATTGCCGTATTGGCGAGAACGGGGGGCGGTCGCAGACTTGCTTTGAGCGTACAAAACGTCTCCTTCGAAGGTTATCGATCAATATCCGTAGACGATTTAAAGTTATCGTCACGCCCTGCACGCCGAAATCAGATCAGACACGGCAAACGTCGCAATCCGAATCGATCGGAAGCGGACGCATCAAAATCATCAGGGTGACTGCTGATATAGGCTTATGATGCTCAAGGTCAACTTGACGACGAAAACGTGACCTGATCCGCCACCGCAGAAAATCTGAGCGCGGGCGCGCAAGCGACGACCTTGCCTGAGAGCGCGCGCCCGCCCTACACAGCCGATCGCATCGCAGAGAGTCAGTCCGGCCATGGCCTTCACCCGTACCTACGACGGCGACGAACCCGTCCGCATCAACAAGTGGCTAGGCCAGACCGGCGTCTGTTCGCGCCGCGAGGCCGAGGGCCTGATCGCCGAGGGACTGGTCAGCATCGACGGCGAGGTGGTGCGCGACGCGGGCCGCAAGATCGAGCCGGGCCAGACCCTGACCCTGAACGACACGGGCGAGGCGGCGCTGGCGGCGGGCGTCGCCATCCTGCTGCACAAGCCGGTCGGATACGTCTCGGGCCAGCCCGAGCCGGGCAAGGTTCCGGCCGTGCGTCTGCTGACCACAGCCAACAAGATCGGCGAGGGCGAGACGCCCGCCCGCGACGCCTCCCTGCCCCCGGTCGGGCGGCTGGACGAGGATTCGCGCGGCCTGCTGATGCTGTCGTCAGACGGCGTGGTGGCCAAGGCGGTGATCGGCCCTCAATCGGACCTGGACAAGGAATACCTGGTCCGCGTCGCCGGCGCTGTGACCGAGGCCAAGCTGACCAAACTGCGCCACGGCCTGGAGCTGGACGGCCGCCAGTTGAAGCCCGCCCGCGTCACCCAGATGGAGCCGCAACGCCTGCGTTTCATCCTGCGCGAAGGCCGCAACCGCCAGATCCGCCGCATGTGCGAGTTGGTCGGGTTGGAGGTCGTCGACCTCTATCGCATCCGCATCGGCCCAGTGAAGCTGGGCGACCTGCCGGAAGGCCGCTGGCGGATGCTGACGTCGGTCGAGCGCACGGCGCTGATCAAGGGCTGAGCCGCCTCAGCGCAACGCCTCAAACCAGCGTTGCAACAAGGTCGCTTCGGCGCGGTGAGCGCTGGTGCGGGCAGCCGCCTCCTCGTCCACGCCCCACAGCTCTTCGGTGAAGGCCTCGTCCAGACGCGACAGGTCCAGCGCCGCCTCGCCCGCCAGCGCCCCGCGCTGCACCGCCAGCCCCAGCACCGCCGATCCGAACAGGGGCACGGCCGTCGCCAGTCCGGTCAGGGCGAAATCGTCCAACGCCAGCGCCAGCGCCTCGACACGCGCCAGAGCCTCCGGCGCCTGCGGCCGATGGATGATCCCCTCGACCGTATGCAGTTCGACGCCCAGTTCGCGGGCGGCCCAGTCGCGCCACGGCCCCCATTCCGCCTGCTGGCGCTCGATCAGGCCCGACGGCGTCTCGGCCAGATAGCAGAGCACGTCGGACCCGGCGTAGCGGGCGATCTCTTCGGCCACAGGTCCGCGCGTCTGGCTGACCCGGTCGATGGCGGTCGAGGCCAGACGGGTGGCGGGCATGATCGCGGGCGTCAGATGCTCGCCCTGGGCGTTCCACTCGTCGGCCACGAGGCGAGCCGCCGCCTCGGTCGGCAGGACGATGGCGTTTCCGGCCGGCGTCTTGGGCGCGCGGCCGTCCAGCAGGACGACCCAGCCGCCGTCGCGGGCCTCGACCTCGGCGGCCTTCCAGAAACGCTTGATGCGCTCTTCGGACTCGCGAAAGCCCTTCTGGGCGGCGACGTTGGGATCAAGCGGGGGAATGTGGGACATGCTGAACTTCTAGACGAAAAGCTTGGTCGAGGCGAAACGATCGAGCGCCGCCTCAAGGTCAGGAAAATCGTCGGCGATGTGCAGCGCGCCTGCGGCCGCCTGCTCCTCCACCGTATGGAAGCCCCAGCCGACGCCCAGCGGATGCACGCCCGCCGCCACGGCCATGGCGATGTCGTGGCTGGTGTCGCCGATCATGACGGTCGAGGCGATGTCGGCCTCGCAGGCGGCCATCGCGGCGCGCAGCATGGCCGGGTCCGGCTTGCCCGGCCCGTCCTCGGCGCAGTGGCTGGACAGGAACAGATCGCTCCATTCGGGCCGCGCCAAGTTGCGGGCCACGCCGCGCCGGTTCTGGCCGGTCGCCAGCGACAGCCGCCAGCCGTCGCGCTTCAACCGCCGCAAGGTCTCCATGACGCCGGGATAGAGCGGCTCTTCATGACCCGCCTCATACATGGCGCGGAAACTGGCCTGAAAGGCGGCGACGAAATCCGCCAGTTCGGCGTCGGTCAGCGACGGCTCCAGCACGTGCAGGGCGTGATGCAGGCTCAGGCCTACGATCTGACGCACACGATCATATTCAGGCTCGGGCAAGCCCAGAGCCTGCGCCGCCTCGCAGGCCGCGCGATGGATCGAGGCCCGGCTATCGACCAGGGTGCCGTCGATGTCGAAAACGGCGAGCGGAGCGTCGGAAGCGATCATATCAGGCTGGTACGATGTCAAAGGCGACGGACAGGCGCGGCTGGTCGCCGCTGAAAGGCACGGTGCCGTGCCACAGGCAGGACGGGAACAGCACCAGCTTGCCCGGCTCCGGCTTCTCGTACCGCAGCGGCTCCAGCGACGGCGAGGTCGGGAACGGCGGCTGGGCCAGGGCCAGCCAGCCTTCGCGCCCGCCCGCCTCGACCACCGGCGGCACATCGATGTAGCAGGCCGAGGAATACCAGCCCTTGGGATGAATATGGTGTTCGTGGAAACCGCCCGGCGCCAACCGCACCGACCAGCAGCCCTTCAGCCGATAGTTTCCAGAGTTTCGGGCGCGAACAGGATCCTCGCCCTGCCCCAACCGCGCCAGATGACGGCGGATCGGCCCGTCGATGGCGGTAAAGAAGGCGCGGATGACCGGATCGTCGACCAGAGTCAGGTCCACCGGCGTCTGCGTTCCGTGCCGCAGGCTCTGGCCCAGCGGGTGGTTCTGATAGGCGTGTTGCGCCAGCAGGGCCGTCTTGAGGTCGGCCAGGTAGGCCGCCAGGTCGCTCCAGCCGGGCGGCGTATCAATGCTCAGAGCGCCGACCAGCCCCTCCAGATCATCCAGCCCCAGGGGATCCGCCTGCCCCTTCAGGCGGCTGGCCGTGGCGTGCAGAGCCAGAACCTTCTGATCCGGGGTGGGCGCAGCCAATAATTGGCGCAGGATCTCCAGCGCCCCATCGGGATCGCCAGAGGCGAGCATGGCCTCGGCCAGATTGGTCCAAGGCTCGAGCGTGTTCGGCGCCGCCTGCGTCGCCGCGCGCGCGTGATCCACGGCCAGCGCCGGATCGAACTTCAACGCCAGTTGGCCTGCCGCCATCTCGACCATCGCGGCCCGCACGCCGCCGTCGCGCGCGCGACGGGTCAACTCGCCCCAGGCTTCGCGCGGATCGGCGCCGCCATACATCAGGACCACCGCCAGACAGGTCAGCAGTTCGGCGCCGCCAGGCGCAGCCTTCAGCGCATCCAGCACCGGCGCCGCCGCAGCCTCACGACCTCCGCCGCGCATCCAGATCAGTTGCGCCAGCTCCCGCACGGCGTCGCCATAGACGGGCCTACGCTTCAAGGCCTGGCGATAGGCGTCGTCCGCCTCGTCATGACGCGCGCAGGCAGACAGGGCGCGGGCCAGCACCAACCAGGTCTCAGGCGCATCACCGCCGTTGGCGAAGGCCCGCCGCGCCGCCTCGACGGCCTCGAGGTTGCGGCCGGTGTCGCCCAGAGAACTGGCCAGATTATGCTGCGCGACGACGCTGCCGGGCGTGGCGGCCGCCTGGGCGCGGCGGATGACCAGGGCCTCCTCCTTGCGGTCCAGCGCCTTCAGCAGATCGACCTGAAACGACTGAACCCCCGCCCGCTCGCCCGGCGACGCCTGCTCCAGAACAGCCAGAGCCCCGACCAGATCTCCCTGAGCCGCCAGCGCCTGGGCGCGCTGAAGCCGCATCTGGACCGCCGCGCCTGTGTTCATCGCATCCGTCGCACGCCCTCGAAGGGGTCTTCGTCAGCCTCATCCTCGGAGAAGCCGAAATGGTTGAAACCGGCCTTCATCTCGGGGCTGAGCGGAGCCTCGACGATCAGCTTGCCGCCGCCGGGGTGGTCCAGTTCGATGCGGCGGGCGTGAAGCTGCAGCTTCAGCGGGCCGGACAGTTCGCGCGATTTGTCGTCGCCGTATTTGGGATCGCCCAGGATCGGATGGCCGATAGCGGCCATGTGGGCGCGCAGCTGGTGCGTCCGGCCGGTGAAGGGGCGCAGCGCCATCCACGCCGCGCGGTGGGCGGCGCGGCTGACGGTGGCGAAGGCGGTTTCTGCCGGCTCGCCCTTGGGGTCCTTGGGCTCGGCCGGGCGCATCATCTCGAAGTCGTTGATGCCGGTCTTCTTCAGCGCCATGTCGATCTGACCGGCCGAAGGCTTGGGGTTGCCGATGACGATGGCCCAATAGGTCTTCTTGGCCTGACGCCGGGCGAAGGCGCCGGCCAGACGCTTGGCCGCCTCCGGCCCCTTGCCTAGCAGCAGCACGCCCGAGGTGTCGCGGTCCAGACGGTGAACCAGACGCGGCCGGTTCATCCCCTCGCCCCAGGCCGACAGCAGGCGGTCGACGTGCTTTGTCGTCTTGGTCCCGCCCTGCACAGCCAAGCCGTGCGGCTTGTTCAGGGCGATGACCATGTGGTCTTCGTACAGCACCAGCGACTTGGCGTAGGCGATGTCGCGCTCGGTCAATTCGTGCAGGTCGCCGGGCTTGCGCGGATTGGCCTCGGGCAGCGGCGGCACGCGCACGGCGGCGCCCGCGGTCAGGCGGTCCTGCGGCTTAACGCGTGAGCCGTCGACGCGGATCTGGCCGCTGCGAGCCATCTTCTCGACCTGGATGTGGGTCAGGTGCGGCCAGCGGCGCTTGAACCAGCGATCCAAGCGGATGTCGTCTTCATCCTCGGCGACATAGAGGGTCTGGACTTCGCGGCTCATGCGCCCACTCCGGTAAACAGTTTGCGCGCGATCATCAGGCCGACGAACAGAGCGGCGATGGCGAGAACCACCGAACCCGCCGCATAAACGAAAGCCGAGACGATTTCACGGCGTTCGATCATCAGGGCCGCTTCCAGTGAAAAGGCCGAAAAGGTCGTGAAGCCGCCCAGCACGCCGACAGCGGCGAACAGGCGGATGCTCTCCTGCCCCGCGCCCGCCCTCAACGCCAGCCAGCCGACCAGCATGCCCATCAGAAGGCCGCCCGCGACATTGGCGGTCAGGGTCGCCCACGGCCAGGCCGCGCCCGGCGCCAGGCGGCCCACGGCCAGCCCCAGCCCATAGCGCGCCATCGCCCCCAGGCCGCCGCCGATCGCAACCAGCAAGAAACGTGTCATGCTGGCGGCATATACTGTTCCGACCTCATTTGCGAAGGCCGCCATGCACGACCTTGTCCTCGCCATCCTGCATCACCTGCTGTTCCTGGGCCTGATCGTCATGCTGGCGTCGGAACTGGCGCTGCTGCGCACGGCGCAACCGCCGGTGAAGCGACTGGCCGGACTGGACGCGGGCTATGGGGTCACGGCCCTGCTGATCATTCTGGTCGGGGTCGGACGGGTGATGGGCGGCAAGGGCTGGGCCTTCTATGAAGCCAACCCCTTCTTCTGGGCCAAGATCGCGACTTTCGCCCTGATCGGCCTGATCTCGATCCGGCCGACGCTGACGATCCTGAAGTGGCGCAAGGCGGCGCGGGCCGCGCCCGGCTATGTCCCGCCGCAGGCCGAGCTGATTGCGGCGCGACGCGCGGTCGGGCTGGAGATTCTGCTGCTGGTTCCGCTGCTGGCCTTCGCGGCGGCGATGGCGCGCTGGCCGTTCTAGGCCTTACAGGCGCGGGCGGATGGCGTCCTGAACCCCGCGCGCGTCATAGGCCTCAGGGCGATCCGGGCGCTGGCCGCGCCCCATGACGATCTCCAGGGTGGTCGAGGTCGGCTGCGGCCCGCTGAGATCGAAGCCCAGGCCGACGCCGACGCCCGATGACGACCAGCCGCCGTAACGGCCCGTGCCCGCGCCGATGGAGACGCTGGGCCGCACGCCGCCCGCGCTGTCGGGGCGGCCGTCGATCCAGCGCTGCGTCACCTCGAACCAGTCATAGCCCTGCTCGGTCGTCAGTTGAGCCGCACGGAACAGAGCCATGTCCGCCACCGGACCGGGCGCGCCGACGCCGTTGTAGCTGACGCGGAAACGGTCACGCTCGATCTGCTGTTCGGAGTAGCCCTGCCCGTTCGGCCCCATCTGACGACCGTAGGGCGCCAGGCTGGCGCAGGCCGAGAGCGCCAGGGCCGAGGCGGCGATCGTGACGATGGCGAGGCGTTTCATGCGCGTGTCTCCCACGCCCGAACAGCGCACGGGCGAGCCGGATTGTTCCGCGGTGAAGCTGAACAGGGGATGAAGCCCCTACAGCCCCGCCGCCGCGCGCAGGGCCGCGAAATCTTCTGGTTCCGGCGCCTCGACCGTTACACGGCCGCCGTCGGGGTGAGGAAAGCTGAGTTTCGCCGCGTGCAGCATCAAGCGCGGCGCCGCGCGCCCGGCGAAGGTCAGGGCGCCGCCATAGCGGACATCGCCGACCAGCGGGCGACCGATGGAGGCCATATGAACCCGAAGCTGGTGCATCCGCCCCGTCTCGGGCGACAGCTCGACCACCGCCCCGTCTTCACTAGAAGCCAGGGTGCGATAGCCGCTGGCGGCGCCTTGCGCGCCCGGCGCATCGAAATCCACAACGCGCATATAGCTTTCACGGCCGATCTCTTCGCGCCGCAGGGCCGAGGTGATCCGACCGGACTTGGGCTCCGGCGCGGCCGCGACCAGCGCCAGATAGGTCTTCTGGAACTTGCGCATCTGCATCGCCTTGCCGAAGAAACCGGCGGCGGGCTTGGTCTTAGCGGCCAGGATGACGCCCGAGGTGTCGCGGTCGAGCCGATGCACCAGTTCCGGGCGCTTGCCGTTCGAGCGGGCGAAGGCCCACAGCAGGTCGTCCAGGGTGTTGGCCTGGATGCGGCCGCCCTGGCTGGACAGGCCCGACGGCTTGTTGAAGGCGATCAGATGCGCGTCTTCATGCACCACCCAGGAACGGACGGCGGCGATTTCATCTTCGGTCAGGGATACGGGCTGGCGGGTTTTCACCCGCCGAGCCTTTAGCCGAGCGCGCCCCGCTTCGCCATGCCCATCAGGCCTTGGCGATCAGCGGATCAGGCCCTTGCGGCGCGCCCAGTGGGCATAGGCGATCTGGATGACGAAAATCAGGGTGACGACCAGGGTGAACGCCACGCCGCCCGCACCGATGACTTCACGCCCGTTGCTGAACGCCAGCACATAGACGGCGTGCGCCAACATGGCGATCAGACCCGCAACGAAGGCGTTGAACGCCAACTTCCGACGAAGCAGCAGCATCAGCGCGCCCAGCAGGCCGCACCACACCGCCACGCCGAAAGCCACATCGGTCCACATCGGCGCGCCGCGCAGATAGGCCACCTGCTCCATCGTCAGCGCGCTCCAGTAGGCGGCGGCTCCCGTCACCTTCTGATACCACTGCCAGACGCCGACGCCGTTCCAGACCACCGAGGCTGCGGCGATGGCCCACAGATGCCACGGCGCCGCCGGACGCTTCGAAATATCGACCATCATTCTTCCCCCCAGAGCCTTGAGAACCGAAAACTACGCCGAAATAGACCGATGCAACAAGGGCTTCCGCCTGCCCCTCAGGCGATCACGCCGCGTCGGCCCATCCAGGCGCAATAGGCGGTCTGGGCGACCAGGACGGCGATGATGACCAAGCCGAACGCCACGCCGACGGGCCCCATGATCTCGCGCCCATTGCTCATGAAGTGGATGTAGGTCGTGTCCGCCAGCATGGCGATCAGGGCGATGGCGAACAGCATCGTCGCCTGGCGTCGCCGGAACAGCAGCAGCACCGCCGCCAGCAGCCCGCCCCAGAAGGCGACCCCGACCGCAACATCGGTCCATAACGGCACGGCGCGAAGGTAGGCGGCTTCGGCCGGGGTCATCCCGGCCCAATAGGCTGGATCACCCGTCACCTGCAGCATCCATTGCCAGACGAAAAGCGCATTCCACAGGAAGGACAGCACGCCGACCAGCCACACATGCCAGGGCGTCGATATACGCCGCAGAACACCGACCATAGCCGCCTCCGCAGTTGGAAGGTTCAGCCTACCCTTCTAGGACGCGCGCCACAATGAACGTCGTTCACTGGCTTTCTCTTCGCTCCGTCATCCTCGGGCTTAACCCGAGATCGAGTTCGGGCCGCGCTAGCCCCATTAACGTCGCGCAGGCGGACGACTGGATCCTCGGGTCAAGCCCGAGGATGACGGCTAGAGGGTGAGGATGATGGCTAGAAGGCAGTGTGCGAGCGGTAGGCGCTACGCCTTATCCGCCTGCATCCGCGCCCGCATCGCCGCCCAGCGTTCCAGGCGCGCCTTGACCTTCTGCTCATGGCCTTCGCCCTTGGGCCTGTAGAAGGTGCGGCGCTCCATCTCGTCGGGGAAGAAGTCGGCGCCGGAGAAGCCCTCGGGCGTGTCGGGATCGTATTGATAGCCCTTGCCGTAGCCCAACGACTTCATCAGCTTGGTAGGGGCGTTGCGGATATGGGCCGGCGGCATCAGGGAGCCGGTCTCGTGCGCCGCCTTCTTCGCCGCCTTGAAGGCTTCGTAGATCCCAACCGATTTGGGCGCTGTGGCCAGATGGACCACGGCCTGCGCCAGCGCCAGCTCCCCCTCAGGCGAGCCGAGGAAGTCGTAGGTGTCCTTGGCCGCATTGGCGACCAGGATGGACAGGGGGTCGGCCTGACCGATGTCCTCGACCGCCATGCGCACGATGCGGCGCGCCAGATACAGCGGGTCTTCGCCCCCGTTCAGCATCCGCGCCAGCCAGTAGAGCGCCGCGTCCGGGTCCGACCCGCGCACCGACTTATGCAGGGCCGAGATGAGGTTGTAGTGCTCCTCGCGCGACTTGTCGTAGGCGGGCGCTCGCTTCTGCAGCACGCCTGCCAGGGCCTGCACATCCAGCGGTTCGACATCCTGCAGGTCGAACAGCACCTCGGACATGGTCAGCAGATAGCGACCGTCGCCGTCCGCCAGGGCCAGCATGGCCTGGCGCGCCTCAGGCGTCAGCGGCAGGCGCATGTCCATCAGCGCCTCGGCGCGGTCCAGCAGCAGATCCAGCGAGGCGTCGTCCAGCCGTTTCAGCACATAGACCTGCGATCGCGACAGCAGGGCGCCGTTCAGCTCGAAACTGGGGTTCTCCGTGGTCGCGCCGACCAGGGTGACGATCCCCTCCTCCACGAAGGGCAGGAAACCGTCCTGCTGGGCGCGGTTGAAGCGGTGAATCTCGTCGACGAACAGCAGGGTCTGCTGCCCCGCCGCCCGGCGCATCCGCGCGGCCTCGAACGCCTTCTTCAGGTCGGCGACGCCCGAGAAGACGGCGCTGATCGACTGGTATTCATAGCCCGCCGCCTTGGCCAGCAGGCGGGCGATCGTCGTCTTGCCCGTGCCCGGCGGCCCCCACAGAATCATGGAGCCCAGACGCCCGGCCTCGATCATCCGGCGGATCGGCCCGCCCTCGCCCAACAGATGATCCTGGCCCACCACCTGATCCAGCGCCTGCGGGCGCAGACGGTCGGCCAGGGGCGCGTCGGGAGGATGAATGCCGGAGGCTTCGAACAAATCAGTCATGGAACGCTCTAGATAGGCGTTCGTTCGGGCGACTGCACCCGCTACAACGCCTCGTTGAGGAGGAATCGCATGACTGAAGCCAAGCCTGACCAGGGACCGCGCGGCGGGGTGACGCCCCACCTGACCATTCCCTCGCGCGGGGCCGCCGCAGCGATCGAATTCTACGCCCGCGCCTTCGGGGCCGAGGAAGTCATGCGGATGCCGGCTGAGGACGGCGAGCGCCTGTTGCACGCCCATCTGCGCATCAACGGCGGCAGCGTCATGTTGGCCGACGAATTCCCCGAATGGACCGGCGAGGCCGACATCAAGCCCGTCGGCGTCAGCCTGCATCTTCAGGTCGACGACGCCGACGAATGGTGGGGCCGCGCCCTGGTCAACGGCGCCATTCCGGTCATGCCGCTGGAGAACCAGTTCTGGGGCGACCGCTACGGCCAGCTCCGCGACCCGTTCGGTCACCTGTGGAGCATCGGCGGACCGCAGAAGGGCTGACCGCCCCTCTGCGGCGGGCGCCGCGCCTTAGGGCAGGCGCCCCGTCAACCGACGTCCGTTGCGGACGATGGTCAGCTCCGAGCCCCGCTGTGCGCGGCCCAGGGCGGCGACCGTGGTGACAGCGCGGCCGTCAATCTGCACCACCAGATCATTGGGACGCAGGCCGATACGGGCCGGGATGCTGTTGCGTTGCAGGCCTGTAACCACCACGCCGCTGGTGAAGGGATCCCCGCCCAGTCGGTCGGCCAGCGCCGGGTTCAGCGCCACGCCTTGAAGCCCGGCCAGGGCGCCCTGCCCCACGACCGAGCCTTGCCCTGGATCAGCGTCACCCGGCAGGGTCGAGACGCGCGCGTTCAGCGTCTGCGTCCGGCCGTCGCGCAGGACGGTCACGGCCACGGTGTCGTTCGGCGAGCGCGTGCCGACGCGGAAGTTCAGACCGCCCTGATCGTTGACCTCAGCGCCGTCGATGGCGGTGATGACGTCGCCCTGCTCGATACCCGCGCGGGCGGCGGGGCCTCCGGCGTAGACGTCGGTGACCATCAGACCCTGCGGTCGATCCAGCCCCAGGCTGCGGGCCATGTCGGAGCTGACCGTGTCGCCCTTGACGCCCAGCCAGGCGCGTTCGACCGACTTGGCGCCGCCGACGGCGGAATCCACCACCCGCTTCACCATGGTGGCCGGCACGGCGAAGCCCACGCCCGTCGAAGAGCCGGTGCGCGAGAAGATGGCCGTATTGATGCCGATCAGGTCGCCGTCCATGTCGACCAGGGCGCCGCCCGAATTGCCCGGATTGATGGGCGCGTCGGTCTGGATGAAGGAGCCGGAATCGCTGATGCCCGTCTCGGTCCGGTTCAGGGCCGAGATGATGCCGTTGGTCACGGTCTGGCCGACGCCGAACGGGTTGCCGATGGCCAGGACCAGGTCGCCGACCTGCTGCTGCTCCTGATCGTCGATGCGCAGGACCGGCAGGTCGCCGTCCAGGTTTTCGAGTTGCAGCACGGCGATGTCGGATCGTTCGTCCGCCAGCAGCACCTTGGCCGGATATTCGCGCCGGTCATTCAGGGTGACGCGGATTTCCTGCATGTTCTGGATGACGTGGTTGTTGGTCACGACGATCCCATCCGGGCGCACGATGACGCCCGAACCGATGGAGCCGGTCACGCGCGACTGCGGCCCGCCGCCGAACAGTTCGAAGAAGGGATCGCGCACGCGCTGGACGCCGCGCGCGGAAATATTCACCACAGCGGGCGCGGCCTCACGCACCACGGGGGCGAAGCTGGTCTTCAGCGATCCGGCGTCGCGCGGGGCGACGCGGGGCTGTTCGGCGAAGACGCCTTCCTGCGCCTTGGAGGGCTGCGGCTGACCGCAGGCGGACAGGATCAGGGCGGCGGCGATGGCCAGTCTGGAAGTCTTCATCTCGTCCCGGTTCTACAAGCTTGGGCGTTGCATCCATTCCGCCTCGGCTTTTCGACAGGATCAAGGCCGTCTTTCAGTCCGGGGCGCGGCGGCGATCAAACGGACGTGACCTCGTCCCGTTCCGCCCGTCGCGCGGTCAAGAAGCCGATCAAGGCGCCCAGCGCCAACACGACGGAGGCCAGATAGAAGGCCAGCCCCGGCTCGGACAGCAGGGCGTCGGCCGCAGCGGACACCGCGGGCAGCCCGCGATCCGACAACCAGGCCGCCGCCCGCCCGCCGCCCTCGCCCACGGACACTGAATAGATCCAGCCGAAGAACAGGGGCGAGGCCACGCCGGCGATGGAGGCGACGCTCATGTTCGCGCCCTGCAGCTGGCCCTGCTCGCTCTCGCCGACGCGGCGGGTCATCAGGGACTGAAGCGTCGGCATAGCGAGGCCCCACAGGGCGTTGGGGAACATGGCCACGATGAAGGCGACGCCCGTCGGCGCCCAGCCCATCAGGGCGATGCCGACCGCCCCGCCGCACAGGCCGAAAATCATGGTCGCCCGGTCGCCGAACCGCTTGGACGCCGGTCCGACCAGAACGCCCTGAACGATCATGTCCAGCACCCCGACCATGGCCAGCAAGGCCCCGACCTGCCACGGCCCCCAGCCGTAGCGGAGCCCGGCGTAAAGGACGAAGACCGCCGAAAACACGTGGTGGGCGAAGTAAAGCAGGAAGTTCACGACCGCGAGGCCCGCCAGCTCGGCGTGACGCTTCAGCAGGATCATGGCCCCGACCGGGTTGGCGCGGCGCCAGCTGAAGGGCATCCGCTTCTCCAGCGGCAGGCTCTCCGGCAGGATGAACAGGCCGTACAGGAAGGCCACGCCCGACAGGGCGCCCGCCACCCAGAAGGGCACGCGCGGCCCGAACTCGCCCAGGAAGCCGCCCAGAACCGGCCCCAGCACGAATCCGCCCGAGAAGGCGGCGCCGATCAGGCCGTAAGCGCGGGCGCGCTTCTCGGGCTCGGTGATGTCGGCCATATAGGCGTAGATGGTTGTGAAGCTGGACGAGGTGACGCCCGCCACCAGCCGCCCGACCGCCAGCCACCACAGGTTCGGCGCCAGCGCCATCAGCACATAGTCCGCCGCCAGCCCGGCGCAGCTCAGCAGGATGACCGGGCGGCGCCCATACTGGTCCGACAGCGAGCCGATCACCGGCGAGGCCAGGAACTGCATCCCCGCCCACAGGGCCACGAACACCCCGTTCAGCAGGCCCGCGCGCGCGTTCGACCCGACGAACTCCTCGATCAGATGGGGCAGGACCGGAATGACGATCCCCATGGCCACGATGTCCAGCACCGCAGTCACGAGGATGAAGGCGATCGCCGCGCGGCGGACCTTGGGCTGATGCAGGGACATGAAGGCTCGCGAAGGTGGAGCGTCGTTTTAGAGGGCAACCTACTATTCGTCACCCTCGGGCTTGTCCCGAGGGCCCATGCCGCAGCAAGCTCGACCTCAATGTCGAACGAACGCCCTTTCATCGCCGCCTACATGATGGCCAACCGGCCCCAGGGGACATTGTATGTCGGCGTAACCAGCAATCTCGTTCAGCGCGTTCAGCAGCACAGGGACGGGACATTTCCCGGCTTCACCAGAGAGCACGGGCTGAAGCGGCTGGTCTGGTATGAGGCCTTTGAGGCGATCACGGACGCGATCCGCCGTGAAAAGGCGCTGAAGCGCTATCTTCGCGACTGGAAGCTCAACCTGATTGAGTGCGAAAACCCGCACTGGGAAGATTTGGCTGCTGCATGGTTCGCGTCGCCGGTATGGCGGCACGCCCCCTGATCAACGTGCGTCCCCCAGCATGGGCCCTCGGGACAAGCCCGAGGGTGACGTGTCTTGGTAGCCTGCTCAGCGCTGCGTCACCGCCAGCGTGTCCTCCGGCCGGCCATCCCCACGCGGCGCGGTCACGCCCAGAAGGCGAGCCAGGAAAGGCTGCACGTCGACGCTGTCCAGGTTCTGCAGCCGCCGTCCGGCGATGACGCCGGGGCCGTGGGCGATGAAGATCGCCTGCATCTCAGGCGCGGCGTTGTCATAGCCGTGGGCGCCGCCCGGCTTCGTCACCGGTCGCGCACGGGTCGCCAGCAGCCAGCCCGGCTCGGAGGCGCAGACAATGGCCGAGACGCGCGGGTTGGAGCCCAGAACCAGGCGCGCAGGAATCTCGCCCTTGCGCCAGCAGTCCAGGTGCGGGCGCGAGCCTAGCAGAGCCTGCTCCACCTCGGCCTCGCGACCGGCGACAGGGTTCAGGAAGGTGACGGGGCCGCCGTAGACGATCTGCACCGCCTCCGGATCGATGATGTCGTCCAGCACAGTCACGCGCTCGGGCGAGGTCGCCGCCATGCCGTGATCCGACACCACGACCAGGACGGTGTTTTCATACAGGCCCCGCGCCTTCAGCCCCTCGACCAGGCGGCCGATGGAGGCGTCGACGGAAGCCATGGCCTCCAGCGTCTGCGGCGCATCCGGCCCGTGGTGGTGGCCCATGGTGTCCACGATATCGAAATAGAGGGTGGTCAGCGCCGGGCGCTGGGCGGCGGGCAGGTCCAGCCAGGTCAGCACCTGATCCACGCGTGCGTCGCCCGGCATCGACTGGTCGAAGGGCGTCCAGTAGCTGGGCCGCACGCCGCGAATGTCGGCCTCGGACCCCGGCCAGAACATGGTGGCCGTCTTCACGCCCTGCCGCTCGGCCGAGACCCAGATCGGCTCGCCCTGGTCCCACCAGCGGCGATCGGTGACCGCCTGCTTGTTGCCTAGGGAGAAGCGGCCCAGTTCGGCGTCGACCATGTTGTTGCCCACGATGCCGTGGTGATCGGGGTGCAGGCCCGTGACCAGGGTGTAGTGGTTGGGGAAGGTCACGCTGGGGAAGGACGGCTTCATCGGCCCCGACGCGCCCTCGGCCGCCAGTTGCGCCAGCACCGGCGTCGCCCCGCGTTCCAGATAGTCCGCGCGGAAACCGTCGATGGAGATCAGGATGACGTTCGGCGCCTGAACCGTCTCGACCGACGGCGCGGGCGGCGTAGTGGCGCAGGCGGCGACGGCCAGCGTCAGGACGGCGACGCGCGCCAGCCCGAACAGACGATCAAACATGAGAGGCTCCCGACATAGGCTTTCGAGAATGTTGCCTAAGCTTAATCCACGACAGACAGAAGACGGCTTGCCGGTTTTTCGCTGACGGGCCACGCTGCGATTCATGACCAGCGTTATCGAAACGAACGGCCTGACCAAGACCTATGGCGCGGTGCGCGCCCTGGACGGCCTCAGTCTCAGCATACCGCGCGGCGGGGTCTATGGCGTGCTGGGGCCGAACGGCGCGGGCAAGTCGACCCTGTTCCGCATCCTGCTGGGCCTGATCCGGCCCACGGCGGGCGAGGTGCGGGTGATGGGCCAGCACACCGGCGATCCAGCCGTCACCCGACGCATGGGCTCCATGATCGAGACGCCGCGCTATCCGCCCTATCTGACCGCGCGTCAGGCGTTGCGCTGGCTGGCGCTGGCGCATGGGATGGGGGCAGAGGCCGAAACGGACCGATGGCTGGCGCGCGTCGGCCTGAGCGAAGCGGCGGATCGCAAGGTGCGCGGCTTCTCGGTCGGCATGATGCAAAGGCTGGGCGTCGCCGCCGCCCTGATGACCCGCCCTGATCTGGTCATCCTGGATGAACCGACCAGCGGCATGGACCCGCCCGGCATCCAGGAGATGCGCGCCCTGATCCGCAGTCTGGCCGACGACGACGGCGTGACCATCATCCTGGCCAGCCACCAGCTTCTGGAGGTCCAGCGCGTCTGCGACCGCGTGGCTATCCTGAACCGGGGCAAGCTGGCGGCCGAGGGCAAGGTCAGCGACCTGACCGCCTCGGGCGAGCGCCTGCGTCTGTCGGCCACGCCCCTGGCCAAGGTCATGGCCGTGCTGGGCGAACGCGGCAACGTTCAGGACGACGCCGTCATGGCCGCCGTGCCGCGCGCCGAGGCCCCTGCCCTGCTGCGCGCCCTGATCGAACAGGGCGTCGATATCGACGAGGCCCGTTGGGTCGGCGCCGATCTGGAAAGCGTCTTCATGACCGAAACCTCTTCGCCTGCAGGAGGCCTAGCATGATGCTGGCCGACGCCATCCGCTCCGAAACCTGGCGCCTGTTGCAGAACCGTACGGCCGTGTTCTGGAGCATCGTCTTCGTGCCCGTGATCTCGCTCGTGCTGGCGATCGGGGGCTTTCTGTTCCTCCAGTCCAAGATGGACGGAGCGATGCAAACCCTGCCGCCTGAGCTGAAGCTGAACGCCAGCGCCGTCGACCTGGGCCAGTCATTGGTCGATGCGGCGGGCGGCTTGGCCCATCCCGGCGTGCTGGCCTTCCTGCTGATCGGCGCCGCCACCGTGTTCGCGGGCGACTATCGCTGGGAGACCTGGCGGTTGATCACGGCCCGCAACAACCGACCGAACCTGATCATGGGCAAGGTCGGAGCCGTCAAGCTGATGGCCTTGACCGGGCTAGCCCTTCTGTTGATCGCCAGCATGGGGGCCGATGTCGCCAAGGGCCTGATCTTCGGACGCAGCTTCACCTTCGGATTCGGCGGCGACGAGGCGCAGGCGTTCGGCCTGCTGGCGCTGCTGTCCTATGTGCGGGTGGTGCAGTTCCTGTTGCTCGGCCTGCTAGCGGCGACGGTGACGCGGTCCCTGCTGGCGGCGCTGTTCGTGCCCCTGGTCATCGGCGTCGGCCAGTTCTTCCTGGCCAAGTTGAGCCCCCTGTTCGGCTGGCAGATGGGCGATTGGGCGACCATGCTGCTGTTGCCCGGCGAGGGCTATGAACTGCTGAAGGTTCTAGTCCAGGGCGGGATGGAGGCTGCGCTGATCCCGGCAGGCGCCGTCTGGCGCGCGGTCACGGGGCTGGCGCTTTGGAGCTTCGCGCCCTTCTTCCTGGCCCTGTGGTGGTTCCAGCGGCAGGATCTGTCGAAGGAATAGGGCCAGATCAGCCCAGAGTCTTCTCCATGAAGACATCAGCGCGAACATAGGGCGTCTCGCGCGGCGGCAGGCGCACAAAGCCGAAGCTGTCATAGAGGGCCAGCGCCGGGCCCAGCGTCGAGCTGGTCTCCAGATAGAGACGCGGCGCGTTCGTCTCGCGCGCCGCCGCCTCGCACGCTTCCAGAAGGCGCCGCGACAGACCCTGCCCGCGCGCGACAGGCGCAATCGTCATCTTGGCGACCTCGAAGCCCCCGTCTTCCATCGCCATCAGGGCGCAGCACCCGACCGCCTCGCCCGCCCGCTCGATGAAGAAGATGCGGCCCCCCAGCGCCAGGATCTGCCCCTGCGGATCGTCCAGCACCTTGCGGTCCTTAGCCTCGACGGCGAAGCCGCCCTCGGCCAGCCAGGCCTCGTTCAGCGCGCGCCAGGCCTCGGCATAGGCAGGCGAAAACTCGACGATGCGGAACGCTGGCTCACTCATGCGCCGTTGTATGGCGCCGCTGCCGAACGTCGCGCAAGACAAAGGGCGGCTGGATCGCTCCAGCCGCCCTTCAATCTCGTTCAGACCGAAAGGTCCGATCAGGCCTCGTCGTCGCCCTCGATGGCGAAGACCGGACCGGAGTCCTGGCCCTTGGCGGCCACGTCGCGATCGACGAACTCGATCACGGCCATCGCGGCGTTGTCGCCGTGACGGAAGCCCGCCTTCATGATGCGGATGTAGCCGCCGTTACGCTCGGCGTAACGAGGGGCCAGCGTGTCGAACAGCTTGCCGACTTGCGGCACGTCGCGAACGGCGCTGATGGCCTGACGACGAGCGTGCAGGTCGCCCTTCTTGGCGAGGGTGACCAGCTTCTCGACGAAGGGACGCAGTTCCTTCGCCTTCGGCAGGGTGGTCGTGATCTGCTCGTGCTTGATCAGCGAGGCGGCCATGTTGGCGAACATGGCCTGGCGGTGGCTGACCGTACGGCCGAGCTTACGATAGGCGGCGCCGTGGCGCATCGGGGTCTCTCCTACTCAACCCTGGTTTCCCGTCCCTACTTGGCGGACGAGACCTGGGGCCTCTCATTCTAACCGCCCCAACCGATCCAACGGACCTGGGCGGAGGGTTGATGATCAGATCTGGTCGTCGAACTTCTTGGCCAGATCTTCGATGTTTTCCGGCGGCCAGTTCGGCACGTCCATGCCGAGGCTCAGGCCCATGGACGCCAGAACTTCCTTGATTTCGTTCAGCGACTTGCGGCCGAAGTTCGGGGTGCGAAGCATTTCGCCCTCGGTCTTCTGGATCAGGTCGCCGATGTAGACGATGTTGTCGTTCTTCAGGCAGTTCGCCGAACGGACCGACAGCTCCAGCTCGTCCACCTTCTTCAGCAGCGACGGGTTGAAGGGCAGTTCGGGCTTGCCGTCCGACTGCTCGACAGCCTTGGTCGGCTCATCGAAGGTGATGAAGATCTGCAGCTGGTCTTGCAGGATGCGCGCAGCGTAAGCCACAGCGTCAACCGGCGAGACGGCACCGTTGGTTTCAACTTCCAGGATCAGCTTGTCATAGTCCAGCGACTGGCCCTGACGGGTCGGCTCGACGCGATAGGCGACGCGCTTCACCGGCGAATACAGGGCGTCGACGGCGATCAGGCCGATCGGGGCGTCTTCCGGGCGGTTCAGTTCGGCGGCGACGTAGCCCTTGCCGTTCTGCACCGTCAGTTCCATGCGGACCGAAGCGCCGTCATCCAGGGTGCAGATCACGTGATCCGGGTTCAGCACCTCGATGTCGGCCGGCAGGTCGATCTGAGCCGCGGTCACCGGGCCGGGGCCCGTGGCGCGCAGCGTCATCCGCTTCGGACCTTCTGCGTGCATGCGCAGGGCCAGTTGCTTGATGTTCAGAACGATGTCGACAACGTCCTCGCGAACGCCTTCCAGCGACGAGAACTCGTGCACAACGCCGTCGATCTGAATGGCCGTGACCGCCGCGCCTTGAAGCGAAGACAGCAGAACGCGACGAAGCGCGTTGCCGAGCGTCACACCGAAACCGCGCTCGAGAGGCTCGGCGATCAGACGCGCCTTGTGCTGCGGGTCAGACCCGCCCTCGACTTGCGGTTTCTCGGGACGGATCAGCTCTTGCCAGTTTCTTTCGATCATAAAGTCCCTCGAACGGGTTTCGACGGCTCCGTGTTCTCACGTTCAGAACAACAGGAGCCGCCGGGAGAAGGGTTAGGCGGCGTGAACCTTAGACGCGACGGCGCTTCGGCGGACGGCAGCCGTTGTGCGGCATCGGCGTCACGTCACGAATGGTCGTGATCGTCATGCCGACGGCCTGCAGGGCGCGCAGGGCCGACTCACGGCCCGAACCCGGACCCGAGACGTTCACTTCCAGCGTCTTGACGCCGTGCTCGGCGGCCTTCTTGCCAGCGTCTTCCGCAGCCATCTGAGCGGCGTACGGCGTCGACTTGCGCGAGCCCTTGAAGCCCATGTGGCCGGCCGACGACCAGGAAATCGCGTTCCCTTGAGCGTCGGTGATGGTCACCATGGTGTTGTTGAACGAAGCGTTCACGTGGGCCACGCCCGAGGTGATGTTCTTGCGTTCGCGGCGCTTAACGCGACCCGGTTCCTTAGCCATCGGTCAGGCCTCTCTCTTACTTCTTCTTGCCGGCGATCGGCTTGGCCGGACCCTTGCGGGTGCGAGCGTTGGTGTGGGTGCGCTGGCCGCGGACCGGCAGGCCCTTACGGTGACGCAGGCCGCGGTAGCAGGCCAGGTCCATCAGGCGCTTGATGTTCATCGACGTCTCGCGGCGCAGGTCGCCTTCGACGGTGAAGTCGCGGTCGATGGTCTCGCGGATCTGCAGGATCTCCGCGTCGGTCAGCTGGTTCACGCGGCGAGCCGGCTCGATGCCGATCTTAGCCGTGATCTCCTTGGCGTTGTGCGCGCCAATGCCGTGAATGTACTGAAGCGCGATTTCAACGCGCTTGTTCGTCGGAATGTTGACGCCTGCGATACGGGCCACGAAATTCTCCAAGTACGCGTTAATTCAGACGCAGAAACCGCTCCGGTCAACAGACCTGGAACGTGTACGCCCTTCGCGGAAGGCCGCCCTTATACAGGGGATTCCCAATGCGTCAACGGGCAAGCGCCGTGAGCAGGCTGGCTCAGGGCCATTCGACCCCCACCCGGACCTCTCGACCATCAAGCGGCGCTCCGTTCTGCGTTGCAGGACGAAAGCGGAAATAACGCGAGGCCGCAAGGGCCGCCTGACCGAATCCCATCCCCGGCGGCGATTCGTCGACCAGGCGGCAATCGCTCAGAGTGGTGTCGAGACGCACCCGGCAGGCCAGGGTCGCCTGACCGCCTCGCCGCTGGCGGAAGGCGTCGCGCGGATGCAGCGTCCGCAGCTCCCCCACCGTGGGGCCGCGAATGATACGCGGCGGGCCGTCGCCCACGCCAGGACCGACGCCCGATCCGCTGCCGCCCCCGCTGCCGGTCCCCTGCCCGCCCTGCCCCTGACCAGGCGTCGGGCCAGGTTCGGGCGCAATGCCGATCACCAGCGGTTGCTCCGGGGCCGGACGCGGCGGAGCAATGACTTCCGGCTTTGGCGGTTCAGGACGGGGACGCGCGGGGCGCACGACGGATGGCGCGGCCGGGGCGCCGCCGCCCTGGGACGCCGCGGGCTCTGGGGGAGGCGGAGGCGGTGCGACCGGCCGGGGTCGGTCCAGATCGACAATGATGAGGGGCTGTGGTGGCACGAAGGTCTGCTCGGGCCGACCGACGCCCAAAAGCACAAAGGCGGTGAGGTTCTGAACGGACAACATCTCCGCCGCGCCGCCGCGCCATGGCTTCACTCGTTACGGACGGTCGGG
>DJDA01000069.1:0-10586 GCA_002430835.1 Brevundimonas sp. UBA5936
TCTCCCACAAGGGAAGAAGGGTTAGGGCGTTCAGACCCGCGTCAGCCGCAGATCCTGATAGTCGTAGCTGAAGTCGATATCCGGCGAGACGCCCTTGACCGTGGCGGTCGCAGGCTTGGCCGTGCCGATGCTGAAGGTGATGAAGGCGTCTTCCTCGCGCTTGTCGGGGAAGTGGGTACGGAAGGTCTCGCCGTCATAGGGCTCCAGCCAGCCTTGCAGCGCCGGGGTGTGGGTGAAGCGCAGCCACAGGCCGGACTTGCGGTTGCGGCCGCGCCCTTCCGTCTTCGGCTCGATGACGATGTCGCCGTACCAGGGATCGCGCCAGGTTCCGGCGTAGGCCTCGAGCGGCATGGACGGGGCCGCGCCCGCCGCCTGTTTGGCGTCGATTTCGACGGCGGCCTTCAGCGACTTCTCGGTTCCTTCGGCCTCAATCCGCTTGGAATCGGCGATCCAGTCGACGTCGACCTTGTTCATGGCGATGTCCGACAGGCCCGAACGCAGGGCGCGCAGCAGGAAGCTCTCTTCGGCGTTGGTGAAGACCGAGAAGCCGATCTTGCGGCCGGGGATCAGCACCGTGGCCGAGATGCCGCCGGGCGAGCCGCCGCCGTGGGTGGCCAGCCGCTCGCCGCGATAGTCCTGCACCTGCAGACCCATGGCGTAGGTCGAGGCCACGGCCCGGTTCGGCAGGGCCGCCGTCGGCCCGTTGGACGAGGAGACGACGATGTTGGGCTTGTACATCTCGCGCGCGGCGGCTTCGGAGAACAGGCGCGAGCCGTCGGCCAGCTTGCCGTCGTTCAGGCGCACGGCGATCCATTTGGCCCAGTCGTGGGCGCTGGCGCAGATGCCGCCCGCGGCCGCCGCCGAATCCCAGTTCCACACCTCGACGATCGACTCGGCGATCTGGGTCATCGCCCCCTGATAGCGCAGGGGCGGACCGACGCGGCCATGAGGCAGGGCGGACTTGGCCGGATCGGCCAGGCGGGCCAGGGGCACGCTCTCGCTCATGCCGACCTTGTCGAAGATGCGGGTCTGGACGAAGGCCTCCCACGACAGGCCCGACACCTTTTCGATCACCGCGCCCGCAACCACGAACATCAGGTTGCAGTAGTGGTAGTCCTCGCGGAAGCCGTCCTCGATCGGCACGAAGGCGGCCTGGGCCAGCACCTGCGCGCGCGTCCGGTCGCTGTTGGGCCAGAACAGCAGGTCGCCGGCGCCCAGGCCGAAACCGGCGCGGTGGCTCAGGGTGTCGCGCACCGTGATGCGCTCGCCCACCATCGGATCCGACAGGGTGAAGCCGGGCAGATAGGTGCGGATCGGCTCGTCCCATTTCACCTTGCCCTCGTCGACCAGGATGGCCAGGCAGGCGGCGGTGACGTTCTTGGAATTCGACGCGATTGCGAACAGGGTGTGTTCGTCGGCGGGCTCGGCCTTGCCCTGACGGCGCACGCCGTAGCCCTTGGCCAGCACCGTCTTGTCGTCGCGCACCAGGGCCAGGGACACGGCGGGCTGGTCCGGCCAGGCGGCCATGCAGCGCTGCACCCAGGCGTCGGCGGCGGCGGCGATCTCCTCGTCGGAACGCGTATCGGCGCTGGTCTGGGCCCAGCCGGTCGCGGGCAGGGCCGCGCCGGCGGCGCCGACGGCGGAAGAGATCAGCGCGGCGCGGCGCGACAGGCGGATGGACATCAAGGACGCTCCCGAAGACTGAACGGCGACGCTAACGCCGCCCGTCCGTCGGGCCAAGGGGCGTCGCGCGGCTTACGCCGCCAGCCGCCACCTTTGCAGATGCTCCAGCACGTCGGCGACGATCTGGGCGCGGGTGAAGCCGGTCACGTCGCGCGGGCGCGCGCCGTCGCCGGTGACGGCGCTCAGTCGCCATTCCAAGGCGCGGCGACCTTCGGGCGCCTCCAGCGCGGTCAGGGCGGGCAGGGGCCGCGAGCGCGCGCCCAGCCGATACAGGAAGTCCCGCCCGTTGGCGTGTTCGACCCTCAGCCAGACGCCGTTGTCGTCGCTCTGAACTTCGCTGTTCTCCAGCCCTTCGGCGGCCACGGCGGCGCGCACCTCTTCCAGCGCCGGGGCGCCGTGACGGGCGATCTGGCGGTCGATGTCGCGACGGCTGGCCGGGGCCAGGATGCGCTTGAGCTGTTCGCGCAGGGGCGGCGCCTCGGTCTCGACGGCCTCGCCTTTCAGGTCGGCGTTCATCTGCCGCGCCAGGCCGAAACAGGCCAGGATCATGATGACCGCGAAGGGCAGGGCGGCCACCAGGGTCGCCGCCTGCAGGGCGCCGAGGCCCCCGGCCAGCAGCAGCAGGGCCGCCGTCAGCCCCTCCATTCCGCACCAGTAGACCCTTTGCCAGCGCGGCGTCTCCTCCGCCCCGCCCGAGGCCAGGGTGTCGATCACCAGCGAGCCTGAATCCGCCGAGGTGACGAAGAAGACCGCCACCAGGGCGATGGCCAGGACCGAGGTGATCGCCGTGCCCGGCAGGAATTCGAAGAAGCGGAACAGGGCCGTCGACAGGTCCGCCTGCACCGCGTTCGAGATCGCCCCCGCGGCCACGCCCAGATCCAGGCTCATGGCCGTGTTGCCGAAGACCGTCATCCACAGGAAGGTGAAGCCTGACGGCACCAGCAGCACGCCGATGAGGAACTCCCGCACCGTCCGACCGCGCGAGATGCGGGCGATGAACATGCCCACGAACGGCGACCAGGAGATCCACCAGGCCCAGTAGAGCAGGGTCCAGTCCGCCATCCAGGCGCGCGGCTCATAGGCGTAGAGGGTGAAGGTGCGCTCGAAGAAGTGGTCTAGATACAGACCGAAATTCTGCACATAGGCCCGCAGCAGGAACAGCGTCGGCCCCACGATCAGCACGAACAGCATCAGGCAGACGGCGATGAACAGGTTCAGCTCGGACAGCCGCCGCACGCCCTTGTCCACGCCGGTCAGCACCGAGATCGTCGCCGCCCCCATCACCACGGCGATCAACCCGACCTGCATGATCACGTCATTGGGCAGGCCGAAGACGTAGTTCAGGCCCGAGGTCATCTGCGCCACGCCGTAGCCCAGGGAGGTGGCGATGCCGAACAGGGTGCCGCAGATGGCGAAGATGTCGACCAGGTCGCCCAGCCAGCCGTTCACCCGCTTGCCCAGCAGGGGATAGAGGCTGGACCGCATGGTCAGGGGCAGTCCCTTCCGGTGCGCGAAATAGGCCAGGCTCAAACCCACTACGGCGTAGATGGCCCAGGCGTGGACGCCCCAGTGGGTATAGGTGATGACCATGGCCTCGCGGGCGGCTTCCAGCGTGCCGGGCTGCGCTTCGGGCGGGGCGATGTAGTGCTGCACCGGCTCGGCGACGGCGAAATACATCAGGCCGATGCCCATGCCCGCGGCGAACAGCATGGCCAGCCAGGAGACATAGGGGAAGTCCGGCTCGGCGTCGTCCGGCCCCAGCTTCAACCGCCCCGTCGGCCCCAGGGCCAGCGCCGCGACGAACAGCATGAAGCCTGCGACCGAAGCGACGTAGAACCAGCCGAACGTCTCCACCACCCAGGCCTGGGCGCGCCCGAACAGCAGGTCGGACGTGGCGGGCGCCATCAGGGCGAGCAGCAAAAGCCCGCCTGCGATGGCGCTGGCCCCCCAGAAGACTCGAGGGTTCATTTTGGATGTCAGCATGGGCCCCCAACGCACGGCTACGCTTGGGGTTCCATCGCCCATCCCCTTGCGTGTCGTATGGGCCACACCCACCTGTGCTGCAACCGGATAGCGCGTCGCTTGCTTATGAGGGCGCGCCTTCCGCAATCCGCCTTTGAGGGGACTGCTCAACCATGAATCTCGACCTCTATTCCGACCGCGCCAAACAGGCCGTTCAATCCGCCCAGTCGCTGGCGCTGGCCCGCCGCCATCAGCAGTTCGCGCCCGAGCATCTGCTGAAGGTGCTGCTCGAGGAACGCGACGGACTGGCCCGCAAACTGATCGATCAGGCGGGCGGCGATCCGTCCGCCGTCGAACTCGTCACCGAGGGGCTGCTGAAGAAGCGGCCTCAGGTCGAGGGCGGCTCTGGTCAGCTCTATCTGGACGGCGACACCGCCCGCGTCTTCAGCGCCGCCGAAGAGGCCGCCAAGAAGGCCGGCGACGCCTTCGTCACCACCGAACGCCTGCTGGCCGCCATCGCCAAGGAGGGCGGCGCCGCTGCCGAGGCGCTGAAATCCGCCGGGGTCACGGCCAAGAAGCTCGACGACGCCGTCGCCGAAATCCGCAAGGGCAAGACCGCCGACAGCGCGGGCGCCGAGGACAGCTTCGACGCGCTGAAACGCTACGCCCGCGACCTGACCGAGGCCGCGCGCGACGGCAAGGTCGACCCCGTCATCGGCCGCGACGAGGAGATCCGCCGCACCATCCAGGTGCTGGCCCGTCGCACCAAGAACAACCCTGTGCTGATCGGCGAACCCGGCGTCGGCAAGACCGCCATCGTCGAAGGTCTGGCCCTGCGCATCGTCAACGGCGACGTGCCCGAAAGCCTGAAGGACAAGAAAGTCCTGTCGCTCGACATGGGCGCCCTGATCGCCGGCGCGAAGTATCGCGGCGAGTTCGAGGAGCGGCTGAAGGCCGTGCTGAACGAGGTGGCCGCCGCCGAGGGCGGCATCGTTCTGTTCATCGACGAGATGCACACCCTGGTCGGCGCGGGCAAGGGCGACGGGGCCATGGACGCCTCCAACCTGCTGAAGCCTGCGCTGGCGCGCGGCGAACTGCACTGCGTCGGCGCGACCACCCTGGATGAGTACCGCAAGCACGTCGAGAAGGACGCGGCCCTGGCCCGTCGCTTCCAGCCGGTCTTCGTGTCCGAACCGACCGTTGAGGACACGGTGTCGATCCTGCGCGGTCTGAAGGAAAAGTACGAGGTCCACCACGGGGTCCGCATCAGCGACAGCGCCATCGTCGCCGCCGCCACCCTGTCGAACCGCTACATCACCGACCGCTTTCTGCCCGACAAGGCCATCGACCTGATCGACGAGGCCGCCAGCCGCGTGCGCATGGCCGTCGATTCCAAGCCCGAGGCGCTGGACGAGATCGACCGCCGTCTGGTCCAGCTCAAGATCGAGCGCGAGGCCCTGAAGAAGGAAGACGACAGCGCCTCCCGGCAACGTCTCGAAAAGCTGGAGGACGAGATCGCTGATCTGGAAGGCCAGTCCGACGACATGACCGCCCGCTGGAAGTCCGAGAAGGACAAGGTGGGGCAGGGCGCGCAACTGCGCGAAACCCTGGACCGCCTGCGCGCTGAACTGGCCGCCGCCCAGCGCGCCGGTGATCTGGGGCGCGCCTCAGAGATCGCCTATGGTCAGATTCCGCAGCTTGAGAAGCAACTCGCGGACTCCGAATCCCCGGCGGCGGTCGCCGCCCCGCTGACGCCCGAGGTTGTCGACGCCGAGCAGATCGCCGCTGTCGTCAGCCGCTGGACCGGCGTGCCTGTCGACAAGATGCTGGAGGGCGAGCGCGAGAAGCTGCTCAAGATGGAGGACGAACTGGGCCGCCGCGTGGTCGGTCAGGACGAGGCCCTGGCCGCCGTCTCCGACGCCGTGCGCCGCGCCCGCGCCGGTCTGAACGATCCGAACAAGCCGCTGGGCAGCTTCCTCTTCCTTGGGCCCACGGGCGTGGGCAAGACCGAGCTGACCAAGGCGCTGGCGGGCTATCTGTTCGACGACGACAACGCCATCACCCGCATCGACATGTCCGAATACATGGAGAAGCACTCGGTCAGCCGCCTGATCGGCGCCCCTCCGGGCTATGTCGGCTATGACGAGGGCGGCGCCCTGACCGAGGCGGTGCGTCGCCGCCCCTATCAGGTCATCCTGTTCGACGAGGTCGAAAAGGCCCACCCCGACGTCTTCAACGTGCTTTTGCAAGTGCTGGACGACGGTCGCCTGACCGACGGGCAAGGCCGCACCATCGACTTCAAGAACACCCTGATCATCATGACCTCCAACCTGGGCAGCCAGTTTCTGGCCGACCAACCCGAGGGCGAGGACGTCGAGGCCGTTCGTCCCCTGGTCATGGAACAGGTCCGCGCCCACTTCCGGCCCGAGTTCCTGAACCGCATCGACGAGATCATCCTGTTCCGCCGCCTCGGCCGCGAACAGATGGGCGGCATCGTCCGCATCCAGCTGGCGCGTCTGGAGAAGCTGATGGCCGACCGCCGCCTGACGCTGGCCCTGGACGACAGCGCCCTGACCTGGCTCGCCGACAAGGGCTACGACCCGGTCTACGGCGCAAGGCCGCTGAAGCGCGTCATCCAGAAGGAGCTGGTCGACCCGATGGCCAAAAAACTGTTGGCCGGCGAGATCGAGGACGGGTCGGTGGTCGCGGTGTCAGCGGGCACGGACGGGCTGGAGATCGGGAAGGCGCGGGTGCATTAACCCGCGCGCTGTCCGCACGATCTGAGAAAGGGGCCGCGAAATCGCGGTCCTCTTTCTCTACGAGTTATCTGTGTCCCGCCCATCGGGTTCTTTCGCAACTCCCTTGAATGGGCCGGGAGAAGACTTCCTCTCCATGAATTGCCCGTTGCTCTCATCGCGCTTTTGCCAGTCCCCATTCTCATGTTGGAATTGAGTGCGGCCGCGCACTGCGCCCTTGCGGTAACCTTCGCCTGTGTTTTTGCCCATGGCAGACCTCTTTGAACGAAAAGTGAACATCTCCGATTCGCTAGATGGAGTCGAGTCTGTCGAACGATGGTCTGTAAGCTGATGTTTCTTCCGTCATCCTCCGGCAAGCCGCGTCAGCGGCGCAGACCGGGGGACCTAGCGGCGCGCGGAGCGTGAAAGATCCACGCTCGACGGCCGCCCTTAGATCGCCTTCGGCGCCGCTGGGTCCCCCGGTTCCGCGCTGCGCGCGGCCCGGAGGATGACGAAGGCGGATTAGCGGCATAGCTTGTGCGGATGGCGACCCATCGCACCTTCATCGCGACCTACATCATGGCGAGCAGGCGCAACGGGACGCTCTACGCCGGTTCGACCTCCAATCTGGAAAGCCGCGTGTGGAAGCACAGGACGCGCGCCTTTCCCGGCTTCACCGATGCCTATGACTGCACCCGTCTGGTCTGGTTCGAGCAGCACGCCCTGATGCTTGATGCGATCCGGCGCGAGCGGCGGATCAAGAAGTGGCTGCGCGACTGGAAGCTGGCGCTGATCGAGCGCGACAACCCCGACTGGCGCGACCTCGCGGCCGACTGGTTCCTCGATCCGAACTGGACCCCGCCGCCGGGCGCCGACTGAGCCTCACCCCAGCACCGGCATCACCTCCACCCCATCGCAGGGGAAGGGGTTCATGTGCGGGTGGTTCTCGAACAGGCGGGCCGCCGCCTCGTGGCTGTCGGCGCGCACGACCATGAAGACGGTCAGCAGGTTGACCATGTCCGTCACGGCGCCGCCGTCGCCGATGCGCTTGGTCGGGCCCAGCGGGCCGCCCCGAAACACGATAGAGTTGCGGTGCGCCTCTTCCCAGGCGGCGACGGCGGCCACGCCGATGCGGGCCGTCTCGGCCTGCTCGGCCTCGCTCATGGCGCGCCAGGCTCGCCATTTGGGGCCGGTCTTGTCGCTGGTGAAGACGGCCAGATAGTGGGTCTGCGCGCTCATCGAAGCCTCCCGTTTGTGGGAGGGTCGACCTTTCGTCCGGTGAGAGCAAGCAAGGGCGGTTCCTTCTCCCGCAAGGGGAGAAGGAAGACGCGCTCAAGCAGCGATCTTAGATGTGGATGGCGTGCCCGAGCGCCCGGAGGGACGCTTCGTGGAAGGCTTCGCCCAGGGTCGGGTGGACGTGGATGGTGCCGGCCACGTCTTCCAGCACCGCGCCCATTTCCAGCATCTGGGCGAAGCTGTTGGACAGCTCCGACACGTGCTGGCCGACGGCCTGGACGCCCAGCAGGCGGTGATCCGACTTCGAGGCGATGACGCGGACGAAGCCGCCGTCCTCGCCCGCCTCGATGGCCAGGGCGCGGCCGATGGCGGCGAAGGGGAAGACGGCCTGGATCACGTCGTCGCGGCCCTTCACATCATCAGGGCCGAGGCCCGCCGAGACGATCTCCGGCTCGGTGAAGCAGACGGCGGCGATGGTGGTCGGGTCGAACACGCGGTCGTGCCCGGCGATGATTTCGGCCACGACTTCGCCTTGCGCCGAGCCCTTGTGCGCCAGCATCGGTTCGCCGGTCAGGTCGCCGATGGCCCAGACGTTCTTCATGCTGGTGGCGCAGCGCTCGTCGATCTTCACGAACGGATCGTTCATGGCCACGCCCATGTTCTCGAGGCCCCAGCCTTTCGTCCGCGCGCGGCGGCCGACGGTGACCAGCACCTTGTCGGCGTCCAGCTGCATCGGGTTTCCGTCCTTGTCGGTGACGTTCAGCTTGCCGTCTCCGAAACCGCCCGCGCGGGCGCCGAGCAGCAGCTGCACGCCGTGCTTCTCCAGCCATTTGGCGACCGGGTCGGTCAGGGCCTTGTCGTAGAGCGGCAGGATGCGCTCGGCCATCTCGACGATGGCCACTTCGGCGCCCAGCTTGCGGAAGGCGATGCCCAGTTCCAGGCCGATATAGCCGCCGCCGACGACGACCAGCTTCTTGGGCACTTCCGGCAGGCTCAGGGCCTCGGTGGACGAGATCACGTCGCCGCCGAAGGGCAGGAAGGGCAACTCTACCGGCTCCGACCCTGTGGCCAGGATGACGTGCTCGGCGGTGATGCGGATGTCGCCGTCGTCGGTCTTCACCGTGCAGGTCTTGGCGTCCGAGAAGTCGGCCCAGCCCTTGATGACCTTGACCTTGGCCTTCTTCAGCAGGGCGGCGACGCCGGCGTTCAGCTTCTTGACCACGCCGTCCTTCCACTCGACCGTCTTGGACAGGTCGATGGCCGGGGTCGAGGCGGTGATGCCCAGCGTGCCGTCGCCGGCGGCTTTGGCCACCGTCTCAAACTTGCCCGCCGCGTGGATGATGGCCTTGGACGGGATGCAGCCGACGTTCAGGCAGGTGCCGCCGAGGCCCGGCGAGGCGTCCACCAGCACGGTCTCCAGCCCCAGCTGGCCGCAACGGATGCCTGCGACATAGCCGCCGGTCCCGGCGCCGATGATCAGGACTTTGGTTTTCAGGGTCTGGGTCAACGATAGGCCTCAATGCGAGAGGTGAATTCAGGAGGAACTTGATGGGGTTCAAAGAGGCGAAGGGCGCCGTTTGGAGCTTCCATCCCCAGCACCAGATCGCCGACTTTCACACGCTGAAAATCGACGCACACCATGCCGGCGTAGTCACCAAGGCGACGAACGCTCTCGGCTGCCGTCAGGGCATAGGTCGGCTTGGGCTGGCCTTGGATCGCTTCCAGACGCTCGATGACGGCCCGCGATTCGGTGATTTCCAGCGTCGTCGTACGGCGGGGCTCCGGCAGCGTCTCCACGGTGGTCACTCGACCAATGAAGAGCGTGGGGCCGTCCGCGCGCAGGATCGAGGGCCAGTGGGGCGGAGGTTCGGGGATGCAGGCGGCGGCGGGCGCCGTGCCGAGGGCCGCGATTGCGAATGCGATGATCAGGGCGCCGGTCTTCATCTGCTGCATCCTCTGCTCTGCTCATCCTTCGCCAGGACGAGCAGAGCGGGTTGGAGTTGATCAGTTCATCCAGAGCGTGGCCGGGTTTTCCAGCAGGTTCTTGATCTTCTGCACGAAGACCGCCGCGTCGTGGCCGTCGACGATACGGTGATCGAAGCTGGAGGACAGGTTCATCATCTTGCGCACGACCATCTGGCCGCCCCGCACTACGACGCGTTCTTCGATCTTGTTCGGACCGACGATGGCGACTTCGGGGTGGTTGATGATGGGCGTGTGCACCACACCGCCGAGCGTGCCCAGCGAGGTGATGGTGATGGTCGAGCCGCTGAGCTCCTCGCGCTTGGCGCTGCCGTCCTTGGCGGCGCCCGAGACGCGGGCGATCTCCTCGGCCGTGTCGTAGGCGTCGCGCGCCTCGGCATGACGGACGACCGGGACCATCAGGCCGTTCGGCGTCTGGGCGGCGATGCCCAGATGGACGGCGTTGTGCTGGGTCAGCACGCCCGCCTCGTCGTCATAGGTGGCGTTGATGTTCGGCTGGTCCTTCAGGGCCACGACGATGGCGCGGGCGATGAAGGGCAGGACGTTCAGCTTGGCGCGGCCGGTGCCCTTGTTCTGGGCGTTCAGGTGGGCGCGCAGCTCTTCCACCGCCGTCATGTCGATGTCCTCGACATAGGTGATGTGCGGGATGCGACGGACGCTCTCGGCCATCTTCTCCGCGATCTTGCGGCGCAGGCCGATAATGCGGACTTCGTTGGTTCCCTCGGCCTTGGCGTAGAGCGAACCGCCCGAGGCCGTGGCCGGGGCGAACGTGCCGCCGCGCGCGACGAAGGCGTCCAGATCGGCGTGCTCGATACGGCCCGCGGGGCCGCCGCCCGGCACGAAGACCAGGTCGATCCCCAGATCACGCGCGCGGTTGCGCCCGGCGGGGGAAGCCAGCGGGCGCTCGCCCGGCTGGCGGCCGGTCAGGGCCGGAACGGGTTTGGCGTCGGCCTTGGGCGCAGCCGCAGGCTTGGCGGCCGGTGCGGC
>DJDA01000069.1:10812-17996 GCA_002430835.1 Brevundimonas sp. UBA5936
GGGCTGGTCAGTTCGACCGTCGCCTTGTCGGTCATGACCTCGGCCAGGATCTGGTCTTCCTGAACCGCATCGCCGACCTTGACGTGCCAGCCGACCAGCTCGGCCTCGGCCGTGCCTTCGCCCACGTCGGGCAGTTTGAAGACGTGGTTCGCGCCAGCGGCGGCGACGGGCGCCGGAGCGGCTTCAGCCTTCGGCGCTTCGACGGCGACCGGAGCGGGCTCAGGGGCAGCGGCGACAGGCGCGGCGGCCGGTTCGTCGGCGGCGGCGTTGCCTTCGCCCTCGACCTCGAATTCAGCCAGCGGGCCGCGCACGGCCATCATCTGACCGGGCTCGCCGTGCAGGGCGGTGACGACGCCCGCGACCGGGCTGGTCAGTTCGACCGTGGCCTTGTCGGTCATGACGTCGGCGACGATCTGATCCTCGGCGACCGTATCGCCGACCTTGACGTGCCAGCCGACGAGCTCGGCTTCGGCGGTGCCTTCGCCCACGTCGGGCAGCTTGAAAACAAAACGACCCATCTTAGCGACCCATCCCTGATGTTTGGCCGGTCATGACGGCTTTCAGCGCGTCGGCGACCCGCTGCGGTCCGGGGAAATATTCCCATTCAAAGGCGTGTGGATAGGGCGTGTCCCAACCGGTCACGCGCGCCACCGGCGCCTCCAGGTGATAGAAGCAGCGCTCCTGCACCAGCGCGCTCAGTTCGCCGCCGAAGCCCGAGGTTTTCGGCGCCTCATGCACGATGACGCAGCGGCCGGTCTTCTTGACCGAGGCCTCGATGGCTTCGATGTCGAGCGGCACGAGGGTGCGCAGGTCGATGACCTCGGCGTCCACGCCCGCGTGCTCGGCGCCCGCCAGCGCGACCCAGACCATGGTGCCATAGGCCAGAAGGGTGACGTCGGAGCCTTCCTTCATCACGCGGGCCTTGCCGATCGGCTCGATGTATTTGCCGGTCGGAACCTGGGCCAGTTCCTGCGCTTTCCACGGGCTGACCGGCTTTTCGTGCCAGCCGTCGAAGGGGCCGTTGTAGAGGCGCTTGGGCTCGAAGAAGATGACCGGATCGTCGTCCTCGATCGCCGCGGTCAGAAGACCCTTGGCGTCATAGGGGTTGGACGGGATCACCACCTTCAGGCCGGCGATGTGGGTGAACAGGCTTTCGGGCGACTGGCTGTGCGTCTGGCCGCCGAAGATGCCGCCGCCGTAGGGGCTGCGCACCACCATCGGCGTGGTGAACTGGCCGCCCGAGCGATAGCGCATCTTGGCCGCTTCGGAGACGATCTGGTCGTAGGCCGGATAGATGTAGTCGGCGAACTGGATCTCGACGACCGGGCGCAGGCCATAGGCGGCCATGCCGATGGCGGCGCCGACGATGCCGGTCTCCGAAATCGGGGCGTCGAAGCTGCGGTTCATGCCGTGCTTCTTCTGCAGGTGGTCGGTGACGCGGAAGACGCCGCCGAAATAGCCCGCGTCCTCGCCGTAGGAGACGACGGTCGGGTCTTCAGCCATCTTGACGTCCAGGGCCGAGTTCAGGGCCTGGATCATGTTCATCGCGGCGATAGCGGGCGCGTCCGGGGCGACCGACGCCGGGGCGTCCTTCTGGTCGACCATGTCGGCTTCAATCTTGTCGTTGATCTCGGCCATCACTCAGACTCCTACTTCGCGGCGCTGTTCGACCAGACGCCAGTCCTCGGTCGCATAGACCTCCTCGAACATGGTCTTCACGCTGGGGCGCGACTGGCCCAGGGTGCCGATGGCCTCGGATTCCTTGGCGGCGGCGCGGACCTTCTCGACCGCTTCCTTTTCAGCTTCTTCCTGCTGTTCGTCGGACCATTCGCCGATAGCGATCAGGTGCTGCTTCAGGCGGGCGATCGGATCGCCCAGCGGCCACTTCTCATGCTCGTCGCCAGGGCGATAGCGGCTGGGGTCGTCCGAGGTCGAGTGCGGGGCACCGCGGTAAGTGAACAGCTCGATGATCGTCGCGCCCTGGTTGGTGCGGGCGCGCTCCTCGGCCCACTGGGTCGCGGCCCAGACGGCCAGGAAGTCGTTGCCGTCGACGCGCAGGGCGGGCAGGCCATAGCCGATGCCCTTGGACGCGAAGGTGGTCTCAAGCCCGCCGGCGATGCCCTGGAAGGACGAGATGGCCCACTGGTTGTTGACGATGTTCAGGATGACCGGCGCGCGATAGACGGCGGCGAAGGTCAGGGCCGAGTGGAAGTCGCTCTCTGCCGTCGAGCCGTCGCCGATCCAGGTGATGGCGATCTTGTCGTCGCCGCGGATGGCCGAGGCCATGCCCCAGCCCACGGCCTGAATGTACTGGGTGCCCAGATTGCCCGAGATGGTGAAGAAGCCGTAGTCCTTGGCCGAATACATGATCGGCAGCTGGCGGCCCTTGATGGGGTCTTCGGCGTTCGAATAGATCTGGTTCATCATGGTCGCGAGCGGATAGTCGCGCGCGATCAGAAGGCCCTGTTGGCGATAGGTGGGGAAGCCCATGTCCTCGCGGCTCAGGATCATCCCCTGGGCGACTGCAATGGCCTCTTCGCCGGTGCACTTCATGTAGAAGCTGGTCTTGCCCTGACGGTGGGCGCGGTGCATCCGGTCGTCGAAGGCGCGCGTCAGGATCATGGCCTTCAGGCCGCGACGCATCGTCTCAGGGTCCAGCTTGGGATCCCACGGGCCGACCGCCTTGCCTTCATCGTCCAGCACGCGGATCAGGCGGAAGGCGTGATCGCGCATTTCAGCAGGCGCCGTGCTGACCTCCGGGCGGTCGACAGCGCCCGGCGCATCGAGCTTCAGATGGCTGAAATCAGGCGTGTCGCCCGGCCGGCCCGAAGGTTCCGGCACGCGCAGCGACAGCGTCGGGGTGTTCTTCATCAATGCCTCCCGTCCGGTTGAACCGGCCGCGTTTCCTTATGGAAGAGGGCATAGCATGGCGTATGATTGTTGGCTCTCCTAAAAATACCCTTGCCAAATGGCAATTTGGGGTATTTTATTGCGCGGAAAGCTAATTCGGAGAAAGCCTTTGGCCGACGACCTCGACCCTATCGACGCGCGCATCCTCGACATCCTTCAGCAGGACGCGGGCCTGTCTGTCGCCGAGGTCGCCGATCGCGTCGGCCTGTCGGCCTCGCCGTGCTGGCGCCGGATCAAGAGACTGGAGGACTCTGGCCTGATACGCAAGCGTGTCACGCTATTGGACGCCGGTCTTCTGGGCCTGGACTTCGAAGTCTACGCCATCGTCAAGCTGAGCCTGCCGACGCGCGACAACCTGCAGATCTTCGAACAGGCCGTCGAAAGCTGGCCCGAAGTGGTGCAGTGCGCCACCATCACGGGGCGCGAGGATTACGTCCTGCGCATCATCACCACCGACATGCACGCCTTCGACCAGTTCCTGCGCGACAAGCTGCTGACGCTGGGCATCGTCTCCAACTGCGAGAGCCATATCGTCACGCGCGGGGTGAAGAACGTCACCACCCTGCCGCTGGGCATCATCACGCCGCACGTCGGCTGAGGCTGTCGCGCCGTCGCCTTTGGTCAGCTCAGGCGGTCGAAGGCGACGGCGTGAACCTTGTCCCGCCCCAGCAGGGCGGTCAGCGGCGGGACGGGAAACAGGCCTGTGATCGCGGGATCGCGCACGTCCAGCCCGCCGGTGAAGGCGCCGAAGGCGGGCAGGATCAGCCGCCGCCCGTCGGTGACGAAGCAGGGGCGGCGCACGCCCCGGCCATAGGCGGCGACGCGGGCGGCGGGATGCAGATGGCCCGCGACCTCGCCCAGCGTAGGCTCGGCCTGCGGCTCATGGATCAGGAACAGGCCGCCCAGCGCCAGGGTCTCGACCACCCGGCCGGGCAGGCGCTTGAAGGGATTGGCCAGCGCGCCGGCCAGGGCGTCCAGGTCGTGATTGCCCTCCAGCCAGATCCAGTCGCGCCCGGCGGCCAAGGTTTCCAGCCGAGTCAGCTGGGCGCCGTCCATGCGCGACACCGCCTTTGAATCATGGAAGCTGTCGCCCAGCAGGACGACCGTGCGCGGGTCCAGCGCCTCGATCTCGGTCTCGAGCCTGGCCAGGGTCGCGGGGCTGTCATAGGGCGGCAGCATCTGTCCCCGCGCCGCGAAGGCCGAGCCCTTCTCCAGGTGCAGGTCCGAGGCGATCAGGGTCTGATGCGTCGGCAGCCACAGGGCGCCGGAACAGCGCAACACGCAGGCTTCGCCGTTGACCGTCAGCTTGAGCCCGCCGCACGGATGGCGGAACGGGGACAGGGCCGCGCGCAAGGCGTCGTTCATCGCCCTTCTCCCCTTGGGGGAGAAGGTGGCTCGCGTAGCGAGACGGATGAGGGGGCCGCAGGCCTCGCCCTCATCGTCTGACGTGTAGCTCGCTGAAACAGCCCCCTCATCCGAGCGGCTCCGCCGCCCACCTTCTCCCCCGAGGGGAGAAGGACGCATGATGTCTTCACGCGGCCCCCTTCAACGCCTCGGGCGCGTCTTCCATGACCTCGGCGATCAGGGCCTCGGCGCTTTCGTCCAGGATCATCTCGGCGGCGTCTCCCCCGACCCGTTCACGCCCGATCTGCATCAGCACCGGCACGCAGAAGGGCGAGGGCCGGTCCAGCCTCTTGTGCACGATGCGGCCGTGGATGCGGCTCAGGAGCTGGCCCAGCCGCGCCACGTCCAGCAGGCCCGTCGCCGCATCCGCCCGCGCCGTCCTCAGCAGCAGGTGATCCGGCTGATGCCGCCGCAGCACGTCGTAGATCAGGTCGGTCGAGAACGTCACCTGCCGCCCGGTCTTCTCCGCCCCCGGCTGGCGCTGCTCGATCAGGCCGGAGATCAGGGCGCAGTTGCGGAAGGAGCGCTTCATCATGAAGCTTTCCTCCAGCCAGGCCTCCAGATCGTCGCCCAGCATGTCCGGCTCGAACAGGGCGTCCAGATCGAGGTCGCCCATCGGCCGGATCGACCAGATCGCCAGCGAATAGTCCGTCACGACAAAGCCCAGAGGCCCGACGCCCATCCGGTCCAACCGCCGCGTCAGCAGCATGGCCAGGGTGGTGTGCGCCAGTCGTCCCTCGAACGGATAGGCGACCATGAAATGCCGCGTCCCGCGCGGAAATGTCTCAATGAGCAGGGTCTCGGCTGCCGGGATGGCGCTGCGTACCGCTTGCAGTTCCAGCCACTCCTGCACGTCGGGCGGCAGGACGCGCCAGTGATCGCGGTCCTGCACCATGCGCCGCACCCGTTCAGCCAACGAGGTGCCCAGCGGGAATTTCGAGCCGCCGTAGGAGGGGATCTTCGGGTCTTTATCGACGGCGGGCGAGACGAGGGCGTCTGTCTTCACGATGCCCTGAAAGGCCCAGACCTGACCGGCGAAGACGAAGGTGTCCCCGGGCGTCATCTGTTCGAAATACCATTCCTCGGCCTCGCCGATCTTGCGCCCTGCGACCAGGTGCTTGCCGCCCGCGCGTCGTCCCGCGACCCGCACGTTCAGATTGGCGGCCGAGACGATGGCGCCGACGTTCATCCGGTGCCGCTGGGCCATCTGGGCGTTGCGGACCGTCCACTTGCCGTCGCGGGTGCGCACGATGCGGGCGAACCGGTCATAGGTGCGCAGGGCATAGCCGCCGACAGCGACCAGATCGACCACCTCCTCGAACGCCTCATAGGTCAGGCCGCGATAGGGCCCCGCCGTCGTCACCTCGGCGAACAGGTCGGGCAGGTCGAAGGCTTCCGAACAGGCGCAGCCCATGACGTGCTGGGCCAGCGTATCCAGCGTGCCGGTATGCTCCGGCTCCCAGTCGAAGGCGTTCTCAGCCACGGCCTCGCGCGCGGCCTGGCACTCCAGCATCTCGAAGCGGCTGGCTGGGACCATCAGGGCGCGCGACGGCTCGTCCAGCCGGTGATTGGCCCGGCCGATGCGCTGGACCAGACGGCTGGCTCCCTTGGGCGCGGCCAGTTGGATCACCAGATCGACGTCGCCCCAGTCGATGCCCAGGTCCAGCGTCGAGGTGCAGACCACGGCCTTGAGGTCGCCGCGCGCCATGGCCGCCTCGACCTTGCGCCTCTGCTCGGCGGCCAGGGAGCCGTGGTGCAGGGCGATCGGCAGGTCGTCCTCATTGATCGCCCACAGCGACTGGAAGACGAACTCGGCCTGCCAGCGGGTGTTGACGAAGATCAGGCTGAGGCCGGCGCGGCGGATGGCGTCATAGACTTCGGGGATGGCGTGGACGCCGGTGTGCCCGGCCCAGGGCACGCGGCCTTCGCTGACCAGAACGTCGATCATCGGCGGCGCGCCGGGGTCGCCGAGCACGATGCGAATCCCTTCTCCCCTTGTGGGAGAAGGTGGGCCCGAAGGGCTCGGATGAGGGGTTTCTCTGTCGTCGGACGGGATGATGTCGGGAATGTCGCGAGACCCCTCATCCGTCAGGCTCCGCCTGCCACCTTCTCCCACAAGGGGAGAAGGGGAGAGCCAGTCGGCGATCTTTTGCGGATCGTCCACCGTCGCGCTCAGGGCCACCCGTCGCATCCCCGGCGCGAAGATCTGCAACCGCGCCAGCCCCAGCGCCAGCAAATCCCCCCGCTTGCCGCTCCAGATGGCGTGGACCTCGTCCAGCACCACGCATTTCAGATCGGCGAAATAATCCCTCGCCCCCTCCCAGGCGCAGAACAGGGCCAACTGCTCCGGCGTGGTCAGCAGGATGTCGGGGGGGAAGTCGCGCTGGCGCTGTTTCTTCGACTGTTTGGTGTCGCCGGTGCGACTTTCGACGTGGATGTTCAGCCCGATCTCGCGGATGGGCGTCATCAGGTTGCGTTCGACGTCGGTGGTCAACGCCTTCAGCGGCGACAGATAAAGCGTGTGAACGCCAGATCCTGGCCCCGTCTGCGGCCTCGGTCCTCGTTCGGCCAGATCGATCAGGCTGGGCAGGAAGCCCGCCAGCGTNNCGACCGGCGAACCAGTCGGCGAACAGGGACGGAAGCGTTGCAGTGATCGACGTCGTCACGACAGGCCTATAGCATGTTCCCGTTCCGTTTCGTCACCTCTGGCGCTATCTAGCGAGGGTGACTGTCGAATCCGCCGAGATCAGCACCGCGTCGACCCTGACGTTCGACCTGCCGCCCGCGCTGGCCACGCCGCCGGGGGCCGGGGCCGTGTGCGACGATCAGGGCGCGCGCAAGATCGGGCGGGGCGCGGCCGAGGGCCTGTT
>DJDA01000043.1 GCA_002430835.1 Brevundimonas sp. UBA5936
CCGGCCGCCGACGCCGCACGCGGCGCCGCCGTCGCCTGGCGCACTGATGCGCGCCAGACCGCCGCCGAGGCCCAGATCGCCGAGGAGATCGACGGCCCCCTGTTGGGCTTCGCAGCCCGCACCGTGGCCGGGACCACGGCGCCGATCGAGAACGAGAACGGCCGCGCCCTCTATCATCAGGCGCGCTTTGACGGGCTGAAGCCGGACACGCGCTATGTCTATCGCGTGCGCGCCGCCGACGGCTGGAGCGAATGGCTGCCGTTCCGTACGGCCAAGGCCGAGTTCGCGCCCTTCCGTTTCATCTATCTGGGGGACACCCAGAACGACATTCTGGAGATCGGCTCGCGCGTGATCCGTTCGGCCTTCAAGGAAGCTGGACCGGCGGCCCTGGTCGTCCACGCAGGCGATCTGGTGGCCCAGCGCGAGGTCAAGGTTCACGACGACGAGTGGGGCGAATGGACCGAGGCGGGCGGTCGCGCCTTCGCCATGACGCCGCAACTGCCCGCCAGCGGCAACCATGAATACGTCGACCATGTGCTGCCGAACGGCGAGGAATCGCGCGTTCTCGGCCCGCACTGGCCGCTGCAGTTCGCCTTGCCGGACAACGGCGCCGAGGGGGCCAAGGCGACCAGTTACTACGTGGACTATCAGGGCGTGCGCTTCATCGTGCTGGACGGCACGGCGGCGATCGACCTGGGGGCTGGGGAAAGCCAGACGCGCTGGCTGGACAAGGTGCTGGCCGAAAGCCCGGCACGCTGGAACGTCGCCCTGTTCCACCAGCCGATCTACACCTGCGCCCGACCCGAAGACACCGAAGAGCTGAAGGCCGCCTGGAAGCCGATCTTTGACGCCCGCAACATCGATCTGGTGCTGCAGGGGCACGACCATTGCTACGGCCGCGTCTCCAACCCGGTCGGGGCCGAGGCGTCGCGCGCTGACAGCGCGGCGGGGCGTCCGCAGGGGCCGGTCTATGTCGTCTCCGTCACCGGCTCCAAGATGTATGGGCTGAACGACCGGGCAGACACGCAGCCCGTGCGCGCGGCCGAGAATACAGAGCTGTATCAGCTGATCGACGTCGAGGCGGACCGTCTGTCGTTCCGCGCCTTTACGGCGACGGGCGGGCTGTATGACGCCTTCACGCTGGAGCGGCAGGCCGATGGAACGAAGCGATTGGTCGAGACAGAGGACACCCTGCTGGCCCTGCGTCGTTGCGACGGCGCGGCGGGCCCGGACGACCGACCCTGCACGGCGGAAATCAAGGACTGAGGGGGAACTTCGACGCGAACAGCGGCATTGGCTTGATCAACGGCGACGCCTGTCGCCTTAACGCTCAAGGGGGATTTGTGCGTATCACCATCCTGGCCTGCATGGCCGCCTTCGTCGCTCTGGCCGCTTGCGGCAACGCCGCCCAAAGTCAGAACGATCCAGGTCGCTCTCCTAGCGGAACCTACAAGGTCACGATGATGGACGGGACTGCAGTCGACGTCGATCTGAAGGCCGACGGCTCCTTCACCATGTCGGAACCCGGCGGTCCGGTGGCGCGTGAAGGAACGTGGCGTCGCGCCGATGGGCAGTTCTGCCTGAATGATACGGCGCGCCCGCGCGAGGTCTGCATGGATGAAGCGCCTGTGGGCGACAATGGCGGCTTCGATCTCAGCGGGCGAGGCAAGGTGGTGATGCAGTTCCGTCCCATGGCGGCTGCAAGCCGCTGATTGAGATAGAGCGCCTGGCCCGAGCCGTGTCTGTCGGCCTCAGCGCCTTGCAGCCAAAGCGCTGGATCCCGGCGTCCGTCGGGATGAGCGGGGGTGAAACGGTGGCGTTCTTCTTGCCGTAGGGGAGGGATTCGCCTACCCCTCGCGGCTTGATTCAACGGATGACGGACGATCCCGGATGAGCCTCGCGCTTCTCTTTCCCGGTCAGGGCAGCCAGTCGGTCGGCATGGGCGTCGCCCTGTCTGACGCCTTCGCCAGCGCGCGCGAGGTCTTCGCCGAGGTGGACGACGCCCTGAACCAGAAGCTGTTCGAGCTGATGCGCGAAGGGCCGGACGATCAGCTGACCCTGACCGAGAACGCCCAGCCCGCCCTGATGGCCGTCTCGGTCGCCACGGCGCGGGTGCTGAAGGTCGAGTTCGGCGTCGACGTGGCGCGCGCCGCCTACGTCGCCGGTCACTCGCTGGGCGAATATTCGGCCTTGGCCGCTGCGGGCGCGATCAGCCTGTCGGACACCGCGCGCCTGTTGAAGCTGCGCGGTCAGGCCATGCAGCGCGCCGTGCCGGTGGGCAAGGGCGCGATGGCCTCGCTGATCGGCCCCAAGACCGATCTGGCGCTGGCTGAAGAAGCGGCCAGGGCCGGTTCGGCGGCGGGCGTCTGCGTCGTCGCCAACGACAACAACAAGGGCAACGTCGTCATCTCGGGCGACAAGGCCGCCGTGGATCTGGCCATCGAAAAGGCCAAGGAATTGGGCGCGCGCGCCATCCCGCTGAACGTCTCGGCGCCCTTCCACTGCCCGCTGATGCAGCCTGCGGCCGATGAAATGGCCGCCGCGCTTGCTGATGCCAAGATCATCGCGCCCGTCGTGCCGGTGGTCGCCAACGTCACCGCCCGCCCGGAAACCGACGCCGAGGTCATCCGTCGCCTGCTGGTCGAGCAGGTCACGGGCCGTGTGCGCTGGCGCGAGAGCATGGAGTGGATGGCGAGTGAAGGCGGCGTGACCCGCTTCGTCGAGGTCGGCTCGGGCAAGGTGCTGACCGGCATGGCCAAGCGTATCGCCCCCGACGCCGAGGCCCTGGCGCTGAACACGGCCGAAGAGCTGGAAGCTTTCGCGAAGTCGCTGGTCTGAGCGATTTGACGCGGGGGGCTGCGATCATCTGGGCTTGGGCGGCGAGCATCGTCGTCGTCTGGATCGTTGTGGCCGCTGATCTGGGGCAGCCGCTCTGGATGCGCCAGCATTCGATCGCGCTGACCGTCTATGGCGCGTTCGAGGGACAGACGCTGACCTTGGCTGGCAGTTGGAAGCTGCTGGCCTCGCAATGGCTGCATGTGAAGTTTCCGCACATGCTGTTCAACGTCGTGATCATCGGCCTCGTCGGCGCCGCGCTGGCGCGCCGATGGCCCTGGCCGCTGGTTCTGGCGCTTGGCTTGGTCGGCGGCGCCTGCGGGCAACTTACAGCGGCCTTGCTGCAGCCGACCGCCTATGTGTCGGGCGCTTCCCAAGCCTACCTAGCTCTATGTGGGGCGGGGCTTTTGCTGCTGGAGCGGAAGAGCATCGGTTGGTGGGCGGCGGTCGCCGGGGTGGCGGTCAGTGTTGGGCTGGACCTGTTCGTCAGCAGCCATACGGGTGTAAAGCCCGGTCATTTGGTATCTTTCGTCGTCGGCTTGGTTGTCGGCGGCGCGTCTCTATTCTTGAATAAATATCGCGCTGAAACGGCGATGCTCGGAGAATCTGATGTTCAACCTTAGCGGCAAGACCGCCCTCGTGACCGGCGCCACCGGCGGCATCGGCGGGGCCATCGCCCGCGCCCTGCACGCGCAAGGGGCTACTGTCGTCCTGTCCGGCACGCGCGAAGCCGTGCTGGCCGATTTGGCCAAGGAACTGGGCGAGCGCGCCCACTTCGCCACCGCCAACCTGTCGGATCCGGAATCGGTCGATAATCTGGTGAACGCGGCCGAGACGGCGGCGGGCGCGCCGCTGGACATCCTGGTCGCCAACGCGGGCATCACCAAGGACGGCCTGCTGATGCGGATGAAGGACGAGGACTTCCAGTCGGTCGTCCAGATCAATCTTGAGAGCTATTTCCGGCTGACCCGCGCGGCGGTGAAGGGGATGATGAAGCGCCGTTCGGGCCGCATCATCGGCATCACTTCGGTGGTCGGCGTCACCGGCAACCCCGGCCAGACCAACTATTCCGCCTCCAAGGCCGGGATGATCGGCTTCTCCAAGTCGCTGGCGCAGGAAGTCGGCTCGCGCGGGATCACGGTTAACTGCATCGCGCCGGGTTTCATCGCTTCGCCGATGACGGACGTGCTGAACGACCAGCAGCGCGAGGCCATTCTGTCCAAGATTCCGGCCGGACGTCTGGGCGCGGGCGACGAAATCGCCTCGGCCGCCGTCTATCTGTCGTCGGATGAAGCGGCCTACGTCACCGGCCAAACGTTGCACGTCAACGGCGGCATGGCGATGATCTGAACCCGTTGTGCGGCGTCATCACGACGCGCAACAGACTATTTCCACGCCGTCACCCTGTGCTAAAGGGCACGGACGTCTTTCGGGGGTGAGTCTCATTGAGGCTTGATCCCGGCAGGCAGCCGTGACACGGCGAAACAACCCAAGACCCGCCTTCACGGCGATTTCAAACAGGCAGAGAGACACTCATGTCCGACACCCTCGAACGCGTCCGCAAGATCGTGATCGACCACCTGGACGCCGATCCGGACAAGGTCACCGAGAAGGCTTCCTTCATCGACGACCTGGGCGCCGACTCGCTCGACAACGTCGAACTGGTCATGGCCTTCGAAGAAGAATTCGACGTCGAAATCCCGGATGACGCCGCTGAGCACATCCAGACCGTCGGCGACGCGGTGAAGTTCATCGACGAGAAGCTGGCCGCCTGATCCGGCTGCGATTCGTCGCACTTACCAGCTGATGGCCGCTGTGACGGACCCCTAGCGGGACCGTCCGGCGGCCATTAGTGTTTCTGGTTACTATTCTGACCAAGAAGGAGCGCGAACCATGCGCCGCGTCGTCATCACGGGCCTTGGCCTGGTCACTCCGCTCGGTTCGGGCGTCGAGCACGTCTGGCAGGGCATTCTGGACGGCCGGTCGGGCATCCGCCCGATCACCGCTTTCGACACCGAAGGTTACGGCTGCACTATCGCCGGCGAAGTCCCCAGCGTCGACGGACGCGGCGGCGGCGAGGCCGGTCAGCCCGGCGTCTTCGATCCCGATCAGGTCATGTCGGCCAAGGACCGCAAGCGCGTCGACGACTTCATCCTGTACGCCATCGCGGCGGCGGACGAGGCGCTGGCCGACGCGAACTGGAAGCCGGAATCCGAAGACGACAAGGAAGCCACCGGCGTCATGGTCGGTTCGGGCATCGGCGGCCTGGGCCCCATCGCCGACACCGCCATCGTGCTGAAGGAACAAGGCGTCCGCCGGGTCAGCCCCTTCTTCATCCCCTCGGCCCTGATCAATCTGGCGTCGGGCCAGATCTCGATCCGCCACGGCCTGAAGGGCCCGAACCACTCGGTGGTCACGGCCTGCGCCACGGGCGCACACGCCATCGGCGACGCGGCCCGGATGATCGCCCTGGGCGACGCCGACGTCATGGTGGCGGGCGGCGCCGAAAGCTCGGTCGTGCCGATCGGCATCGCGGGCTTCCTGGCCTGCAAGGCGCTGTGCACCGCCTATAACGACACGCCCGAGAAGGCGTCGCGCCCCTATGACCGCGGCCACGCGGGCTTCGTCATGGGCGAGGGCGCGGGCGTCATGATTCTGGAAGAATACGAACACGCCAAGGCGCGCGGCGCCAAGATCTACGCCGAGGTCGTCGGCTACGGCATGAGCGGCGACGCCTATCACATCACCGCCCCGTCGGAAGACGGCGACGGCGGCCTGCGGGCCATGAAGGCGGCGCTGAAGCGCGCCGGGATGCAGCCGTCGGACCTCGACTACGTCAACACCCACGGCACCTCGACCATGGCCGACTGGATCGAGCTGAAGGCGGTCGAACGGCTGGTCGGCGACCACGCCAAGGATCTGGCCGTGTCGTCCACCAAGTCGATGACGGGCCACCTGCTGGGCGCCGCCGGGGCGATCGAGAGCATCTTCTCGGTCCTGGCCATCCGCGACCAGATGGCGCCGCCGACCATCAACCTGGACGACCCGGAGATGGAGACGCCGATCGACCTGATCCCGCACAAGGGCAAGGCCAAGAAGATCGATGTCGCCATGTCCAACAGCTTCGGCTTCGGCGGCACCAATGCGGCCGTGATCTTCAAGAAGGTCGACTGACTTGGCCAAGGCTCCGTCCCCCCGCACCCCCAAGGTTCGCATTCCCAAGTCGCGCGTTCCGAAAAAGGGCGGCGGGGGCGGGGCGGGGCGTTCCGGCCTCGGCGTCGGCCTGATCACCGCCGCCGGGACGCTGGGCCTGTTCCTGGTCGCGGCTCTGGTAGCGTTGTGGGCTATCTATTGGGGACCGGGGCCGAAGGCGGCGGAAGGGGAGGCGACCATCGTCACCCTGCAGTCCGGGGCGGGCGTTCCGGCTATCGCGGCCAATCTGAAATCGGCGGGGGTGATCCGCTCCACCGACCTGTTCCGCGCGGCGATCAGCCTGACGGGCGCCGACCGCAAGATCCGCGCGGGCGAGTATGAGGTGCCGTCGGGCGCCTCTCTGGCGACGGTGGTGGGCCTGCTGGTCGACGGCAAGGCGGTGCGCCACTACGTGACCCTGCCCGAGGGCTGGTCCAGCGCCCAGGCGGTCGACATCCTGATGAAGCAGCCGGTCCTGACCGGCGAGGTCGAGGTTCCGCCCGAGGGCAGCCTGTGGCCGGAAACCTATGAGGTCACGCGCGGCGAGACCCGCGCCGCCGTCGTCGCCCGGATGCAGCGCGCCGCCAAGACCAAGCTGGAGACCCTGTGGGCCGCCCGCTCGCCCGCCACAGTGGTCACGACGCCGGAAGAGGCCGTTATCCTGGCCTCCATCGTCGAGAAGGAGACGGGCATCGCCTCCGAACGCCCCGAGGTGGCGGCCGTCTTCACCAACCGCCTGCGTCTGGGAATGCGGCTGGAGAGCGATCCGACCATCGTCTACGGCGTGACCAAGGGGCGGCCGCTGGGGCGCGGCATCCTGCTGTCGGAACTGCGCAATCCGACGCCGTGGAACACCTATCTGATCGACGGCCTGCCGCCGACGCCCATCGCCAATCCGGGCGAGGAGGCGCTGAAGGCTGTGCTGAACCCGCCGCGCTCGGAATATGTCTTCTTCGTCGCCGACGGCACGGGCGGCCACGTCTTCGCCCGCACCTATCAGGAGCATCTGCTGAACGTGGCCCGCTGGCGCGAGATCGAGCGTCGCAAGGCCGGTCTGGCGGCGGGTGAGAGCGCGCCGGAAACCTCGCCTGCGCCGATGACGGATGAGGCCGCCGGCCCGGCCATCGCCATCCCGCCGGGCGCCAAGGTCATTCGCGTGCCGACGGAGGCCGGACGATGAGTCAGATTTCAGGCATGACGGGCTTCGGCCGGGCGGACGGTGCGCTGGACGGCTGGACCTGGACGGTCGAGGCGCGCTCGGTCAACGGGCGCTCGCTGGAGACGCGCTTTCGCGGTCCGCATGGCTTCGACAACCTTGAGCGGCTGGCCAAGGCGGCGGCTCAGGCGCGGCTGAACCGGGGGCAGGTGACGCTGGGCCTGCAAGCCAAGCGCGCCGAGGGAACCGAGCCCGCGCCGCGCGTCAATGAGGCGGTGCTGGCGACCTATCTGCGGCTGGCGAACCAGTTGGCGGAGGAAGGGGCGACCCCGCCCTCGGCCGACGGCCTGCTGGCCCTGCGTGGCGTGATCGAGGTCGCCGAAGAGGACGAGGACGCGGAAGGCCGCGCCGCCCTTGAGGCCGCCATGGCCGCCACGGTCGAACAGGCGCTGGATGCGCTGAAGGCCTCGCGTCAGCGCGAGGGCGAGCAACTGACGCCGGTCATTCATGACTTCGTCGGAACCATCGAGGCGCTGGTCGCCCGCGCTGAGCTTGAGGCGTCGGCGCAGGTCGAGGCTATCCGCGAGCGCTTCACCCGCCGCATCAGCGAACTGGCGCCCGACGCGCCCGGTCTGGATGAGCGCGTCTTCCTTGAGGCGGCGGCGTTGGCGACCAAGGCCGACGTGCGCGAGGAGCTCGACCGGCTGACGGCCCACGTCGCCTCGGCCCGCGCACTGTTGCAGCAACCCCCCGCCGGTCGAAAACTCGACTTCCTGATGCAGGAATTCATGCGTGAGGCGAACACCCTCTGTTCGAAATCCGCTACGACCGCGCTCACCGGAATCGGCCTGGAGTTGAAGGCCGTCATCGAGCAGCTTCGAGAACAAGTTCAGAATGTCGAATAACCGCACCCCCCGCCGTGGCGTCCTGCTGATCGTGGCCAGTCCGTCGGGGGCCGGAAAGACCTCGCTGTGCCGCCGCCTGATGGCCGACCACAAGGGGCTGGAGCTGTCCGTCTCCATGACCACCCGCGACATCCGTCCGGGCGAGGTGGACGGCCGCGACTACAACTTCGTCAGCAAGGAGCAATTCCAGCGCCTGGTCGACGCCGACGCCTTCCTGGAATGGGCGGATGTGCACGGCAATCGCTACGGCAGCCCGGCCGCTCCGGTCGAGCGCGCTCTGGCCGAAGGGCGCGACGTCCTGTTCGACATCGACTGGCAGGGCGCCCGCGACGTGGCCGCCAAATGCCCTGGCGACGCCGTGCGGGTCTTCATCCTGCCGCCCAGCCTTGAGGAGCTTCGCCGCCGTCTGGTGACGCGCTCTCAGGACGCCGAGGACGTGATCGAGCGCCGCGTCGCCAACGCCAAGGGCGAGATCGAGCACTGCGACGACTTCGACTATGTGCTGGTCAACGAGGACTTCGACCGGTCCTACGCCGAACTGGCCCACATTTATCACGCCGAGCGCAGCCGCCGTCACCGCAACCTGTGGGTCGACGGCTACAAGAGCGCGCTGCTGAAGGAAGTGGTCTGACGCCCATGGGCGAGGCTGAACACCGCTTCTGGTTGGCTCAGGCTGTCGATCTGGCGTTGGAGAACGTCAGGGCGGGCGGTCGGCCGTTCGGGGCGGTGCTGGTCAAGGACGGCGTCCTGATCGCTAGAGGCGTCAACCGGATGCTGGCGACCAACGATCCCAGCTCTCATGCCGAGATGGAGGCCCTGCGTCAGGCAGGACCGGCGCTGGGCGGCGTCGACCTGTCGGGCGCGGTGCTCTACGCCAGCGGGCACCCGTGCCCCATGTGTCTGGCGGCGGCGGTGATGACGCGGGTCAGCGCGGTCTACTACGCCTTCAGCAATGCGGACGCCGAGCCCTACGGCTTCTCCAGCGCGGCGACCTATCAGGCGCTGGGCGTGACGCTGGACCCGCCGCCCTTGCCGCTGACGCAACTGGACGCGCCCGGTCGGACAGCGGCGGAGCTGTACGGGGCCTGAGCGCCCACTTTCGTCACCCTCGGGCTTGTCCCGAGGTCCATATACGCCGACGGCAGACGTTAAAGCGCGACTATCTCAGGTCTGCGTTTATGGATCCCCGGCACAAGGCCGGGGATGACGGGGGAAGAGGGTTAGCCCTGCGCCGCTTCTTCGGTTCGCGCGGCGAAGAAGGGCTTCAGACGGCTGAGGGCGTCCTCGATCTCGGGCGTCGAGACGGCGAAGCTGAAGCGGATGAAGCGGTTGCCGTTGACCGGGTCGAAGTCGACGCCCGGCGCCGTGGCCACGCCCGTCTCGCGCACCAGGGTCTCGCAGAAGGCCATGCTGTCGTTGGTCAGGTGGCCGATGTCCGCATAGATGTAGAAGGCGCCGTCCGGCGGGGCGATCGAGCGCAGGCCCATGGCGGGCAGGGCCTTCAGCATCAGCTCGCGGTTGGCGCGATAGACGTCGATGTTGGCTTCCAGTTCTTCTTCGCAGTCCATGGCGGCCAGGCCGGCGAACTGGCTGAGCGTCGGCGGCGTCAGGAACATGTTGCCCATGCGCGCGCGGGCCTGCTGGACCTCTTCTTCCGGCAGGATCAGCCAGCCCAGGCGCCAGCCCGCCATGCTCCAGTATTTGGAGAAGCTGTTCACGATCATGGCCTTGTCGTCGAACTGCAGCATGCAGGGCGTGTCGTGGCCGTAGGTGATGCCGTGATAGATCTCGTCCGAGATGATGCTGATGTTGCGCTCGCGGCAGACCTCGACGATGGCCTTCAGCTCGTTCTCGGCGATGACGGTGCCGGTCGGGTTGGCGGGGCTGGCGATGATGACGCCCTGGGGCGCCGGGTCCAGATCGCGCAGGGCCTGGGCCGTCAACTGGAAGCGCACGTCGGGGCCGCAGTCGATCTCCTGCGGGATGATGTGCAGGGCCTTCATCGTGTTGCGGTAGGCGACGTAGCCCGGGCGGGCGATAGCTACGCGGTCGCCGGGGGCGAAGCGCATGTTCAGCGCCACCACCAGGGCGGGCGAGGCACCGGCCGTCATGATGACGCGCTCGGGGTCGATGACGACGCCGTAGCGGTCCTTGTACAGCTTGGCCACGCGGGCGCGCAGCAGGGGGCTTTCCCAATAGCCGCCGGCCTCGGCGTCGATCACGCGGTGCGCCTCGGCGATGGCGCGGCTGGGGGCGCCGGTCGAAGGCTGGCCGAACTCCATGTGGATGACCGACTGGCCCTTGGCCTTCATCTCATGGGCGATGCGGCTGATGGCGATGGCGCGGAAGGGTTCGATTTCTACTGTCATGTCAAAGCGTCGGCCAATCTGAGGAAGCCCGCCACGTCGATGGTCTCGGCGCGGGCGTCGGGTTCGATTCCAGCGGCTTCGCACAGGGCGGCGCCGCCAAGTTGTTTCAGGCTGGAGCGCAGCATCTTGCGACGCTGGCCGAATGCGGCCGCCGTGACCCGTTCCAGCCGCTTCAGGCGGTCGGGGGCGGGGCGCTCGGCGAAGGGTATCAGATGCACCACGGCCGAGGCCACCTTGGGCGGCGGCGTAAAGGCGGCGGCGGGCAGGTGCATGACGATGCGCGCCTCGGCCACGGCCTGGCTGATGACGGCCAGGCGGCCATAGGCGTCCTCGCCCGGCTGGGCCACCACGCGCTCGGCGACCTCCTTCTGGAACATCAGGGTCAGGGCGCACGGCGTCCACGGCCCCGTCAGCCACTTGATCAGCAGCGGCGTGCCGACGTTGTAGGGCAGGTTGGAGACCAGATGCGCCGGTCCCTCGACCAGATCGGCTTCCTTCACCTTCAGGGCGTCGGCTTCAACGATGGTCAGGCGGCCCGAGCCGTCGTCCAGTTCTCCCAGCAAGGGGATGAAGCGCGGATCCTTCTCGACCAGCACCACCTTGCCCGCGTCGCTTTCCAGCAGGGCGCGGGTCAGACCGCCGGGGCCGGGACCGACCTCGATGACGGCGCGGCCCTCGAACGGTCCGGCGTAGCGGACGATCTTCCGCGTGACGTTCAGGTCCAGCAGAAAGTGCTGGCCGAAGCTCTTCTTGGCCGACAGGCCGTGGGCGTCGAGCGTTTCACGCAGGGAGGGCAAGGTCATTTTTCCTTCTCCCCTCGGGGGAGAAGGTGGGCGGCGGAGCCGCTCGGATGAGGGGGCTGCATCCGCATCTGCACGGCGCGTGCGCGGATCGCGCCCAATAGGACATTGGGGTCGGACAGAAAGGCTTCATTGCCCGATCTCAGCACCATGAATCCTGCCTGCTCCAGTCTGGCGTCACGTTCAGCCTGCGCCTCATGAAGCTTATGGACGCCGCCGTCCAGTTCTACGACGAGTCGAATTTCCGTGCAGGCGAAGTCACAGATCACGCCGCCGACGGGCGTCTGGCGACGAAACTTGAGATTATCGAGGCGACGGTCGCGGACAAGACGCCAAAATATTTCTTCGGCGTGAGTGAGGGTTTGGCGCTGGCGGCGGGCGCGCTTGGTCCTGTCCGGCGTTTGCCACATGGTTGGCCGCCCCCTCATCCGAGCGCCTTCGGCGCCCACCTTCTCCCCCGAGGGGAGAAGGCTATCGGTTGGCGCGGGCGGACGCCATCTCGGAAGCCAGGCGAACGGCGGCGATGAAGCTGTCGGCGCGGGCGACGCCCTTGCCCGCGATGTCGAAGCCGGTGCCGTGATCGGGCGAGGTGCGGACGATGGGCAGGCCCAGGGTGGCGTTGACCCCGCCCCAGAAGTCCAGCGTCTTCACCGGGATCAGCGCCTGGTCGTGATAGAGGCAGACCACGGCGTCATACCGCGCGCGCGCCTCTTCGTGGAACAGGGTGTCGGCGGGCAGGGGATCGGTGATGTTCAGCCCTTCGGCGCGCAGGGCCTCGGCGGCGGGACGCAGCACCGTCACCTCCTGCAGGCCGATGGCGCCGCCTTCGCCCGCGTGGGGGTTCAGCGCGGCCAAGGCCAGACGCGGGGCGCTGATGCCGAAATCGCGCTTCATCGATTCGTGGACGACGCGGGCGACGCGGGCGACGCGCTCGCCCGTCACCAGTTCGGGCAGCTGGTCGATCGGCACATGGATGGTGACGAGGCAGGCGCGCAGGTTCTGCGCCGTCAGCATCATCACCGGGCCGCGCGTGCCGCTGAACGGGACGTCGGCGGTCAGTTCGGCGATGAACTCGGTGTGGCCGGGAAAGCGGAAGCCCGAGGCGTACATGGGCGCCTTGGCGATCGGCGCCGTCACCAGACCGCAGCCTTCGCCCGACAGCACCAGATCGACGCCGCGCTCGATCCAGTCGGCGACGGCGACGGCGTTGGCGGGTTCAGGCTGGCCCGACGTCACGGGCGCAGGGGCCGGATGGTGCAAGACGGGGATAGCGCGGCTGAAGACAGTCACAGCGTCCGACGGGCTGAGCACGGCCTCGACCGGTTGGCCCTGAGACTTCAGCACTTCGGCGTCGCCGACCACGACGAAGGGCACGACCGGCGGCAAGGGGCCGGGCGCGGAGCCCAGCACCGACCAGGCGCGCGCGATGATTTCCGGCCCCACCCCGGCGGGGTCGCCCATCGTGACGATGAGCGGCCGGATCATCGTCATTGCTTGATTTCGATCAGGGCGTCGGCCCGCAGGTCGCGCAGGTAGCGGCGGCCCAGCATGGCGTAGTTCTGGTTCTGCAGGCGGGCTTCGACCTGTTGCGCCGAGGGGGCGTCAGGACCGCCCAGGCGGCGATCGCAGACGGCCAGCAGGTGAACGCCCAGCGGGGTGCGGACGGCGGTGCTGATCGAGCCGACTTCGGCCGAGCGGGCGACCTGCTGGAACTGCGGCAGCAGGTCGGCGACGTCGCTTTCGCCCAGATCGGCGCCCAGCATGCCCGGCTCGGAGCGGGCGCGGGTCAGGATGTTGTCGCACGTCAGTTGGCCGCGCAGGGCCTCGAGACGCTGGGTCGCGGCGGCCACCTGGGCCTCATCGGCGTTTTCCGGCAGCTCGACCATGACCTGCTTCATCTTGACCATGCTGGTCGAGGCGCCCGAGCGCTTGTCGCGCATGTAGAGGATGTAGACGCCGCCATCGACCGGGATGGGATTCGACAACTGGCCGGCTTCCAGCGTGTCCATGACGGACTGCAGGGCGGGCTGGACCGTGCCCTGCACCACCCAGCCGGCGTCGCCGCCGCGGGCGGCCGAAGGGGCGGCCGAGAACTGGCGCGCCACGGCCATGAAGGGGGCGCCCTGGATCATCTGCTGCACCAGTTGGCGCGCGCCGTTCATGGCTTCCTGCATGCCGCCGACGCGGGCGGCCTCCAGGTAGATTTCACCGATCAGATATTGAGGCTTGGTCGCCGATTCGGTCATCTGGCGCATGGTCTGGTCGACCTGGCTCTTGCCGACGCGGGCGCGGTCGCGGAAACGGCCGCCGACCAGTTCTCGCCAGCCGATCTCGGTGCGCATCTGCTCGCGGAAGGCGGGGATGCTGATCCCGCCCTGTTCCAGGAAGTTGATGTAGCTGGCCGGGGTGGCGCCCGCCTGGCGAGCCATGTCGGCGATTTCCTGATCGATTTCGGCGTCGCCGATCTTGAGCTGCTCGAACTTTGCCAGTTCGGCCGCCTGAAGGTGCTGGTCGATCAGGTCGTTCAGCGCCTGTTGCTGGATGGCGCCGATGTTTTCCTCGGTCGGCTGGACCTGGGTCATGGCCATCAGCACCAGCATCCGCTGGCGCAGGTCGAAGCCGGTGATGATGCGGTCGTTGACCGTGGCGATGATGCCGTCGGACAGGCGGAACTGCGGCGCGGGGGCCGTGCGCTGGGGCGCTTCCTCTGCGGCGGGGTTCAGCGCGCCGGCGGCCGGAACCTGAGGGGCGGCCTGGGCGGCGGGCGCAGGCGCGGTCTGAGCCGAGGAAGGCTCCACGGCGGCCACGACCATAAGGGCGGCCAGGGCGGCTCCCGTAGAGTAACGCATCAAACCCATCGTCAGTCCTGATTCCCTAAAGCGGTCCCGAGCCGGTCGGCGGCGTTGGCCGCGCCACAGCGCCAAGGCGCACGTTCCACTAAGCCGCAATGCGCGCCCTGCCTACCGCATATCATTGCGATCATAGCCTGAAGACCCAAAAGTGGCGAGGTTAAGACGGATGTAAACGCCTTCCGCCGGGCCGGTCGGCCGCACGCGCGTGTTGTCGCGGCGCCAGCCCAGTTCGATGCGGAAGCAGTCGTCGTCGAACAGCAGGCCGACCTCCGACCGGGTGATGATGTCGCGCTCCAGGTCGGCGATGCCGTTCACCGCCACGCCCCAGTTGCCGTAGATGAACTGGTGGCCGGAGAGCTGAACGAACTCGTAGTTGCGGTTGTCCGGGCCGTTCAAGGGGTTCGAGTTGTCTACGATATAGCTCAGGCTGGCCAGGTTGCGGCGTCCCCAGCGGCCGTCCACGGTCGCCTCTGCGCGACGAACCGCGCCATTGCCGTCAATGGTGGCGTGGAACCAGCCGCGCATCCGGTCCGAAGGGTTGAACGACCCCTGAACCACCCAGTCCGAAGTCCGACCGGCCAGACCTGAAGGATCGTAGAGGCGCGTCGGATCGTCGGGGATCGGCGTCAGATACTCGTCCTGATCGTCGGCGCGCATGCTGCGGCCGATGAAGAGACTGGCCGAGCGCACCTCGTCCCAGCGCAGGGTGGCGCGGGCGCCCGCCGTGAAGCGCAGACCGCCTTCCAGCAGATCGTAGCCGGGGAAGCGGTCCATGCGGAACAGCGACAGGTGGTCCAGCTCGGTGATCTGGCTGTCTTCGTTCGGGATGCGTCGGTCCAGGTCGGCCTTGTTGGAGATCGACAGCTGGGCCATCGGCTCCAGGATCAGGTCTGACGAGGCGCTGAGGCGGCGATACAGGGGATAGCTGACGTCGACGCCGGCGCTGGCGCGCGCGCGGGTGTATGTCTCGTTTTCGACCCCCATGGCGGGCGGCAGGTCGTCCACCGAATAGACGTCGGCGCGCAGGTCCACGAACGGCTCCCAGCGCACGCCGATGGGCGAGATCATCGCCCGGCGCCATTCCGCCTGGCCGGTGACGCGGCGACTGTCGACGCCGGGCAGGCCGTCGGTCGGGCCGCCCGGAATCAGCTCGGGCGCCAGGGTCGGGAAACCGACATAGGCGTCGCGGGTCAGGGCCACGGCCGAGCCGCGCAGGCGCAGGCGGCCGCCGAAGACGGGGCCTTCCGGCTCCCACCGCGCCTCGATCAGGGGCGCGACCAGAGGCAGGGTCTTGTCGTCCTCGAAGACGTTCAGGGCCGGGGTGACGGGGTCGAACTGGGCCACCCGCAGGCTTTGCATGGTGAAGGCCGCAACCGACAGATAGGAGCGCTGGGTCTGACGCTCGGCGTAGATCTGGCTGATCAGGCGGCGGCTGTCGCCGTAGTAGAGGCCGTTGTCCTGATAGGTGTCGCGCACGTCGTAGCGGTCGAACAGGGTCTTGTCCGACACGCGCTCGGCCGTAAAGCCCCAACGCCAAGGGCCGTCGGGATCGAAGGCGCCGTGGGCCAGCAGATAGCTGCGGGCCGTCGTGTCGCCGAAGCGGACGTTGCTTTCCGCGTCGCCGTCGCCGTCCAGATCGAAGTCGCCGAAACTGCGGCCGTAGGTGGCGCCGCCGCGGGCCACGATCATGCCGTCCGTGAACCGCTTGCGCCATTGCAGGTTCAGCAGGGGCGCGACCTTGGTGTTGAACTGCGGGCTGACCAGAATGTCTTCGGACGGCGAGATGACGTGCAGATAGGGCAGCTCGAGCGAGACGCCCCGCCCGGCCTGATAGTCGCCCCACGGGACCAGGAAGCCAGAGGCGCGGTCCACCGTCGGATCGGGGTGCGAGAAGGCGGGCAGGTAGAAGATCGGCACCCCGCCCAGGCGGAACACCACGTCACGATACAGGATCGCGCGCAGTTCTTCGTTCTGCACCGCCTTGGAAGCTTGGATGGAGACGCTGGGCGTCTTGGCCGCGCCGTCCACGGTGCAGATGGGGCAGGGGGTGAAGATGACGCGGTTCAGCTCGCTGACCGTCTCGGAGCGGCGCACGGCGGTGGCGGCCATCAGGCTGGAACCGTTCGACAGACGCGTGGCCAGATCGACCGCCACGCCCGCCTTGAGGTCCGAATCCAGCTCGATGCGCTGGGCGTGGACGACCGAGCCGTCCGGCGCCGTCAGTTCTGCGTCGCCCGAGGCCGTGGCGATCTGGCTTTGCAGGTCATAGGTGACGTCCTTGGCGCGCAGGCTGTGGTCCTGGAAACGCGCCATGACCCGGTCTTCGGCCGAGCCCTGGGCCGAGACGACGTCGCCCTCGCGTTGGGCGGAATCGGCGTCCATGTAGACGGCGTCGGGCGTCAGGCCGTCAGCGCCCGGCGTTTGAGGCGTTGATTGGGGCGTTTGGGCGGTCGCTGTCTGCGCCGCAGCCGAGGCGGGCGCCGCCTGGGCCTGGGCGGCCTGGGCGAACGCCAGCTGAGACAGGGGCGCGCCTATGACCAACGCCGCGCCGGTCAGCAGCCGAAGGCGCAGGGCTCCCATGCGGGGGAGACGGCGATGGGTCATGCGGTGTCCACTCATTACCGGCCGGGCGGAAACCGCTCGATTAGCCGTCTTCGGTATAGAACAGCAAGGTAAAGGCGGCGAGAGCCGTCAATATAGGCGGCAGCCAGGCGGCGACGATCGGGGGAACGACCTCGGCCGAGCCCATGGCCGAAGAGAACTGATTCAGGAAGAAGAAGGCGAAGCCCAGCACCACGGCCGCCACCGTCATCCGCGCCAGATCGCCCAGCCGCATCAGCCGCAACGAGAAGGCCGCCGCCAGAATCGACATGGCGCCGAAGATCAGCGGCGTGGCCAGAAGCTGTTGCAGCCGCAGCTGGTAAGCCGTCGAGGCGAAGCCCGCGTCCTCGATCCGGCGAATCTGATTGGGCAGGGACCAGAAGGGCGTGGACTGCGGCCGGGCGAAGCGCTGGAAGGCCTCTTCGTCGGCCAGGTTGGACGGCAGGTCCAGGGTGGCGTAGCGCACCGCCCGCTGGCCCGTCTGCGCGCCTGCCGCGTCGGTCAGGCGCCAACGCCCGGCGTTGAGCGTGGCCGTGGCGGCGTCGATCCGTTCGGTGAAGACGCGACGGCCGGTCGAGGTCGTGGTGTAGATGAAGAAGGTCGCGTCCAGCAGCCGCCCGCTGGCCTGTTCCTGACGGCCGCCGCGAATGATCATCTGACGGTTGGCGTCGCCTTCGCGCAGCCAGACCGCCTCGCCCGATTCGCTGCCGGGGACCGATCCGGAGATGCGCGCGCGCTCGCGCTGCCAGACGCCGTCGCCCGCCGCCGCCATAGGGCCCAGCACCGTGACCGTCAGCACGCCCAGCGCCACCGCCGCGCCCGCCGCCGGCAGGACGAAGCGCCAGGCTGATACGCCCGCCGCCCGCATGGCGATCAGCTCGCTGCGTCGGTTCAGGCTGACGAAGGCGCCCAGCGTCCCGAACAGGAAGACGAAGGGCAGAAGCTGCACGATCACCGACGGCGACTTGACCAAGACCAGGCCCAGGATGCGCCCGCCCGACAGCTCGCCGGACGAATTCAGCCCGCGCGAGACCTCGACGAAGTCGATCAGCATCACCAGGGCGGCGATGACGGCCAGCGCCACGCCCAGCGACTTCATCTGCTGGATCAGCACATAGCGTTCGATGCGGCCGAGACGGAGCTTCATGCAAACCTCGCCTTCAGGCGTTCCAGCGGCGCCCAGGTGCGACGACGGCGCGGCTTCAGCGCGCGGAACAGGATGCGCAGGGCCAGGAAGGTGGCGGCCAGCGGCACGACGTATTGCAGGATGTTCAGCGCGCCGTTCCAGGCGCTGCCGGCCACCAGGCCGTAACCGATGACGCGCAGGACCAAGAAGGCGCCCGCGGCCCTGGCGATGCGCCCGGCGTAGCCGCTGCGGCTGAAGGCGCCGCCCAGGATGGCCGCCAGCGCAAAGGCCATGGCCGCCAGGGCGTAGAGGGGCGAGGCCAGGCGCGAATGCCCTTCGGCCGCCAGTTCTCCGCGCGTTCCGGCGCTCTCCAGCAGGGCGGGGGTCGGATCGAAGAGGTCCGTCAGCCACAGGTCCGACGGCTTGAAGCGGATGCGTTCGGAGGTCTTGGCGTAGGGCGATAGGTCGAACACCTGCTGGTCGAACGACAGCTGGTTCAGCACCTCGCGCGAGGAATAGCGCTGCATCGAGCCGTTCTGCATGGTCAGCACCGGCAGGCCGTCGACGCGGCCGAAGCGGGCGGTCTCGGCGTCCCAGGTCGTGACCGTCTTGCCGTTGTCCAGGTAGACGAAGAGGTTCTTCATCAGGCCGTTCTGCTCGATCTGCTGGACGTAGACGGTCAGACCGTCCGGCCCCTGGACGAAGCGGCCTTCCTCGACCAGCAGGGCGGCCAGGTCGGTGCGGATGGCGAAGGCCTGGCGGCGGCCCTCGCGTTGGGCCCAGGGCTGGACGAAGACGTTCACCAGCAGGGCGACGACTGTGACGATCAGGGCGATCTGCAGGGCGGGCCGGATCAGGGCCCAGCGGCTGACTCCGGCGGCGTAGGCGGCGGTCAGCTCCTGTTCGCGCTGCAGCCGCGTCAGGGCGATCAGGGCGCCGACGAACAGGCCGATGGGCAGGATGACGGCGATCAGCTGCGGCAGGGCCAGCAAGGTCAATTTGACCATGACCCAGACGCTTTGGCCGCGCTCGACGATGACCTCCAATTGGTCAAGGCTCTGACTCAGCAGGCCTATCCCGGCCAACGCCGCAACCGCCGCCACGATGGGCAGGCCGATCTGGCGGAAAAGATACCTCTGAATCAGGGTCATGCGGCGGGTAAGGTCGTATAATCGGCTGCGAACGTGTTGCAGCCCAGGGCGATGCGAGCCATGTAATACACATCCGGCCGCCCCGACGAAACCGTCGCCGCGACCATGGCAAATTCAAGCGTCACCGGGGCATGATTTCTCGGTCTGGAGTCAGTTTATGAAAATCGAATTCGTCGCTTCGTCGGGTGCAGCCGAAATTCTCGCCGTGCTGGCGCATGAAGGACGAGCCCTTGCGGGCGCCGGTTCGGCGCTGGATCAGGCCGCCTCGGGCGCCCTGGCCAAGGCGATGAAGAACAGCCGCTTCACCGGCGCGGCCAACAGCACCCTGAACGTCGCGGCTCCGGCCGGGATCGACGCGAACGCCGTCCTGCTGGTCGGCGCGGGCGCAGCGGACAAGCTGGACGATCTGGCGGTCGAAACCGCCGCCGCCGCCGCCTATCAGGCGACCAAGCTGTCGGGCGCCGAAGTCCTGACCATCGAGGCGTCGCATCTGTCGCCGGAACTGGCCGCCCGCGCCGGTTTCGCCGTGCGCCTGGCCGCCTACCGCTTCGCCAAATACCTGACCAAGCAGAAGGCCGACAAGATTCCGTCGGTGACGACCGTGCGCGTCGTGACCTCGGACGTGAAGGCCGCCGAGGCCGCCTTCCAGCCGCTGTCGGCCGTGGCTGACGCCGTGCTGTTCTCGCGCGATCTGGTGTCGGAGCCCGCCAACATCCTGTACCCGGCCGAGTTCGCGCGCCGCGTGAAGGAGCTGGAGGCCCTGGGCGCCAAGGTCGAGATCCTGGGCGAAGCCGAGATGGAGAAGCTGGGCATGGGCTCGCTGCTCGGCGTCGGCCAGGGCTCGGTGCGTGAAAGCCAGCTGGCCGTCATCCAGTGGAACGGCGGCAAGGAAGGCGAGGCCCCCATCGCCTTCGTCGGCAAGGGCGTCTGCTTCGACACCGGCGGCATCAGCCTGAAGCCCGCCGACGGCATGGAAGAGATGAAGTGGGACATGGGCGGCGCCGCCGCCGTGGCCGGCCTCATGCACGCCCTGGTCGGCCGCAAGGCCAAGGTCAACGTCGTCGGCGTCCTGGGCCTGGTCGAGAACATGCCGGACGGAAACGCCCAGCGTCCGGGCGACGTCGTCACCTCCATGTCGGGTCAGACCATTGAGGTGCTGAACACCGACGCCGAGGGCCGCCTCGTGCTGGCCGACGCGCTTTGGTACACGCAGGATCGCTTCAAGCCGAAGTTCATGATCGACCTGGCCACCCTGACGGGCGCCATCATCATCTCGCTGGGCCTGGAGTACGCGGGCGTCTTCACCAACAGCGACGAACTGGCCGCCAACATCGCCGACGCCGGTCCGAAGGTAGGCGAGAAGTCCTGGCGCCTGCCGATCCCGGCGGAATACGAGCGTCACATCGACAGCCCGATCGCTGATGTGAAGAACATGGGCAACGGCCGCGCCGGCGGCTCGATCACCGCCGCCCTGTTCCTGCAACGCTTCACCAACGGCACGCCGTGGGCGCACATCGACATCGCCTCGACCGCCTGGGTGAAGGACTCCAAGAACCCGACCGTGCCGGACGGCGCCGTGGGCTATGGCGTGCGTCTGCTCGACCGCATGGTCGCCGACCACTACGAAGGCTGAGACACGTCCTTGAAGGGATAGGGCCGGGTGTCTGACGCCAAGCCGGAAATCTGGTTCTACCACCTGGAGCGCTCGACGCTGGACCAGGTGCTGCCGACCCTGCTGGAGCGCACGCTTCAGCGGGGCTGGCGCGCCTTGATCCGGGGCGCGACCTCGCACCGGCTCGACGATATCGACGAGCTGTTGTGGACTTATCGCGACGACAGCTTCCTGCCGCACGGACGGGCCGATGGCGACCATGCCGCGCGCCAGCCTGTGCTTCTGTCCGAATCGGGCGAGAATCTGAATGGCGCTCAGGCGCTGTTCATCGTCGATGATTCAGAGCTTGGGGCCACGCAGGAGTTCGCACGTTGCTTCATCATCTTCGACGGTCGGGACGAGCAGGCGCTGAACCATGCGCGCGGACGCTGGCGGACGCTGAAGGCGGACGGCGCCGACCTGGCCTACTGGAAACAATCGGACGAGGGCCGCTGGGAAAAGGCGGCCTGATCCTGGGCGTGGGCCTGGTCGCCCTGTCGGCCTGCGCTTCGCCGCCTGCCCGGCCCGTCGGCCAGCCGACCGCGCCTGTCCGGACGCCGGTCTCCTCGACCGAGCGGCCTTATCTTTCCGAACCGGGCGTTCGCAGCATCGACGGCGATATGTGCAAGGCTGGCGAGCTTCAGTGGCTGGTCGGGAAACCGCGCAGCCAGATTCCCGTTCCGGTGGATGTGGTGAACCGTCGCGTCGCTTGTACGACCTGTCCCGTGACTGAAGATTATTCGCCTTACCGCTTGAATATTTTCTATAATCAGCAGACGGGCCTGGTCGAACAGGTTCGCTGCGGCTGATCGAAAAGGACGCCGCCATGAAGACGATTCTGACTCTGAGCGCCGCTGTGAGTTTCCTCGCCCTGGCCGCCTGCGCCCCGACCCAGGGCGGCGCGACGCCGACGCCGGGCGGCGAGGCGATCCCCGTCGCCTGCAAGGCCAGCGACTATCAGGAGTATGTGGGCCGCAATCGCTCGACCATTCCGACCGCGCCCGATGGCCGCATCTTCCGCGTCCTGTGCAGCAGCTGCGCGGCGACCATGGACTATCGCGAGAACCGCGTGACCTTCACCTACGACGACAAGACCAACGTCGTGACGCGCGTCAGCTGCGGCTGAGTTCAACCAGTATCCGCTCATCCCGGCGGAGGCCGGGATCCAGTGCTTTGGCTGCAAACGCGGCGGATGAAGTTCTCACTGGCCCCGGCCTCCGCCGGGGTGAGCGGAAAGCAGGGGCTGGGGCTTAGCGCTCCAGGCCGTAGAGGGCGTCGGCGACGTCCTCTACCTTCTGGCGCACCACGGTCTCCGCGTCGCGCAGGCCGCGGTTGTAGAACAGGCGGCCGATGTCGCGGCCGATGAACTCCACCAGCATCTCGGCGGGCAACTGGCCGACCTCCACCTCCATCTCGTCGCGCAGGTAGGCGCGCAGACGGGCGGACGCCTCCTGCATCTCGTCCTTGGTCAGCAGGGGCGGCGCCTTGCTCATCAGGACACTTCGGCCAGGGCTTCTTCGGCGGCGATCCAGTCGATCTCGGCCTGATCCAGGTCTGACTGGGTCTTGGCCCGCGAGCGGGTCAGGCCTTCCAGCTTCTTCGGATCATTGACGGCGGCGTTGGCCAGGTCGTCGTCCAGACGCGCCAGGTCGGCGGTCAACTGGGCCATCTTCTCTTCCGCCTTCTTCACCGCATGGCGCAGGGTCGAGGGCGAGGGGCCCTTCTTCTTCTCAGCCTTGGGCGCGACGGCAGGCGCTGACGCCTCGGCCACGACTTCCTCATGCTTGACCTGGCTGGGCTTCATGCCCGCCTGCTTGGCGCGGTCCAGAACGAACTTCTGATAGTCGTCCATGTCGCCGTCGAACGGCTTCACCGACCCGTCGGCGGCCAGCCACAGGCGGTCGGCCACCAGCTCCATCAGCGAGCGGTCGTGGGTGATCAGGATGACCGCGCCCGTATATTCGTTCAGCGCGTCCAGCAGGGCGCGGCGGCTGTCGATGTCCAGGTGGTTGGTCGGTTCGTCCAGGATCAGGATGTGCGGCGCATCCATCGCCACCAGATTCAGCAGCAGGCGCGCCCGCTCGCCGCCTGACAACGACCCGACGGTGGTCTCCTGCTTCTCGAACGGCAGGCCGAACTGGGCCAGGCGGCTGCGGCGGCTGCTTTCCGAGGCGTCCGGCATGGCGCGGCGGATGATCTCCAGCGGCGTGTCTGTCGGGTCCATCGCCTCGATCTGGTGCTGGTGGAACCAGCCCACGCGCATCTTGCCGTCGCGGTGGAACTCGCCCGTCTCGATGGTCAGGGCCTTGGCGATCAGCTTGGCGAAGGTCGACTTGCCCGCCCCGTTGACGCCCAGCAGACCGATGCGGTCGTCCAGATCCATCCGCAGGTTCAGGTTCTTCAGGATCGGCTTGCCCGGCTCATAGCCGACGTTGGCCTTCTCCAGCCGGATCAGCGGCGGGGGCAGGGGGCGTTCGGGCGAGGGCAGGGTGAAGGGGGCGACGCGCTCTTCGGGCGGCAGCTCGATGCGCTGCATCTTCTCCAGCCGCTTGACGCGCGACTGGGCCTGGGTGGCCTTAGAGGCCTTGGCCTTGAAGCGGTCGATGAACTTCTGCAGGTGGGCGCGCTCGGCGTCCTGCTTGGACTTGTTGGCCTCCATCAGGCGCAGCTTCTCGGCCCGCGTCTTCTCGAAGGTGTCGTAGTTGCCGGTGTAGAGGTCCAGCTTGCGGTTCGACAGCTGCAGGATGTGGGTGCAGACGCCGTTCAGCAACTCGCGGTCGTGGCTGATGATCAGGGCCGTGTGCGGATAGCGCTTCAGCCGCTGCTCCAGCCACAGGGCGCCTTCCAGGTCGAGGTAGTTGGTCGGTTCGTCCAGCAGCAGCATGTCCGGCTCGGCGAACAGGGCGGCGGCCAGGGCGACGCGCATCCGCCACCCGCCCGAGAACTCGGCCATCGGGCGGTGCATGTCCTCCTGACTGAAGCCCAGGCCGACCAGGATTTCCGAGGCCCGCGACGGGGCGCTGTCGGCGTCGATCTCGATCAGCCGGCCCCAGATCTCGCCCATCTCTTCCGGTTCGGCGGTTTCCAGCCGGGTCAGCAGGTCGTGGCGCTCGACGTCGGCTTCCAGAATGGTGTCCAGGACGCTGACCGGCGTGGCGGGGTGTTCCTGATCGACCGAGCCGATGCGGGCGGTCTTGGGCAGGGAGATTTCGTCGCCGTTGGCGGCCAGTTCGCCCAGGATCAGCTTGAACAGAGTGGACTTGCCGATGCCGTTGCGGCCGACCAGGCCGACCTTGGACCCCGGCGGCAGGCTGACGGAGGCGTCGTCCAGGAACTCGCGGCCCCAGGCGTTGTAGGTCAGGTTTTTGATCTGCAGCATGGGAACCGGAAAGAAAAAGGCTTACGCGCGGGGATATTGGAAAGATGTGCGGCGCTCGCTATAAGCCGCCGACCCTCAAACTCCCAAACAAGAAGTCACTCCCATGACCGAACGTACGTTCTCGATCATCAAGCCGGACGCCACCCGCCGCAACCTGACGGGCGCCATCAACGCCGTCATCGAAGGCGCTGGCCTGCGTATCGTGGCTCAACGCCGCGTCAAGCTGACCGAAGCCCAAGCCAAGAAATTCTATGAAGTGCACGCCGAGCGTCCCTTCTACGGCGAACTGGTCTCGCAGATGATCGCCGAGCCGGTCGTCGTGCAGGTGCTGGAAGCCGAAGGCGCCGTCGCCAAGTACCGCGAAGTCATGGGCGCCACCAACCCGAACGACGCCGCTGAAGGCACCATCCGCAAGCTGTTCGCCCTGTCGATCGGCGAGAACTCGGTCCACGGTTCGGACTCGCTGGAGAACGCCGGCATCGAGATCGCCCAGTTCTTCACGGACGCCGACATCGTCGGCTAAGGGTTGAAACAGGCCTCTCTGTGAGGCTTGGCACAGCGATAAAGCGGCCCGCTCCCGGAACCGGGGGCGGGCCGTTTCGTTTTCATGGTCACGCTGTCTCTCGAAGAAGAACAAGGATGACCGCCATGAAGACGATGCTGAAACTCGCCCCGGTGATCGGCCTGACGGCCTTGCTGGCCGCCTGCGGCACCACCACGGAACAACGCGCCGCCACGGGCGCCCTGGGCGGCGCGGTCGCCGGTCAGGCGATCGGCGGCAACACCGGCGCGACGGTCGCCGGCGGCGTCATCGGCGCCGTCGCAGGCGCCGCCACCACGCCGAAGAAGCCCCACGAGTAAGGCTTTCTTCGCAAGGCGAAACAAAAAGGGCGTCGGCCGCGAAGCCGACGCCCTTTCCTTTTGTCCGTCGCCGGCCGCGCCGCTTACCAGATGCGGGCGCGCTTTTCAGGGGCGATGTACTCCGCCTGATCCGGGGTGACGCCGAAGGCGGCGTACCAGGCGTCGATGTTGCGCGGCGGGGTGGCGGCGCGCGCCATGCCGGGCGAGTGCGGGTCGGTGGTCAGCTGCTCTTTCAGAGCCTCTTCACGCGACTTCTCACGCCACACCTGAGCCCAGCCCAGGAAGACGCGCTGCTCGCCGGTCAGGCCGTCGATCACCGGGGCCGGCTGGCCGTTCAGGCTGCGCTTATAGGCGTCCAGCGCCATCAGCAGACCGCCCAGGTCGGCGATGTTCTCGCCCATGGTCAGCTCGCCGTTGATGTGCGTGCCGGGGACCGGCTCCTCGGCGGCGTAGATGGCGCCCAGCGTCTTGGCGCGTTCCTCGAAGCGGGCGGCGTCCTCGGGCGTCCACCAGTCGCGCAGCACGCCGTTGGCGTCGGTCTTGCGGCCCTGATCGTCGAAGCCGTGGGTGATCTCGTGGCCGATCACGGCGCCGATGCCGCCGTAGTTGACCGCCGGATCGGCGTTCGGGTCGAAGAAGGGCGCCTGCAGGATGGCGGCCGGGAAGACGATCTCGTTGCGCGGCGGGTTGTAATAGGCGTTCACAGTCTGGGGCGTCATGCCCCATTCCAGCGGATCGACCGGCTGGCCGATCTTGCTGCGGTTCCAGGCCCAGTCGAAGGCGGAAGCGCGCTCGACGTTGCCGTAGAGGTCGCCCGCCGTCAGCTCCAGCCCGTCATAGCTGCGCCATTTCTCGGGATAGCCGATCTTCACGCCGAACTTGGACATCTTCAGGATGGCCTGCTCGCGGGTGGCGTCGCTCATCCAGTCCAGGGCCTTCAGGCGCTCGGTCATGGCGGCGCTGAGATTGGCGACCAACTGCTCCATCTGCGTCTTGGACGAAGCCGGGAAGTGCAGGCGCACGTATTCCTGGCCCAGAACCTCGCCCAGCTGGCCGTCGACCAGGGCGACGCCGCGGTTCCAGCGCGGACGGTTCTCGGGCTGGCCGCGCAGGGTCTTGCCGCGGAACTCGAAGCGCGAGTCGACGAAGGCGTCGGACAGATAGGGGCTGGCCTGATCGACGGTCTGGAAGGCCTGCCAGGCCTTCAGCGTCTCGATCGGGGTGTCGGCGAACATCTGGGCGATGCCGGGGATGGCGGTGTTCTCCATCAGCACCAGGGTCGGCACGCTTTCGACCTTGGAGGCCTGCAGGAAGGCGGTCCAGTCGAAGCCCGGCGCGAAGGTCGACAGTTGCGCGGCCGGGGTCGGGTTGTAGATCTTGTCGATCTGGCGGCGCTCGACCGTGGTCCAGTGCTTCTCGGCCACCTTGGTCTCGAAGGCCAGGATGTCAGCGGCGGCCTGGGCCGGGTTGCTCCAGCCAGCGGCGGTCAGGGCGCGGGCGACATAGACGACATAGGCTTCGCGCTGCGTGGCGAAGTCAGGCTTCAGATAATAGTCGCGGTCCGGCAGACCCAGGCCGCCCTGGCCCAGATAGGCCGAGTTGACGTTGGGGTCTTGCAAGTCCTCGAACACGGCCACCCCGAACAGGGAGCCGCCGAAGCCTTCGTGGCTGGCGCCCATCAGGCGGGCCATGTCGCTGTGGTTCGCCACGGCGCGGATGGCGGCCAGGTCGGCGGCCAGGGGCTGGGCGCCCAGTTGGTTGACGCGGGCCTCGTCCATGAAGCTGGCGTACAGGGCGCCGACCTTGCGGGCGTTGTCGTTGATCGGATTGGCGGCGCTGGCCTCGATGATGGCGCGAAGCTGGGCCTGCGAGTTCTCATACAGGACGTCGAACGGACCGAAGCGGGCCTTGTCGGCCGGAATCTCGGTGTCGCGCAGATAGACGCCGTTGGCGTAGGCGTTGAAGTCGTCGCCCGGCTTCACCGTCAGGTCGCGGCCGTCCAGGTCGAAGCCCCAGGGCTTGATCTCTGGCGTGGTCGAGGCTGTGGCCGAAGCGTGGGCGTGTTGGGCCAAGGTCGGTTGAGCCGTGAAGGCGAGGGCGAGGGCCATGGCGGCGGCGCCCATCAGGCGAGTTTTCATCATCGGGTCTTTCCCAGTGGTGCAGACGTGCGCGATTGCGCCATCGGGACGGCGCATCCGTGCTTGCGGGCAACCTGCGCGGGCTGCGACCGGCTGTCGCATTAAAAATCGTTAAGGATTACGGGCGGCGGACGAAATCGGCGAGCGCTTGGGGATAAAGGCCGTGCTCCGCCGCCTTGACCCGTTCGGCCAGGATGTCGGGCGTATCGCCCGGCAGGATCGGCACGCGCGCCTGGCCCAGGATCGGGCCTTCGTCGACGCCCTCGGTGACTATGTGGACGGTGCAGCCCGCCTCAAGGTCTCCAGCCTCGATGGCGCGGGCGTGGGTGTTCAGGCCGGGATAGAGCGGCAGCAGCGACGGGTGGATGTTCAGCATCCGACCCGCCCATTTCCCGACCAGCCACGGGGTCAGCAGGCGCATGTATCCGGCCAGGGCCACCACCTGAACGTCGCGCTCGGTCAACAGGGCGTCGAGGGCGCGCTCGTGCGCCTCGCGGTCCTTGCCGAAGGGCTTGTGCTCGACGGTCAACGCCTCGACGCCCGCCGCCTCGGCCTTGGTCAGGCCGCCTGCGCCCGCGATGTTGGAGATGACGACCACGACTTCATACGGCGCGTCCGCCGCCTGACCCGCCGCGATCAGGCTGGCCATGTTCGAGCCGGTTCCCGAGATAAGGACGGCGACGCGGGTTTTGGCGACGGACATGGGCGGCTCGTGCGTTGAAAAAGGCGCGACTGCCATGCGGCCCCGACGGCGACTTAGCAAGAGGGACTGCAAGGCGAAGGGGAGGGCGTGTCGCCGCCGAACGAATATCGACCAACTGACGCAAACTCCGTTGCTTCTTCGGAAACGGCGGCGCTAGCGTCGATCCGCCGGAGAGTCCGGCATCCTAGGGGGGAGTATCCTATATGCGTCGTCTGTTGACCGCCGCCTGCGCTGCGGCCCTGTTGGCCGCGCCGGCCGTTTCCATGGCTCAGGAAGCCGCGTCCAGCGGCGGTTCGGGTCCGATCCGCTCGGCGGCCGAACGTCTGCGCAACGCCAACGCCGAACAGATCGAGAAGAACTGGGCCCGCGCCAGCGCCGATGAGCAGACGGTGACGACCAGCCACTCGATCACCGCCCACGGCCGCGCCATGCGCTACAAGGCCACGGCGGGCACCCTGACGGTCCGCAACGACGCGGGCATGCCTACGGCCAGCCTCTTCTATGTGGCCTATACGCTGGACGGCCAGCCGGTCGGTCGTCGCCCGATCACCTATATGTTCAACGGCGGGCCGGGTTCGCCGACGGTGTGGCTGCACATGGGCGCCTTCGGCCCGATGCGGGTCCAGACTGACGCTCCGGTGGTCGAGCGTCCGGGGCCGTTCAACCTCGCGCCCAACGACATGACCCTGCTGGACAAGACCGATCTGGTCTTCATCGACATGGTCGGCGCCGGCTATTCGCGCCCGCTGGGCGAGACGCCGGGTTCGGCCTTCTGGGGCGTGGATCAGGACGCGGACACCTTCGCCCGCGCCATCATGCGCTACACGACCAAGTTCGACCGCTGGTCCAGCCCGAAATACGTTCTGGGCGAAAGCTACGGCACCCTGCGCGCCGGCGCTCTGGTGCATCAGCTGGAAAGCCGCGGCATGTCGCTGAACGGCGTGGTGTTGCTGTCGTCGATCATGAACTACGGCGTGCGCCAGCCGGGCTATCCGCAGAACTTCGTCACCCTGCTGCCGACCTATGCGGCGACGGCCTGGTATCACAACAAGATTCCGAACAAGCCCAGCTTGGAGGAACACGTCCAGCGCGCCCGTGAATTCGCCATCGGCCCGTACTCGGCCGCCCTGTCGAAGGGGCATCTGATCTCGGACGCCGAACGCGCCCAGATCGCCCAGCAGATGAGCGCCCTGATCGGCATTTCGCCGGACGTTCTGGATCAGGCCAATCTGCGCCTTGAACTGAGCCCCTTCCGCAAGGAGCTGCTGCGCGACCGTCGCCAGACGGTCGGCCGTCTGGACACCCGCTACCTGGGCATCGACGCCAATGCGGTCGGCGGCTCGCCCGAGGAAGACCCCTCCAGCAGCGCCATCACCGGCGCCTATTTCAGCATCTTCCGCGACTATGTGGCCACGACGCTGAACTACCGCACCGACATGGACTATCGCCAGTCGGCGCGCGGCCTGCCGGGCTTCGATTGGGACTGGAGCCACCGCCCGCCGGTTGGCGGCCCGCAGACGACGCCGAACACGGCGGTCGACCTGGCCACGACCATCCGCCGCAATCCGCACCTGAAGGTGCTGGCGCTGAACGGCTACTACGACGCCGCCACGCCCTTCTTCAGCACGGAGTACGACCTGGCCCAGATGATGCTGGAGCCGCACCTGCGCGGGAACCTGGAGTTCACCTACTATGAAGGCGGCCACATGATGTACACGGCCCGCCCGGCGCTGGAGCAGCTCTATACCGACATGGCCAAGTTCTACGACGAGACGCAGAACGGCGGCCTGCGCTGATCTTGGCGGCAGTCTGAACAAGGAAGGCCCCGGTCAACGCGATCGGGGCCTTTTTGTTGGCTGAAACCCTTCATGCCCGCTCATCCCGGCGGACGCCGGGATCCAGTGCTTTGGCTCAGGACGCGGCGCTTGCGGTTCTTACTGGGCCCCGGCGTCCGCCGGGGTGAGCGGAAGAATCGTGGACGCAAAAAAGCCCCCGGTCTCGTGGACCGGGGGCTTTTGTCTTGTCGGAAGGCTGCCGCCTTACGCCGCCTGCAGCTGCCCGCAGACAAACGCCGTCTCGCCTGCGTTCAGCAGGGCGGCCAGCACCGGCTCGACGTTCTCGGGCGCGACGATCAGGATGAAGCCCACGCCGCAGTTGAAGGTGCGGCGCATCTCGTGGTCCGAAATGCCGCCCGTCTCGCCCAGCCACTGGAACACGGCGGGCATCGGCCAGGAATCCCAGTCGAAGCTGGCCTCAAGGCCTTCGGCTATGCAGCGCGGCGGGTTTTCGATCAGGCCGCCGCCCGTGATGTGGGCCGCGCCCTTGATCAGGTCGGCCTTCATCAGCGGCAGGATCGGCTTCACATAGATGCGGGTCGGCTCCATCAGGGCCTGGGCCAGGGTGCAGTCCTTGGCGAAGGGGGCGTCGTCGCCCCAGGCCAGGCCGGACTTCTCGACCACCTTGCGGATCAGGGAATAGCCGTTCGAGTGCGGACCCGAGGAGGCCAGGCCGATGATGACGTCGCCCGGCTTCTGCTGGTCCAGATAGGGCAGCACCTTGCCGCGCTCGACCGCGCCGACGGAGAAGCCAGCCAGGTCGTAGTCGCCGCCCGAATACATGCCCGGCATTTCGGCCGTCTCGCCGCCGACCAGGGCGCTGCCCGACTGGCGGCAGCCCTCGGCGATGCCCGCCACCACGCGGCGCGCGGCGTCCACGTCCAGCTTGCCCGTGGCGTAGTAGTCCAGGAACATCAGCGGCTCGGCGCCTTGCGCCAGCAGGTCGTTGACGCACATGGCGACCAGATCGACGCCCACGCCGTCGTGGCGACCGGTTTCGATGGCGATCTTCAGCTTGGTGCCGACGCCGTCCGTGGTGGTGACGATCAGCGGGTCTTCAAAACCGGCGGCCTTCAGGTCGAACAGGGCGCCGAAACCGCCCAGCGAGGCCTCGGCGCCGGGGCGGCGCGTGGACTTGGCCAGGGGCTTGATCGCATCGACCAGCTGCTCTCCGGCGTCGATATCCACGCCTGCGTCGGCGTAGGTCAGACCGTTTTTCAGGGCCTCAGGGGTGTCGCTCATCGGTCACGGCTCGAAATCGGGGGCGAAAATATGTCGCGGCGCTCTTGCCACGACGGCGTCGCGCGGGGCTATAGCATCGGAATGACGCCAATCACCACCAATGACGCGCTGATCGCCTTCTGCGATCGTTTGGCCAAGGCCCCGTACATCACCGTTGATACGGAATTTATGCGGGAAACGACCTACTGGCCCAAGCTCTGCCTGATTCAGGCTGCGGCTTCGCCTACGGACGCCGCCATCATCGATCCGATGGCGGAGGGGCTGGATATGACGCCCTTCCTCGACATCCTGCGGGACGAATCGATTCTGAAGGTCTTCCACGCCGCCCGACAGGATGTGGAGATCTTCAACAAGCTGGGCGCCATGCCGCGTCCGCTGTTCGACACCCAGGTCGCCGCCATGGCCGCCGGGTTCGGCGATCAGGTCAGCTATGAAGCCCTGGTCCGCCAGATGCTGCGCCAGGAGCTGGACAAGGGCAGCCGCTTCACCGACTGGGCGCGTCGCCCGCTGTCGGATGCGCAGCTGACCTATGCGCTGGGCGACGTGACGCACCTGTCGGCCCTCTATCCCAAGCTGCGCGACCGGCTGCAGAAGGAAGGCCGTCTGGACTGGGTCATGTCCGAAATGAGCGCGGTCACGGACCCGGCGCTCTACGACACCTCGCCCGAGAACGCCTGGAAGCGGCTGAAGCCGAAGAAGTTCAACGCCAAATATCTGGCCGCCTTTGTCGCTGTCGCCGTCTGGCGCGAGCGCGCGGCCCAGGAGCGCGACCAGCCGCGCGGCCGCATCCTGAAGGACGAGGCCATCGACGAGATCGCCGTCCAGGCGCCGACCGACCCGGACGCCTTCAACCGCCTGCGCTCGGTGCCCAAGGGCTTCGGCGGCTCGCGTCTGGGGCTGGAGCTGGCGGCGGAACTGAAGCGCGTCCTGGCCGACCCGGAAGCCCATGCGCCCAAGCTGGAGCGTCCGGCCAATAACCAGCCGGCGCCGCCCTCGGTGGTGGAGCTGCTGAAGGTGCTGCTGAAGGCCAAGAGCGACAATGCGGGCGTGGCGGCCAAGCTGATCGCCACCGTCTCCGATCTGGAGAAGATCGCGCTGAACGACAACGCCGACGTCGAAGCCATGAAGGGCTGGCGCCGCCAGTTGTTCGGCGAGGACGCGCTGAAGCTCAAGAAGGGCGAGATCGCCCTGGTGCTGAACGGCGCCCGCGTCGAAGTGGTCGAGATCGAGGGCTGAGGGACGTCAGGCCGGCGGCGGCGGCGCCGGCTCCCACAACTCGATGGGGTTGCCCTCGGGGTCGTGGATACGCACGAAGCGACCGATCTCTGGCACGTTCCAGTCCGGGTCGGCGCGCACCTCAATGCCCGCTGCCTGGAAAGCCGCGACCATGTCGTCCAGATCGGTGACGCGCAGGTTCAGCATCCAGCGATGGTCGGCGGCGAAATAGTCGCTGTCTTCCTTGAACGGCGAGAAGACCGTCGGCCCCGCTTCCTGGTTCCAGATGTAGACGCCCTCCGGCGCCCCGACGCCCAGGTGGTCCAGATACCATTTGGCCAGACCCTCAGGGTCTTTCGAGCGGAAGAAGAAGCCGCCGATTCCGGTCACGGGCATGAGGGTCGCTCCTTAGATTTTCAACGCCAGGTCCATCGCTTCGGCCAGGGCCTTGGCCCGGCGTTTCGTCTGTTCGCCCAGCAGCATGTCGGCGTAGCCGTTGGCGGCGGTGACGCGCAGGGCGCCTTTCTCGACCGTGGCCGTGGCGTTGGCGAGAAGCTGCGGCGAGCGGCCGGACAGGTCGCAGGCCAACCGCATGGCCAGCCCCAGGGCGCGGGCGCGCTTCTGGCCTTTTTCAGACAGCAGGCGGTTGACCGTGTCCGGCGCGGGCGTGCGCGCTTCGCCGCCATAGCGGGCGTTCATCGCTACGGCCATGAAGGCGCGTTCGGCGTGGGTCTGGCCCGGAATGGGCGACCACAGCACCTGATCGAACACCAGGTTGGTGCGGTGGTCCGGGTGCAGGCGCGCGCCCAGGTCGGCCAGACGGCACACCGAGGACGTCAGCAGGGCGTCGCGTTCCTCGCCGAACACTTCAGGCAGGGCCGAGGCGACCGACTGAAGCCAACCGTCCAGCGCGCGGGGCAGGGCGGGGTCCACGCCCTGGCGGCCGCCCCAGGCCGAACATCCGGCCAGCAGGGGATCGACGGCTCGCATGGCGGGCTCCATGCCGTCATACAGCAACCCCTCGCGCACGCCCCAGGCCGAGAAGATGATCGAGCCAAGCCCCAGTCGGTCGATCAGCCCCTCCAGCACCAGGGCGGCGTAGGGCAGGGTCTCGGCGCGGCGTTTGGACAGGCCGGGCAGCTTCTCCAGCGAGGCGCGGGACTGACGCGCGACCAGTCGGGCCATATCGCGGGCGTCGGCGGCGTTCAGCACGTATTGGTGGACGATGCGGATCGGGTGCTCGACCATCGCCATATGCATCTGGGCCAGGCTGCGCCATGCGCCGCCGACGGCGTAGAGCGTCGAGGTCGCATAATCGTCCTGGATCGGTTCCAGCCGTTTGGCGATGCGACCGCGCAGGCGATCGGCGTCGAAGCCTTTGGCGTCCAATAGGGCGAAGGGGCCCAGGGGCAGGGTCACGCCCTTGCCGCGCGGACCGTCGCCGATGCGCGTCAGCTCCAGACTGGCGCCGCCCATGTCGGCGGCCACGCCGCGCGCGCCGGGATCGCCCGCCAGCACGCCCAGCGCCGAATATTTCGCCTCTTCCTCGCCGCTCAGGACGCGGATGCGCAGCCCCGTCTCGGCGGCCACGCGCTCGCAGAACAGGGGGCCGTCCTCGGCCTCGCGCACGGCGGCGGTGGCGGCGACCAGCACCTGATCCGGCTGGACGCCCTCGATCACGGCGGCGAAGCGGCGCAGCGCGGTCATGGCCATGACCACGCCCGGCTCTGACAAGCGTCGGGTGGCGGCCAGGTCACGCCCCAGACCGGCCAGCACCTTTTCGTTGAACATGGTCCAGACCGCCCGGCCCTCGAGCCGGTACAGCACCAGGCGCACCGAGTTGGAGCCGATGTCGATGACGGCGATCTGTTTCGACTCGTATTCTCGCTCGGGGCTCATCAGCGGCGCTTCCGCGGCTTGAGGCCTGGATAGGACAGGGCGCCGGGCAGGGTCTTCACCTTGCGGCCGCGCCCGGACAGGCTGGGGTTGGTCATGAAGTACTTGTGCGCCGAGAAGGGCCGCTCCGACCCGCTGGGGATCACCCGCCGATACGAGCCGTCCGAGGCCAGAACCCAGCTCTGGGCGTCGTCCTTCAGATTGGCGACCATGATCTGGTCCAGCACCTGATCGTGGACGGTAGCGTTCAGGATCGGCGTCATCACCTCGACCCGGCGGTCCAGGTTGCGCGGCATCCAGTCGGCCGAGGAGATGTAGACCCGCGCCCGGTTGCTGGGCAGATCGTGGCCGTTGGCGAAGGCGACGATGCGGCTGTGCTCCAGGAAGCGGCCGACGATGGACTTGACCCGGATGTTCTCCGACAGGCCCGTCACGCCGGGACGCAGGCAGCAGATGCCCCGGATGACCAGTTCGATGCGCACGCCCTGCTGGCTGGCGCGATACAGGGCGTCGATGATCTCCGGGTCGACCAGGGCGTTCATCTTGGCCCAGATGGCGGCGGGCTTGCCCTTGGCGGCGGCGGCCATCTCCTTGCCGATCATCTCGATCAGGCTGGTCTTCATGTTCAGCGGCGAGACGACCAGGGCTTCCAGCTCGTCGGGCTCGGCGTAGCCGGTAATGTAGTTGAACACCCGCGTCGCGTCGCGGCCCAGCGCCTGGTCGCAGGTGAACAGGCTCAGGTCCGTGTAGATCTTGGCCGTGACCGGGTGATAGTTGCCGGTGCCGAAGTGGCAGTAGGTGCGAAGGCTGTCGCCCTCGCGCCGGACGACGACGCTCATCTTGGCGTGGGTCTTGTACTCGACGAAGCCGAAGACGACGTGGACGCCCGCCCGCTCCATCTGGCGCGCCCAGCGCAGGTTGGCCTCTTCGTCGAAGCGCGCCTTCAGCTCGACCAGGGCGGTGACGTTCTTGCCGTTTTCGGCCGCCTCGATCAGGGCGGCGACGATGGGGCTGTCTTTCGAGGTGCGATAGAGCGTCTGCTTGATGGCGATGACGTGCGGGTCGCGCGCCGCCTGACGCAGGAACTGGACCACCACGTCGAAGCTCTCGAACGGGTGGTGGATCAGCATGTCCTTTTCGCGCACCGCCGCGAAGATGTCGCCGCCGTTGTCGCGCACCCGCTCGGGGTAGCGCGGTTCATAACCCTTGAACTTCAGGTCGGGGTGGCCGCCGGGGATCAGTTCGGACAACTGGGCCAGCCCCAGCATCCCGTCGACCAGCACCACGTCCTGCGGCTGGGCGTGAAGCTGGGCGATGATGAAGTCGCGCAGGTCGTCCGGCATGTCCGCCTGGATCTTGATGCGGACGACCGAGCCCATGCGGCGCTGTTTCAGCGCTTCCTCGAACTCCATGACCAGATCTTCGGCCTCTTCCTCGATCTCGATGTCGGAGTCGCGGATCAGGCGGAACAGGCCCTTTTCCAGGATCTCGCAGCCCGGAAACATGTGGTCGATGAACAGCAGCAGCAGGTTTTCCAGCGAGACATAGCGTGTGCGCCCGGGCGTCGAACGCCCGTCCGTCGCCAGCGCCCAGAAGCGCCGCACCTGCGTCGGCACAGGCACCAGAGCATAGAGGACGCGGTTGTCGCTGTTGCGCCGCAGCTTCAGCGCCAACGAGAAGCCGAGGTTGGGCAGGAAGGGGAAGGGATGCGCCGGGTCGATGGCCATCGGCGTCAGGACGGCGAACAGCTGGTTCAGGAACTCGGGTTCCAGCCGCTCACGCTCGGTTTTGGTGATGCGGGCGCGTTCGACGATCTCGATACCGGCGGCGGCCATCTCCTTGCGCAGGACGCGCCACTGACGCTGCTGTTCGGCCATCAGGCCGCCTGCCGCCGCATTGACCTGCTCCAACTGTTCGGCGGGGGTCAGGCCGTCGGGCGAGACCACGCGGACGCGCTCGCGCACTTGTCCTTTCAGACCGGCGACGCGGGTCATGAAGAACTCGTCCAGGTTGTTGGCCGAGATGGAGAGGAAGCGCACCCGCTCCAGCAGGGGGTGGCCCTCGTTCGCCGCCTCTTCCAGCACCCGGCCGTTGAAGGCCAGCCAGGACAGCTCGCGGTTGATGAACCGCTCGGGCGAGGCCATCAGCGCCTCGGACAGCTCCAGCTGCGGGGCGCGCGAGGAAGGGACTTCCTCGCCGGTGGTGTCGACGGCGATAGGCGCGAGATCAGTCATGATTCCGTTGTCGCTCGCGCCTGTGACGGCTGCAACCGCGATTGTGTCGCGGCGGGTGAGACTTTGGAACGCCAGGTATAATTCTGCTCATCTAGGCGTCCGCCGGGATGAGCGGGGAAAGGGGAGGACTACTCCCCGTCCAGCACCTGCCGGGCCAGCACGCGCGTCACCGGGCGGTGCAGGGCGTCCAGGCGGTCGACCACGGCCTCGGCGGCGTCGGCCGAGCGGTCGATGCGGCGGACCAGATAGTCGATCAGTTCATCGGCCGGGGTGATGTTCCGGCTGGCGAAGGCGCGGCGCAGCATGGCGGCGAAGACCACGTCGTCGGGCGCCTCTATCCCCACGGTGCGGATGGCGTTCAGGCGCGAGCGCAGGTCGGGCAGGTCAGTGGCCCACGATGCGGGCGGATCGCGCGACACCAGCAGCAGGGCGCCGCCGCCCGACTGGGTCAGGTTGATGAGGTGGAACAGGCTCTCGTCGTCCGCGTCTTGGGCGCGGTCCAGCAGGACGGGGCGGCCCTCAAGCTCCAGCGGGTCGACCAGGGCGGCCTCGGCGCCGTGCAGGGCGATGGCGCCGGTGCGTTCGACCCAGGCGGCGGCCAGGTGGCTCTTGCCGCAACCCGCCGGGCCGAACAGGGCCAGGATGGCGCCCGGCGCTTCCGGCCAGGTGGTCAGGGCGGCCACGCCCGCGGCGTTCGCTTCCGAGATCGCCAGGTCGGAGGCGCGCTGCGGTGTCTCCTGCTGCAGCGGCAGGCGCAGTTGACGGATTTCGGCGGCCGAGGCGTTCATGAGGACAGACCCTAGCCGGGCCGAGCCGTGGGCGTCTCTGTTGATAGGGCGGGATCACGGGGACAACCTGTCCGCCGCTGTGGATGGCGCGTCGTGGGCGATTCAGCCGCCAGCCTTGACTTTCGGGGGCGATGATGGGCCTTTCCCCGCTCCTAATTCACGCTGTTCGACAGCCGTTTTCAGACGAAAATCCGATATGCACGCCTATCGCTCCCATACCTGCGGCGCCCTCCGTTCGACGGATGCGGGCGCGAATGTTCGTCTGTCGGGCTGGATTCACCGCAAGCGCGACCACGGCGGCCTGCTGTTCATCGACCTGCGCGACCACTACGGCCTGACCCAGCTGGTCCTGCACCCCGAGACGCCGGGCTTTGACGTCGTCGAGCGCCTGCGCGCCGAAAGCGTCATCAAGATCGACGGCGAAGTGGTCCTGCGCGAAGGCTCGACCGTCAACGCCAACCTGCCGACCGGCGAGGTCGAGGTGCGCGTTCAGTCGGTGGAAGTGCTGTCGGAAGCCGCCGAACTGCCGCTGCCGGTCTTCGGCGAGCCGGAATACCCGGAAGAGATTCGCCTCAAGAACCGCTTCCTGGACCTGCGTCGCGAGACGCTGCACCGGAACATCGTCCTGCGTTCGCGCGTGATCCAGTCGATCCGCAACCGCATGTGCGCCCAGGGCTTCCTCGAGTATCAGACGCCGATCCTGACGGCCTCGTCGCCGGAAGGCGCGCGCGACTTCCTGGTGCCGTCGCGGATGCACCCCGGCAAGTTCTACGCCCTGCCGCAGGCCCCGCAGCAGTTCAAGCAACTGCTGATGGTGTCGGGCTTCGACCGCTATTTCCAGATCGCGCCCTGCTTCCGCGATGAAGACCTGCGCGCCGATCGTTCGCTGGAATTCTACCAGCTCGACGTGGAAATGAGCTTCGTCACGCAGGAAGACGTCTTCCAGGCGATCGAGCCGCTGATGCACGGCCTGTTCACTGAATTCGGCGAAGGCAAGCCTGTGTCGCCGATCGACGGCGTGCAGACCTTCACCAACGACTTCGGCCAGACGATGGAGCACAAGGGCTTCGAGCGTCTGACGTTCGAACAGTCGATGAAGTGGTACGGCTCGGACAAGCCCGACCTGCGCAACCCGATCAAGATGCAGGACGTGTCGGACCACTTCCGCGACGGCGGTTTTGGCCTGTTCGCCAAGATCCTGGGCGCCGACGCCGCCAACGCCGTCTGGGCCATCCCGGCGCCGACCGGCGGTTCGCGCGCTTTCTGCGATCGCATGAACTCCTGGGCGCAGGGCGAGGGCCAGCCGGGCCTGGGCTACATCTTCTGGTCGGACGACCAGCAGTCGTGGGGCGGCCCGATCGCCAAGAACCTGGGTCAGGAGCCGGCCGAGGCGCTGATGTCTTCGCTGGGTCTGGGCAAGGGCGACGCGGCCTTCTTCACCGCCGGCCTGCCGTCGGTCTTCGCCAAGTTCGCCGGTCTGGCCCGCACCCGCGTCGGCACGGAGCTGAAACTGGTCGACGAGGAGCAGTTCAAGTTCTGCTGGATCGTCGACTTCCCGATGTTCGAATGGTCGGAAGAAGAGAAGAAGGTCGATTTCAGCCACAACCCCTTCTCGATGCCGCAGGGCGGCATGGAGGCGCTGGAGATGCAGGATCCGCTGACCATCCGCGCCTATCAGTACGACATCGTCTGCAACGGCTATGAGCTGTGCTCGGGCGCGATCCGGAACCACAAGGCCGAGATTATGCTGAAGGCCTTCGAGATCGCCGGCTATGACGCCTCGGTGGTCGAGGAGCAGTTCGGCGGCATGCTGAACGCCTTCCGCTACGGCGCGCCGCCGCACGGCGGTCTGGCGCCGGGCATCGACCGCATCGTCATGCTGCTGGCGGGCGAGCAGGCTATCCGCGAGGTCATCGCCTTCCCGCTGAACCAGCAGGGCCAGGATCTGCTGATGAGCGCCCCGGCCGAGGCCGAGGAGCGTCAGCTGAAGGAGCTGTCGATCCGCACCCAGCTGCCGATCAAGATCTGATCGCGGCGACAGCGCTGAATTGGAAAAGGGAGGGGGCGACCCCTCCCTTTTTTGCGTCCGGTCCTCAGTTGCCCGAGGTGATGACCAGGTTGCGCTGACGCGGCGGAATGGGCGGAACAGGCGGCGTCGGCGGCGCGGGCGGCGTGCGGATGACGCGGACGCCGCCACGGCAGTTGCGGGCCGTCAGACCGCCCGGGAGGCGGGTCGAGGCGTCGCCGCAGGCCTCTTCGACCTGGCCGGCGGTCAGGCCGCGCGCGCGGGACAGGTCCAGGCCGCGAATGTCGGTGCGGCGCAGGGAGGCGTCGCGGAAATCGGTGCGATTGAAGCTGCCGCCGGACAGGCGTGCGCTGTCCAGGTCGGCGTCGCGGAAGGTGGCGTTGTCGAAGTTTCCGCCCGACAGGTTGGACGCCTTGATGTCGGCGCCGGTGAAGTCTGCGCCCCTGGCGTTCACATTGGCCAGGGTGGCGCCGAAGATCTCCGCATCGTTCAGGCGGGCGCGGACCAGGACGGCGCTGTTCATGTTGACGCCCTGAAGCTCGGCGCCGGTCAGATTGGCGCCGGTCAGATTGGCCCGGATCAGGACGGCGCCGGTCGCTTCTGCGCCCATCAGTTGGGCGCCGGTCATATTGGCGGTGGTGAAGGTCGAACCGACCATTTCGATGCCGCGCATGTCGGCCCGGCTGAAGTCGGCGCCGACGAAGTTCGAACCGACCAGTTCGGCGCCGCGCAGATTGGCTCCGACCAGGGTGGCGTTGGCGAAGTTGGCGCCGGTCAGGGTGGCGCCGGACAGGTCGCGGCCCGACAGTTCGCAACGGACGCAGCTGCCGCCCAGGGACACCATGCGGGCGACGTCGCGATCCTGGGACAAGGTCATGTCCACAGCGCCGGCCAGGGCGGGGGCGGCCGTCGTCAATCCCACAAGGGCTGAGGCGGCGAGGGCCAGACGGCGCAGGGGTGAAATGGATCGTTTCATCACCCCTCTTGAATGCGCCTTAGTCCGTAAAAACCCTACTTAAATCGTGGTAACGAAGGCGACGCTCAACAGGCGGGAATGCGTAGTCCCGAAGGCAGAACCGTGTTCTGGTCGCCGCAGGCCTGATTGAGCTGCGACTGGGTCAGGCCGCGCGCGCGCGACATCTCGGCGCCCGACAGATTGGTCCCGTTCAGCTTGGCTCCGGTGAAGGCGGCGCCTTCCAGATAGGTTCCGACGAAGCTGGCGTTGGTCAGGTCCGCCCCGGTGAAGTTCGAGCTGGACAGGACGGCGCCGTAGGCCTCGACGTCGCGCAGGTCGGCGCGGCTGAAGTTGGTGCGGTTCATCACCGATAGGCTGATGTCCGCCTGACGGACGCGGGCGCCCGCCAGGTTCAGACCCGTGCGCTCCAGGCCCGAGAAGTCGCCCTGGAACAGGTTGCAGCCGGGGCAGGAGGCGCCGCGGCGCACCTGGCTGATCTGAGAGGCGTTCTGCGCCGAGGCGGGCAGGGCCGTCAGCGTCAGGCCGACGGCGGCGAGAAGGGCGATTGCGGGACGGATCATGCGGATGGCTCCAGGCTTTGCCGCCTCGCAGCAAGAAGCGGGCCGCCGTTTCGGGACAGTGCGTCCCGTTTCAGCCCTGAACTTGTTAACCCTGAACCTTGGGAGAAGCGCCGCAGGCCCCGCATACGGGCGTCCCGTTCCGGTCCGACAGCATCAGGTCGCCGCACTCGGGACAGGGGCCGGCCTGCGCCTGCGGCGTGGTGCGTGGCGACGGCTCCTTCCGGCCGAAGGGAGCGACGATCAGATTGTCGGGCGCCGCGCCGCGGGCGAAACCCTTGGAGATGAAGCGGGCGGCGGGCACGGGCTGGGGCGCGTCGGTCGGGGCGCCGTCCATACCGTCCAGATTGGCGGCCTCGGGCGTGACCTGCGCCAGTTCGCGACGGTCCAGATAGGAGACGCCCAGCTCGCGGAAGACATAGTCGAGGATGGAGGTCGCCGAGCGGATGGAGTCGTTGCCCGTGACCCGTCCCGACGGCTCGAAACGGGTGAAGACGAAGGCGTCCACGAACTCGTCCAGCGGCACGCCGTATTGCAGGCCGATGGAGATGGCGATGGCGAAGTTGTTCATCATCGAGCGGAAGGCGGCGCCTTCCTTGTGCATGTCGATGAATATCTCGCCCAGTTCGCCGTCTTCGTATTCGCCGGTATGGATATAGACCTTGTGGCCGCCGACCGAGGCCTTCTGGATATAGCCCTTGCGACGGTCGGGCAGACGGCGGCGTGTGCGGTCGCGCTCGACCACCTTCTCGACCACGCGCTCGACGGTCTGGGGCGCGGCTTGCGGCGGGCCTTCGGCGCGGCGGGGAGCTTCGACCTCGGGCAGGGTCAGGCGGAAGCTGAGCGGGGCTTCCGCGCGGCGCAGGGCCACGGCGCGGCGATCGTCGCGCGCGCCGTCGGCGATGGCGCGGCTTATCTGCATGGCGTCGGAGCGCCAGTCCAGCAGGCGGGGGCGGGCGTCGGGGGCGTCGCTGAACGGCTCGATCGTCTGGCGCAGGGCCGCCTCGAGATCGGCGCCCGGCGTCGCCAACAGGGCTGTCAGCGACGGCGGCGCCTGATCCCAGTCCGACAGGTCCGGTCGGCCGAAGACATAGGCGGTCGCGGCTTCGATCTCTTCAGCCGTGAAGCATAGACGAGGCAGCAAGGCGCCTTCGTCCGGCGTCAGCCCCAGCACGTCGCCGATGAAGCCCGCGTCCAGCACCGGCGGAGCGAAGGCGGGGCCGAAGTCCTCGACCAGGGCCAGGGCGCGCTCGATGGCCTCCAGCTCCAGATCGGTGAAGCCCAGTTCGCGCAGGCGTCCGTGGCTCACGCCCGGCGCCTCGGCCAGGGTGCGGCGGCCGAACAGATGGCGCTCCGCCGCCTCGACCTCGCCGCCCGCCGCGACGATGGCGGCGGCCAGGGCGGGCCTCAGTCGCCGGGCGACCTCTTCGTCGGCGGTCTGGAACACATCCATCGCGCCGAACGGCGACAGGCCTAGCCGCAGGTCCAACTCGGCCTCGTCGACGAACAGGCCGATCACGGCGTTGCGTCGCCCGTTCGGCTCCAACGCGGCGGCGTCGCGCCCTTGCGCCTGAAGCACGGCGATGACGTCATCCTTGGCGGTCGCCCATTCGGGGCAGGGCGCCAGTCGGGCCGCCAGCTCGCAGGAGGTCTGACATGCCATGTCAGCGACGCGGCACCCGAGGGCGGACGCCTGCGCGACAGGGTCGGCCCCGTCCTGGCTGACCGCCCAATCCGCCAGGCCGCCGAGGCCCAGGGCGATGGGCCGCGCGGCCAGCGCTTCGGCCCGGCTCGTCTGGTCCAGTTCGATGTCCAGCGCCGTGATCCACAGGGCGACCAGCGCGTCCAGGGCGGCGTCGAAGTCCGCCCCGGCCAGCGCCGCCAGGGCGGGCAGGTTCAGGATCGCGCGCGCGCCCGTCTGGGCGGCAGTCATGGCCTCGGCGTCGGCGGGCGAGAAGACGACCACGACCGGGCCTTCCTGCGCGGCCTCGGCCACGGCGGCGGTTCGGGGATCGCCCGAGGCGGTCGTGTCGCGCGCCGCCAGCACGGGCAGGGCGGCGGGCTGTTCGGCGGCTTCGATCGTGAGATCGGCGGGCTCGCCCTGAATGGCGCGCAGGATGTC